>NZ_JBIAVW010000040.1:0-38774 GCF_042894785.1 Streptomyces sp. NPDC001502
GGAAGCTAAGCCTTTCAGCGCCGATGGTACTGCAGGGGGGACCCTGTGGGAGAGTAGGACGCCGCCGAACAATCATTGTGGGAAAGCCCCGCACCTTATGGTGCGGGGCTTTTCTGCGTTCTGGGGCCGGCGACCGTGCTCGCGGCCTTCCGCCTGTCGTCCGAATGGCCGCAGCAGCCCGGTGACGCGTCGTCGGCGGCCCGGCGAGACGGGCCCTACGTCCCTTTAGTTCGTACTGTGGGGGTATGGGCTACGACCTCGTCATCTTCGACAACGACGGCGTGCTGGTGGACAGCGAGCCGCTCGCCAACAGCATCCTCGCCGGGTACCTGACCGAGCTGGGGCACCCGACCACCTACGAGGAGTCGGTCCGCGACTACATGGGGGCCGCCGTGCACCGGGTGCACGACCTCGTCGTCGAGCGGACCGGGCAGCAGCTGCCGGCCGACTTCGACGAGACCCTGCACGCGCGGACCGTCGCCGCGTTCGAGCAGGAGCTGAAGCCCGTCCCCGGCGTGGAGGAGGTGCTGGGGGCGCTGACCGCGCAAGGGGTCGGGTACTGCCTGGCCTCCTCCGGGAGTCACGACCGGATCCGGGCCGGGCATCGGGTGGCCGGGCTCGACGGGTGGTTCGAGGAGGAGTGGATCTTCAGCGCGCAGGACGTGGGCCAGGGGAAGCCGGCTCCCGATCTGTACCTGCACGCGGCGCGGCAGATGGGCGTGGAGCCCGCCCGCTGTGTGGTCGTCGAGGACAGTCCGCTCGGCATCCAGGCCGCCGTCGCCGCGGGCATGGACGTGTTCGCGTTCACGGCGATGCTGCCCGCCGACCGGCTCTCCGGGGCCACCGGGCACTTCGGTGACATGAAGCAGCTCACCGGAATGCTCGGGCTGGAGGCCGGACTGGGTATGTGATCTCTCTACCCACGGGTAGCCCGTGGCCCTACGCTGACCCGCCATGACGGATGATGTGCGGCTGCGGCGCGGCCGCGGCGCTCTGGGGTTCAGTTTCTTCGTGCAAGGCGTCGCCTTCGCGCTGCTCGTGACGCGGATCCCGGCCATCCAGGACCGGTACGGGATATCCGACGGCCTGCTGCCTGCCTTCCTCGCGGCCGTGCCGGTCCTCGCGGGGGCGTCGAGCGTGGCCACCGAGCACCTGGTGAAACGGGTGGCGCCCAGCGTCGTACTGCGGTGGGCGCAGCCGCTGGTGCTGCTGTCCCTGCTGGGCGTCGGAGCCGGCGGCCAGATGTGGCACGTGGCGGTGGCGCTGGGGGCGTTCGGGCTGTCGGTGGGTGCGCTGGACGCCTCGATGAACATGCTCGGGGTCAGCCTGCAGCGGGCGTACGGGCGGAGCATCATGCTCGGCTTCCACGCCGCGTACAGCCTCGGCGGGATCCTGGGGGCGTCGGCCGCGTGGGCGGGGGCGCACTGGGAGCTGAACCTCTTCGTCAGCTATCTGCCGGCCGTGGCCGTGCTGTTGCCGCTGGCGCTGCGGGGGAGCCGGCGCTACGTCGACGGGCCGGCGGGCCAGGGGGAGAGCGGCGGGAAGGGGCTGGGGGCTGGCGGCTTCAAGCTGCTGCTGCCGCTCTGCCTCGTGATGGCGTGCGCGTACATCGGGGATTCCACGGTGGCGAACTGGAGTGCCAAGTACCTCCAGGACGTGCTCGGGAGCTCGGAGCAGATGGCGACCGTCCCCTACAACGTGTACATGGTGACCACCCTCGTGGGGCGGGCCGTGGGGGACCTGGGCGTGCGGCGTTTGGGGGCGGCGGCCGTGGTGCGGGCCGGGACGCTGGTGGCGGCCGCCGGGTTCGCCGTGGTGGCGGCGGCGCCGGGGGCGTGGGTGGGGATGCTCGGCTTCACGCTGCTGGGGATCGGGCTGTGCGTGATCGTGCCGCAGACCTTCGCCGCCGCGGGACGCCTGTTCCCGGGGGCGTCCGACACGGCCGTGGCGCGGCTCAACATCTTCAACTACGTCGGCTTCCTGATCGGGTCTCCGCTCGTCGGCGCGGTCGGCGACGCCTGGAGCTACCGGGGCGCGATGCTGGTGCCGATGGCGCTGGTCCTGGTGACACTCTTCCAAGCCCGCTCGTTCGGCTCCGAGGGCGCCCGATACGGTGTCCGGCATGAGCGGCGAGCCGGTGACCGGGCTGTTGATGTGGGACGAGGCGGTAACGAGGTATGACTTCGGACCGAGCCATCCGATGGACCCGGTGCGCCTGGCGCTGACCATGGGCCTGGTGCGTGCCTTCGGGCTGGACCGGGCGATGGAGGTACGGGCGGCGCCCGCCGCCGGGGATTCGACGCTGCGGCTGGTCCATCGGGAGGACTACGTCGCCGCGGTGCGCGAGGTGTCCGCCGACCCGGGGGTCGCGGACGGTTCGTACGGACTGGGGACCCTGGACGATCCTGCCTTCCACGGGATGCACGAGGCGTCCGCGCTGATCGCCGGGCAGTCCGTGGCGGGCGCGGAGGCGCTCTGGCACGGTGAGGCCGTGCATGCGGTGAACTTCGCCGGCGGGCTGCATCACGCGATGCCGGGCGGGGCGGCCGGCTTCTGTGTCTACAACGACGCTTCGCTGGCGGTGGCGCGGCTGCTGGAGCTGGGGGCCGAGCGGGTCGCGTACGTGGACGTGGACGTGCACCACGGGGACGGTGTGCAGGCGGCCTTCTGGGACGACCCGCGGGTGCTGACCATCTCGATGCACGAGCATCCGCGGACGCTGTTCCCGCAGACCGGCTGGCCTGAGGAGACCGGAGGTCCGGGGGCGGAGGGGTCGGCGGTGAACATCGCGCTGCCCGCCGGGACGGGGGACGCGGGCTGGCTGCGCGCGTTCCACGCGGTCGTGCCGGAGCTGCTGGCGGACTTCCGGCCGCAGGTGCTGGTGACCCAGCACGGGGCCGATACGCACTTCGAGGACCCGCTGGCGCACCTGGCGGTCTCGCTGGACGCGCAGCGGGCCGTCCAGGAGGCCTGTCACCGGCTCGCGCACGAGTACGCGGACGGTCGGTGGCTGGCGCTGGGCGGGGGCGGGTACGCGGTGGTGGACGTCGTTCCGCGGTCGTGGACGCATCTGGTGGGGATCGCCGCGCACCGGCCGGTGGATCCCGAGTCGGCGGTGCCCGCTTCGTGGCGGGACGAGGCGTACGCGCGGACGCGGCAGTTGGCGCCGTCCCGGATGACGGACGGGCGGACCCCGTCGTGGCCGGATTGGGACGCGGGCTACGACCCGGCGGACCGGACGGATCAGGCCGTTCTGGCCACGCGTCGGGCGGTGTTCCCGCTGCGCGGCCTGCTGGCCTGAGCGTGCGGCCGGAACGGCCGGCCGGAGGTGATGCATCGTTACGCCAACTGTGGGGCTGTTCGGTGGAATTGATGAACCGCCAGATGCGTTGGGGCAGCATCGGAGGGTGTTGAGCACCGGCGCGCTGCGTGCGCATCTGCTGGCCGCCCGGTTGGCCGGGCCCGTCGCCACCTCCCGGGAGGAGAGTCTGCGCAGTTACCGGCTGTTCGCGGCGCGGGATCCGCGGGTGATGCTGGGGCTGGATCCGGAGTGGGCGTGGGGCGAGGGTGATCTGCTGAGGCTGATGGCGGACAAGTGCGGGGTCTCGGCGGATCCGGCGCACGTCAGTGGGCCGGACGTGATCGATCCGGAGCGGACGATGGCCGCGCTGGAGGCCTTCGCGGGGCGGCTGTGCGAGGCGGCGAGGGCGCGGTCGCCGGTGTTGTTCGGGACGGGCCATCCGCATCGGCTCCTGGGCTTCTACGCCGGTTTGGCGGAGGCGTTGTCGGCGGCGGGATGTGTTGTCCTCACTCCGGCGCAGGGGGTGAGTGTCGACATGGCGACCCGGTTCGGCGTACGCACGTACAGCATCGAATACGTACGGGGGGTCGCACTGGTGCGGGAACCCGGCGTGCGGGTGCCGGGGAGTGCGACCGGCGTGCACACCCATTCGCCGCTGCCGGTTCGGGTGGCGCTGGGGGCTCTCGCGGAGGCCGGCGGGCCGCTGCCGGAGCTGGTGGTGGGGGACCACGGGTGGGTCTGCGGTGCAGGTCAGCTCGGTGTGGAGGCCATCGGGTTGGCGGATACGGATGATCCCGCGCTGTTCGTCGGGGAGGCCGAGGGGCGGGTCTCGGTGGCCGTTCCACTTGATGACGCGGTGCGAGCGGACTACTACCGACCGCTCACGCGGTACGTGCTCGGCCGCGCGAGTCTGACGGGGCGGCAGGAGTGGCCGTAGCTCCTCTTCCCCACTCGTATCACGCGCCCCTACTCTGGGGAGTGAGCGTGCGACGACGAGGAGTAACCGGAGGGGAAGCCGGTGCCCGTCATGCGCGGAAGGTCAAGGTGTGTCATGGCTGCTGGCGAGAGGCCTCTCAGTGAGGTTCAGTTCCTGACCGTGGCGGAGGTCGCCTCGGTGATGCGAGTGTCGAAGATGACCGTGTACCGGCTGGTGCACAACGGTCATCTGCCCGCAATCCGGGTGGGCCGGTCCTTCCGGGTCCCCGAGAACGCGGTCCACGAGTACCTCCGAGAGTCCTATGTGGGGGTGGAGTCGGCCTGAGACTGAGGCTCGGGACACCCCTGGCTACGACGCGGAAGCGCTCGGATTACAAGCTCAGAGCTCGGGCGGGTAGGCTAGGCCGACGTAGGTCGTGTGGGCCCAGACGCCCCGCACCAGTGAAGAGAAGTGAGCGAGGGTAGTCGTGGGCTCTGTTATCAAGAAGCGGCGCAAGCGGATGGCTAAGAAGAAGCACCGCAAGCTGCTCAAGCGCACCCGCGTCCAGCGCCGTAACAAGAAGTAAACGGCAGCTGTACGTGTTCTCCGCAGCCCCTCCACCATCCTGGTGGAGGGGCTGCGGTGCAGCCGGGGGACTTCTTCGAGGGAGGCGCTGAGCTCGTGGGGAAGGTCGTACTCGTCACCGGGGCTGCCCGGCAGTTGGGCGGCCGCTTCGTGCGCCGGATCCAGCGTGACCCGGACGTCGAGCGGGTGATCGCGGTGGACGCGATGACACCGCCGCACCGGCTCGGATCGGCGGAGTTCGTCCGTACGGACATCAGACAGTCGGCGATCGCCAGAGTGCTGGCCGAACACGCCGTGGACACGGTGGTCCATCTTGCGGTCACCGGAGGCAGTGCGGGAACGGGCGGTGCGCACAGCACCGTCAAGGAAACGAACGTCATCGGCACCATGCAGCTCCTCGGGGCCTGCCAGAAGTCGCCGACGGTACGACGGCTCGTGGTGAAGTCGAGCACCAGCGTCTACGGCGGCACGCCCCGGGACCCGGCCGTCTTCACCGAGACCACGGAGCCGAAATCCCTCCCGGCGGGCGGCTTCGCCAAGGACGCCGCCGAGGTCGAGGGCTACGTACGGGGCTTCGCGCGCAGACGGCCGGACGTCGCGGTGTGCGTCCTGCGGTTCGCGAACATCCTGGGGCCCTTCGCGGACTCGGCGCTCGCCGAGTACTTCTCGATCCCGGTGATGCCGACCGTGCTGGGGTACGACCCGCGGCTGCAGTTCGTCCACGAGGACGACGTCCTCGAAGTGCTGCGGCTGGCGGCGCGGGAGCCCAGGCGCGGGACCCTGAACAGCGGGACGTTCAACATCGCGGGTGACGGCGTACTGCTGCTGTCGCAGTGCTCGCGGCGGCTCGGGCGGCCCACACTGCCGCTGCTGCTGCCCGCGTTGAACTGGGTGGGTGCCGCGCTGCGGGCGGTCGGAGCCAGTGACTTCTCGCCGGAGCAGATAAGGCTGCTCACCCATGGCCGGGTCGTGGAGACCACGCAGATGCGTGAGGTGCTCGGCTTTGAACCCCTCTACACGACCGCTGAGACCTTCGCGGACTTCGCACGGAGCCGGGGGACCGGGCTGCTGCCGCCGGAGCGGGTCGGACGGGTCGTGGACCGGGTGGCGGCCATGCTGGACGCAGACGGGCTCGACGGGCTCAAGGACGACGCCTACGCGGCTGAAGGAGCGAAGCGATAGTGGCGGACGCCAAGGTCATTCCGTTCGACGAGGACCGGCCCCGGCGGCGGATCCCCCGCCGGGTGCGGGCGGTGCCCGCCGCCGAGCCGGTGGTGGAGCCGCCGGCGGATGCCGAGCCGGCGCCTGCGGCGGCGCCCGGCGACAGCTGGGACCGGCGGATCGCCGGCGGGCTGGCGTTCCTGCGGCGGCGGGTCACCGGGGACTACGAGGTCGACGACTTCGGCTACGACAAGGAACTGACGGACCAGGTCCTGATGTCCCTGATGCGGCCGCTGTACGACAAGTACTTCCGGGTCGAGGTCAAGGGCATCGAGAACATCCCGGCGGAGGGCGGTGCGCTGATCGTGGCGAACCACTCCGGGACGCTGCCGCTCGACGGGCTGATGCTGCAGGTCGCCGTGCACGACCACCACCCGGCCGAGCGGCACCTGCGGCTGCTGGCGGCAGACCTGGTGTTCATGCTGCCGGTGGTCAACGAGCTGGCCCGCAAGGCGGGGCACACCCTGGCGTGCGCGGAGGACGCGCAGCGGCTGCTGGAGGCCGGGGAACTGGTCGGTGTGATGCCGGAGGGCTTCAAGGGGATAGGGAAGCCGTTCGGGGACCGGTACAAGCTGCAGCGGTTCGGGCGCGGCGGGTTCGTGTCGACGGCACTGCGGGCGGGGACGCCGATCGTGCCGTGCTCGATCGTGGGGGCGGAGGAGATCTACCCCATGGTCGGCAACGCGAAGACGCTGGCACGGCTGCTGGGGGTCCCGTACTTCCCGATCACGCCGACGTTCCCGTGGCTGGGGCCGCTGGGCGCGGTGCCGTTGCCGACGAAGTGGACGATCCAGTTCGGGGAGCCGATCCCGACGGACGGGTACGCCGCGGAGGCGGCGGAGGACCCGATGCTGATGTTCAACCTCACGGACCAGGTGCGGGAGCAGATCCAGCACACGCTGTACAAGCTGCTGGTGCAGCGGCGGTCCGTGTTCTTCTGACGAGGCTGAACAGGAAGGGCGGGGCTGCCTCGGCAGCCCCGCCCTTCCTGTTACTCGGCGTCCTCCGCGCCCAGGCCCAGGCCCGGGAGGAGCCCCGGGAGCAGGGGCGGGATGGTGATGTCCGGCTTCGGGTTCTCCGGTGTGCCCGAGGGGGGCGGGGCCGACTGTCCCGCGGGCGGGTTGAGCAGGTCGCCCGTACCGCCGAGGAGGCCGCCGGCGGGGGGCCGGGAGCTGCCCGAGGGGGACGGCGCCGCAGGGCTGCCCGACGGCGTCCCGGCGGCCGGGGCGGACGAGTGGCCGCCGCCACTGGGGGTGCCACCCGGCTTGGCGGACGAGCCGGGGGTGCCTCCGGTGCCGCGGGTCTGCTCCGGAGGCTTGGGGAGCAGGCTCTGCAGCGGCGCCACGTCTTCGTCTATGGCCTGGAAGACCGACTCCACCTCACCGCCCACGTCCGTGAGCTGCGCCGGGAGCTTCTCGCGGAGCTTGCCCCACGCGTCGCGGTGGGAGCGGGAGAACGACGACAGCTTCTGGATCGGGCCGAGCGAACCGTCCCGTTCGTACGCGGCCTGGAGGAGGCGGTGGCCTTCCTCCGCGTCGTGCTTCACACCCGCGAGGGCGCGGCGGATGGCGCCCAGGGACTCGTGGTCCAGGTCGCCCAGCCGGCCTCGTTCCATCAGCCGACGGGCTTCCGACAGGCGGTTCGAGGCCTGGTCGAGATAGAGCTCGCCCCGGTCCGAGTCGTCGTCGGCCATCCCCAGCTTCAGGTCCTCCATGCCCCGCTTCACGGGGTAGAGGTGGTCACCGGGCAGGGCGTCGGAACTGGCAGCGGCCACTCCGCTGAAGGCCCCGGCGGCCACACCCACGGTGAGGCCGCCCGCTGCGATGCCCTTGGACCAG
This sequence comes from Streptomyces sp. NPDC001502, assembly GCF_042894785.1. Lineage (NCBI taxonomy): Bacteria > Bacillati > Actinomycetota > Actinomycetes > Kitasatosporales > Streptomycetaceae > Streptomyces > Streptomyces sp. NPDC001502. The sequence continues at coordinate 7,862 of NZ_JBIAVW010000040.1, forward strand.
CGGGAGCGGGGCCGCAATTTCCGGAGCGGGGTCGCCCGGTGGGCGCCGCGGCCGGTCCGCTGTTCGGGCACCTGAGGGTCCGAGGCGGCACCGCCCCCGGCCCTCTCCTCCAGCACCATGGCCTCCATGGCGGCAATGAGCTGGGCTCGTTGCACCACTTTGACCTCGGGGTCCAGCACTGGGCGCGGCATTCTTTCGCCGAGCACGCTCGCCAGGGCCAACAGCCGGTCGTGGTCGGCAGGTTCGGCAGGTGCCTCGGACTGCTCGGCCGCCGAGTCCGGATCTGGAAGGTCGGACGGGGTCCGATCCTCCAGGGCCTGGGCGAAGGCGTTCGCCCGCCGGTGCGGGGTCACGTTCGCGATCACTGGCGGCACCTCCTCTCGTCATGACGATCGACTCCCCAAGGTGTCCGGAAGGTTGCCTTCCTTGAGCGCATCCACACTTTCGAGTGAGCGGCTTCGGGCAAAGCGTGTCCACAGGGAGCCTGCATTCCGCACAACGAGCGTCGCGGCACTTGGGTTACGGACGAAGGATGATCTGACCACAGCGTCATCGAGGGGTCACCGAATGTGAGGTTGTGTGGTGTCGGAGGGTCAGCGGGCGTCTTCGGGGAGGAGGCGGGCCAGGGTGCGCACCGCCCGGTACTGGAGCGTCTTGATGGCGCCCTCGTTCTTCCCCATCACCCGGGCCGTCTCGGCGACCGAGAGGCCCTGCAGGAAGCGCAGGGTCACGCACTCCTGCTGCTGCGGATTGAGCTTGCGTACGGCCTCCAGCAGGGCCGCGTTGGAGAGGGACTCCAGGACGGAGTCCTCGGGGCTGCGCTCGACCTCGTTCGCGTCGAGCATCTCGCCGGTGGTGACCTCCAGCCGGAAGCGGCTGGACTTGAAGTGGTCCGCCACCAGGTTGCGGGCGATCGTCACGAGCCAGGCGCCGAAGTCGCGGCCCTGCCAGGTGAAGGTGGAGATCCGGCGCAGCGCGCGCAGGAACGTCTCGCTGGTGAGGTCCTCCGCGGTCGCCTTACCGCCGACGCGGTAGTAGATGTACCGGTAGACCGTGTCGCTGTACTGGTCGTAGAGGCGGCCGAAGGCTTCGGCCTCGCCCGCCTGGGCGCGTTCGACCAGGTCCATCATGCGGGCCTGGTCGCTGTCCGCGGTGGGGCGGCGGTGGGTGGCCTGGGTGCCGGTGCCGGCGGCGTTCGAGCCGCCGCCGGCGCGACCTCGTCTGCCCACCGTCGCGCCGCCGTCGGTCAGGGCATAGCAAGGACCGGCCGGGCCGAAGCCGGCAGGGACTGCGGCGGCGAAGGCGGGGACGGCGTACGCGGTGGGGACGAAGCCGCGCAGGTGGTCGAGGACCGTTGTGCGCAGCTGAGCCAGGCCCGAGGCGTCAACCCCGACAGGTGGGTACACGGGACTCCCAGAGGCAGAGCTTCCATCACGTGCAGTGCGGGACCGTTCACCCGTCGTGGCGACAGATGGCCGGTGGCATGCGTTTGAGGAGAATAACGCTTCGTACAGGCAGCGCTACACCCAGTTGCTCAAATCACCGGTTCCGACACTTCTGTTGCGTGTCGAGGGCATATTCGGTCGCAGTTGGTGATCGATTCTTGATCACTTGGATACGCGGAATGGACGCTTCCAAGGGGTCCCGCGACCGAGTCGGGCATGCCGGAGTGCCGCGCCGGGGACGCGGGTAGAGGTGAGCGAATGCCCGGGTCCGGGCCGTGGTCCGGGCGGGCCCGGGGCGCGTGGGCCCCGGGCCTGGCGTTGCTACTTGCGGCGGCGGTGCAGGGCGATGGCCGCGGCGGCGCCGCCCGCGATCGCGCCGACGCCGGCGGCTGCCGGGACGCCGACCTTCACGGCCTTGCGGCCGGTCCGATAGTCGCGCAGCCGCCAGTCGTTGGTGCGGGCATGCTTGCGCAGTTTTGTGTCGGGATTGATCGCGTACGGATGTCCGACCAGTGACAGCATCGGGATGTCGTTGTGCGAATCGCTGTACGCGGCGCAGCGTTCGAGGTCGAGACCCTCGGCGGCGGCCAGGGCGCGGACCGCCTCCGCCTTCGCGGGGCCGTGCAGGGGCTCGCCGACCAGGCGGCCGGTGTAGATCCCGTCGACGGACTCGGCGACGGTGCCCAGGGCCCCGGTCAGGCCGAGGCGGCGGGCGATGATCGTGGCCGTCTCCACGGGGGCGGCCGTGACCAGCCACACCTTCTGTCCGGCGTCGAGGTGGGCCTGGGCCAGGGCGCGGGTGCCCGGCCAGATCCGCTCGGCCATGTACTCGTCGTAGATCTCCTCGCCGATCGCCATCAGCTCGGAGACCTTGTGGCCCTTGACGATGGACAGGGCGCTGTCGCGGGCGTCCTGCATGTGCTCGGGGTCCTCGACCCCGGCGAGCCGGAACCAGGCCTGCTGCCAGGCGAAGCGGGCGAGCTCGCGGCGCCGGAAGAACTCGCGCTTGTAGAGGCCGCGGCCGAAGTGGAAGATCGCGGCGCCCTGCATGACGGTGTTGTCGAGGTCGAAGAAGGCGGCGGCGAGATCGTCGCCGGCGACCGGGAAGACGGGCTCGTCCGGGGTCTGCTCCGGGCCCTCTTCGGCGAGGGCTTCCGGTTCCGTTTCGGGTTCGGTGAACGCCGGGGCCTCGGCCAGAGCGGTCTTGCGGGCGGCCTCGGCCGAGGCCTCGCCCGCCAGCACGCTGCGTGCGGTGGCGGAGCGCCGACGAGGGGGGAGCCATCCGAGAGCGGCCATGACGCGAGCATAGCCACTGTGTTCGGGAGTTCCCGAACCGATGGGATGCGGAGGCGTGAACTCTTCGGGGCGCTGCTGTTACGTGAGGGCGCGGGAGAATGGGTGGCATGAGCCCTTTGTTGCGCCGTAAGGAAAAGAAGCAGCCCGGCGAGCGGACGGTGACGCTCATCGGGAAGCCGGGGTGCCACCTGTGCGACGAGGCCGAGGAGGTGGTCGCGAAGGTGTGCGCCGAGACGGGTGCGCAGTGGGAGAAGAAGGACATCTCGCAGGACGAGGAGCTCTACCGGCTGCACTGGGAGCAGATTCCGGTCGTGCTCGTGGACGGCGAGCAGCACACCTTCTGGAGGGTGAACCCCGACCGTCTCCGGCGGGCGTTGGGGGCCTGACCCTCTTCCCGGTTACCATCATGGGCGATTTATGGGGTCTCGGGGGCGTATCTGTGAGGAGTGTGCACGGTTTTGCCCCCTTTGGGATTTGAACGGGTTCGACGTGCCGATGGTTCCGGCTTTACGTGCCGGAGTCGCGTGACCCCGGTCACTTTGGACGGACAAACCGGACACAATCTTTGTGCACGCGTTCACAAAGGCATAGCCTGCTGTCGACGGGGCGGTCCTGGGACAAGTGGCCGCCTGCAGCCCCGCTCATCCCGCAGGAGCATCGTGGCAACTGGCCGAACTCACCGACCGGCGACGCGCAGCCGAGGTATTCCCGAGGCCACTGTCGCCCGGCTTCCGCTGTACTTGCGTGCCCTCACCGCGCTCTCCGAGCGATCGGTGCCCACGGTGTCCTCCGAGGAGCTCGCGGCCGCCGCCGGAGTCAACTCCGCGAAGCTGCGCAAGGACTTCTCGTACCTCGGTTCCTACGGGACCCGCGGCGTCGGCTACGACGTCGAGTACCTCGTCTACCAGATCTCCCGCGAGCTCGGCCTGACCCAGGACTGGCCGGTCGTCATCGTCGGCATCGGCAACCTCGGCGCCGCCCTCGCCAACTACGGCGGATTCTCCGCGCGCGGCTTCCGCGTCGCGGCCCTCATCGACGCGGACCCGGCGATGGCCGGCAAGCCGGTCGCGGGCATGGCCGTGCAGCACACCGATGATCTGGAGAAGATCATCTCGGAGAACGGCGTCTCGATCGGTGTCATCGCGACGCCCGCCGGTGCCGCCCAGCAGGTCAGCGAGCGGCTGATCGCGGCCGGCGTCACCTCCATCCTGAACTTCGCGCCCACCGTGCTGTCCGTGCCCGAGGGCGTGGACGTGCGCAAGGTCGACCTCTCCATCGAGCTCCAGATCCTCGCCTTCCACGAGCAGCGCAAGGCCGGTGAGGAAGCGGCCGCCGCTGCCGCCGGCGGCTCCTCCGTGGGCGGCGCCGCCCCCGCCGCGGCCGTGGTGCCGCCGGCCGGGCGGACCGCCGCCGAGCAGCGCAAGGGCGGGCCCGAGGGTGACGTGCCGGCGGTGATGCCGGCATGAGTCTGCTCGTCGTAGGGCTGAGCCACCGCAGCGCACCCGTGAGCGTGCTGGAGCGGGCCTCGCTGTCCGCCGATGCCAAGGTGAAGCTGCTGCACGACACCCTGGCCGCCGAACCGGCGACCGAGGCGACCGTGCTGGCCACCTGCAACCGGATCGAGCTGTACGCGGACGTGGACAAGTTCCACGCCGGTGTCGCCGAGCTGTCCACGCTGCTCGCGCAGCACAGCGGCGTCGCACTGGAGGAGCTCACCCCCTACCTGTACGTGCACTACGAGGACCGGGCGGTGCACCACCTGTTCTCGGTGGCGTGCGGCCTGGACTCGATGGTCGTGGGCGAGGGGCAGATCCTCGGCCAGATCAAGGACGCGCTGGCGCTGGGGCAGGAGCTCCACACCGCCGGGCGGCTGATCAACGACCTGTTCCAGCAGGCGCTGCGGGTCGGCAAGCGGGCGCACTCCGAGACCGGGATCGACCGGGCCGGCCAGTCGCTGGTGACCTTCGGGCTGGAGCAGCTCGCCGTGCGGACGCCGGTGGCCGAGTGGGCCGCGGGCAAGCGGGCGCTGGTCATCGGCGCCGGGTCGATGTCCTCGCTGGCCGCGGCGACGCTGGCGCGGGTCGGGGTCGCCGAGATCGTCGTGGCCAACCGGACCGCCGACCGGGCGGAGCGGCTCGCGGAGATTCTGGTTGCCTCGGGCACCGGGGTCGCTGCGGCGGCCATCCCGATGGCCCGGGTGCCCGATGAGCTGACACGAGTCGATGTGGTGGTGTCCTGCACGGGGGCCACCGGGCTCGTGCTGACCGCCGATGACGTGCTGGCCGCCGTGTCCTGGGGCGCCGGTGGGCTCGCGCCGGCCGAGCAGGGAGAGGCCGGGGCTGCGCCCCGGGCCTCCCAGGGGCTCCGCCCCCGGACCCCCGCGCCTCAATCTCCCCCAGCTACCGCTGGGACGGGCCCCCTGGCGGGGCTGGAGTTGGCCGATGTCGTGGCTCGTCTTGCGGCCGCGGCCGAAGGCGGGAGGCGCCTGGCTGACGCCGGGGCCGCGCGAACGATCAGTGCTCCCGTGGAGGCCGACGGGTGTCCCGTCGGGCCCGATGGGCGCTCCGCGCTGACCGGGGTCGACGCCAACTCCCTCGAACTGCACGGGACCTGGGCCGACCAGGGCGAGGCCGCCGCACAGCGGCAGCCCCGCAGGAGCACCCGTACGCAAGCCCACGCGACCACCGTCCGGCTCGCGCTGCTCGACCTGGCCATGCCCAGGGACATCGACGCGGCCGTGCACCGGATCCCGGGCGTCCGGCTCGTGGACATCGAGTCGCTCGCGGAGGCGTCCGCCGACGCCCCGATGGCGGCCGACGTCGACGCCGTACGCGCAATAGTCGCCCAGGAAGTGGCGGCCTTCGGGGCGGCGCAGCGGGCCGCACACATCACGCCCACCGTCGTCGCCCTGCGCGCCATGGCGGCCGAGGTCGTGGCCATGGAAGTGGCGCGGCTCGACGGGCGCGTGCCCGACCTCGACGAACGGCAGCGCGCCGAGGTGACCCAGACCGTACGCCGCGTCGTGGACAAGCTCCTCCACGCGCCGACCGTGCGCGTCAAGCAGCTCGCGAGCGAACCCGGCGGCGCCGGGTACGCGGAAGCGCTGCGCGAACTCTTCGACCTCGACCCTCAGACGGTTGCTTCCGTCAGCCGGGCGGACGCGGCCGATCCGATGAACGACGACGACCCAGGACGGGCATCATGAACACACGTCCCGACCAGCCGCTGCGGCTCGGTACGCGGCGGAGCAAGCTGGCCATGTCCCAGTCGGGGCACGTCGCCGACGCGGTACGGGCCGTCACCGGCCGGGCCGTCGAGCTCGTGGAGATCACGACCTACGGCGACGTCTCGCGCGAGCATCTCTCGCAGATCGGCGGGACGGGCGTGTTCGTCACCGCCCTGCGCGACGCGCTGCTGCGCGGAGAGGTCGACTTCGCCGTGCACTCGCTGAAGGACCTGCCGACCGCGCAGCCCGACGACCTCGTGATCGCGGCCATGCCGCGCCGCGAGGACGCGCGGGACGCGCTCGTCGCCCGGGACGGTCTGACCTTCGAGCAGCTGCCCGACGGCGCCCGGATCGGCACCGGCTCGCCGCGGCGCACCGCCCAGCTCAACCACCTGGCGCTGTCGCTCGGCAAGCGGATCGAGACGGTGCCGATCCGCGGCAACGTCGACACCCGGATCGGCTTCGTCCACGACGGTGAGCTCGACGCGGTCGTCCTGGCGGCCGCCGGTCTGAACCGGATCGGGCGCGGTGACGAAGCGACCGACCTGCTGCCCGTCGACAGCGTCCTGCCGGCACCCGGCCAGGGCGCCCTGGCCGTGGAGTGCCTCGCGTCCGACACGGACCTCGTCGCCGCGCTCGGCGAACTCGACGACCCGCACACCCGGGCCGCCGTGACCGCCGAGCGTTCCCTGCTCGCCACCCTGGAGGCAGGCTGCAGCGCACCCGTGGGCGCGTTCGCCGATCTGCTGGCCGACGGGGAGATTGTCAATGAAATGCGCCTGCGCGGCGTCGTCGGAACCCTCGACGGCACGACGCTGGTGCAGCTGTCCACCACCGGTCCCGTGCCCCAGTCGTACGACGAGGCCATGGCGCTCGGCCGCGAACTCGCGGACGAGATGCTGGCCAAGGGCGCGGCCGGTCTGATGGGGGAGCGATCGCTTTGAACCCCTCAATTCCGACCACCTCCGCCTATCCGGCCGTCGCCGCCCACGGGCGCGTCACCTTCCTCGGTGCCGGCCCGGGAGACCCGGGTCTGCTGACACTGCGCGCCGTCGAGGCGCTCGCCGCCGCGGACGTACTGATCGCCGAGCCCGAGGTGCTCGAGGTCGTACGGACTCATGCGCGCGCGAACGTCGACACGCCGCAGCTGACGATTGCTGATGAAGTGTCAGCGGCCGCCGGGGTCCCGGTGATCCGGGACGCGGCCAATCTTGTCATGGAGGCCGCACGCTCCGGCAGGCGGGTCGTGCGTGCCGTCACGGGCGACCCCGGGCTCGACGGCAACGCCGCCGAGGAGATGCTCGTCTGCGCCACCGCCGGTATCCCCTTCGAGGTGGTGCCCGGTGTCGCGACCGCGGTGGGCGTGCCCGCGTACGCCGGTGTCCCGCTGCGCGACAAGCAGGGCGCGGACGTGCGGTTCGTCGACGCGAAGACCGCCTCGGCGCGCTGCTGGAGCGAGGTGGGCGCGAGCGACGGCATCCTCGTCGTGTCCGCGACGCTGGAGACCGTCCCGGCGGCCGCCGCCGAGCTGGTGAGCGCCGGGCGCAAGCCCGACACCCCGCTGACCGTGACCGTCGCCGGTACCACCACGCGGCAGCGGACCTGGTGCGCGACGCTGGGCACCATCGCCCAGGTGTTCAAGCAGGGCAAGGTGCTTCCCTCACCCGAGGGCGCCCGGCCCGTCATAGCCGTGGTCGGTGAGCACAGCGCCGCCGCGCGGCGCGAGGACCTGTCCTGGTTCGAGTCGAAGCCGCTGTTCGGCTGGCGGGTGCTCGTACCGCGTACCAAGGAGCAGGCCGCCTCGCTCTCCGACCAGCTGCGTTCCTACGGCGCGGTGCCCCACGAGGTGCCGACCATCGCCGTGGAGCCGCCGCGCACCCCCCAGCAGATGGAGCGCGCGGTGAAGGGCCTGGTGACGGGCCGCTACGAGTGGATCGCCTTCACCTCGGTCAACGCCGTCAAGGCCGTCCGCGAGAAGTTCGAGGAGTACGGGCTCGACGCGCGCGCCTTCGCGGGCATCAAGGTCGCCGCGGTGGGCGAGCAGACCGCCGCCGCGCTCGTGGAGTTCGGCGTGAAGCCGGACCTGGTGCCCAGCGGTGAGCAGTCCGCGGCCGGACTGCTGGAGGACTGGCCGCCGTACGACCCGGTCTTCGACCCGATCGACCGCGTGTTCCTACCGCGGGCCGACATCGCGACCGAGACGCTGGTCGCCGGGCTGATCGAGCTCGGGTGGGAGGTCGACGACGTCACCGCCTACCGGACGGTGCGCGCGTCGCCGCCGCCGGCGGACACGCGCGAGGCGATCAAGGGCGGCGGCTTCGACGCCGTTCTCTTCACGTCCTCGTCCACCGTCCGCAACCTGGTCGGTATCGCCGGGAAGCCGCACAACGTGACCGTCATCGCCTGTATCGGGCCGGCGACGGCCAAGACGGCGGAGGAGCACGGGCTGCGCGTGGACGTCCTGTCCCCGGAGCCGTCGGTGTCGAAGCTGGCGGAGGCCCTCGCCGAGTACGGTGCGGCGCGCCGCGAGGCGGCCAAGGAGGCCGGCGAGACGGTGTTCCGGCCGAGCGAGCGGCGGCCGGGGGCGCGGCGGCGTCGTACGACGTGAGCGGTTTAAGGCCGGATCGACCGGTCGCAGAGGGGCCCGGGTGCGGTGAGCGCCCGGGCCCCTCTCGCGTACCCGGGCGCAATCGGTTTGCGGACGGCCAGTGGCGGTGGAGGTGGAGGAACGGACCCGCCGGATGAGGGTGCGGGCCCGTCAGGCGGGGTTCGTGCTGCGGAAGGCGCGGCGGTAGCTGTCGGGCGGGACGCCGACGACCCGCTTGAACTGGCGGCGCAGCGTCGTCGCCGTACCCATGCCGGTGGCGACGGCGACCGCCTCGATCGTCTCGTCCGTGGCCTCCAGCAACTCCTGCGCGCGGCGGACGCGCTGGGTCAGCAGCCATTGCAGCGGGGTCTGGCCGGTGACCGCCCGGAACTGCCGGCCCAGGTGGCGCGGGCTCGTACTGGCCCTGCGCGCCATGTCGGTGACGGTCAACGGCCGGTCCAGCCGTTGCTGGGCCCAGGCGAGCAGCCCGGCGAGCTGGTGGTCGCCGCTCGTGACCTGCACCGGGGTGGCCACGAACTGCGCCTGGCCGCCGGGCCGGTGCGGCGCCATGACCAGACGGCGGGCGATGGAGTTGGCGACGGCGGTGCCGTGGTCGAGGTGGATCAGGTGCAGGCACAGGTCCACGGCGGCGGCCTTGCCCGCGGCCGTGAGCACGCTGCCGTTGTCCGTGTAGAGCACGTCCGGGTCGACCTCGGCCAGCGGATGGCGTGCGCTCAGCTCAGCGGCGTGCGCCCAGTGGGTGGTGGCCCGCCGCCCGTCCAGCAGGCCCGCGGCGCCGAGCACGAAGGCCCCGGTGCACAGGGAGGCGACCCGGGCACCCGCCGCGTGGGCCGCGCGCACGGCGTCGACCAGCTCGGGCGGCGGCGGCTCGTCCACGTCGGCGCAGGCGGGCACGATCACGGTGTCGGCCCGGACCAGCCGCTCCAGGCCGTGGTCGGGCTCGACGGTGAACGGGCCGACGCGCACCGGACCGGGGCCGCAGAGCAGTACGTCGTACCAGCCCTGCGGGGCGTCGAGCGGGGGATTGCCGAAGATCTCGTAGGCCACCGCCAGCTCGAAGTGCAGCATGTGACCGGCGGCCGCCAGGGCGACAGTGGGCATGTCCGAAAGTGTACGGGTGATGTCGTTCCGGACCATCACGTTCGGGCACGGCCCGCCCCGAGACTGGGTTCACCAGGACGACGGGGACGACGAGGACGACGAGGACGGGGAGAACGATGAGCACGGTGGGCAGCACGGACCGCAGAGCGGGTACGACCGGCGCGGTGGTGGTCTACGGGGCGACGGGACACACCGGCCGTTTCATCGTCGCCGAGCTGCGCAGGCGCGGCATCGCCACCGTCGTCTCCGGCCGCGACGAAGCCCGGTTGGAGGCGCTGGCGGCCGGAGGCGCGGACGTGCTCGTCCGCCCGGCCACCGTGGACGACCCGGCCTCCCTGGACCGGGCCCTCGCCGGAGCGGCGGCCGTCATCAACGCCGCCGGACCGTTCGCGGTGACGGGCGGCCCGGTCGTCGAGGCGGCCCTGCGCGCGGGGATCCCCTACGTCGACGTCGCGGCGGAGATCGAGGCGAACGCGGCGATGTTCGCCGACCACGCGGAAGCGGCCCGCAAGGCGGAGGTGCCCGTGGTGCCGGCCATGGCCTTCTACGGGGGCCTGGGCGACCTGCTGGCCGGCGCGGCCATGGGTGAGCGGACCGCGGCGGACGAGGTGCACATCGCGTACGGGCTGAGCAGCTGGCAGCCCACCGCGGGCACCAGGACGGCCGGCGCCGTCTCCCACGAGCGCCGCGGGGGCCGCCGGGTGAGGTTCACGGACGGCGCCCTGCAGTACCACGACGACCAGCTGTCGGAGCAGGACTGGGTCTTCCCCGAGCCGCTCGGCCGGCGGTCGGTGATCGCGGAGTTCACCATGGCCGATGTCGTCACCGTGCCCAGCCACGTCACCGTGCCCGAGGTGCGTACGTACATGGCCGTGGAGGCCGCGCGGGACCTGGCCGGGGCGGACACACCGGCACCGGAGGCGGTCGACGACCTCGGACGGTCGGACCAGACCTTCGTCGTGGACGTGCTGGTCCGCGCGGGCGGCGTCGAACGCCGCGCCACCGCACACGGCCGGGACATCTACGCGGTCACCGCGCCCCTGGCGGTGGAGGCCGTCGAGCGCATCCTGTCCGGGCGCACCCGGACGACGGGCGTGGCCTCGGCCGGGGCGATGTTCGACGCACCGGACTTCCTGCGGGCGCTGGCCCCGTACCTGTCGGTGGAGGTCTCGGGCTGACCGGCTGCCGGTCGCACGGGTGGAGCCCGGGAGCGGGGGGCCCGGGCTCTACCCTTGTGCGGACTGCTGTCGATGCTCGAAGAGGCGACTGAAGATGAGTGCGTACGGATCCTTCCCCGGTTCGCGGCCCCGCCGGCTGCGCACCACCCCGGCGATGCGGCGGATGGTCGCGGAGAACCGGCTGCACCCCTCGGACCTGATCCTCCCGGCCTTCGTCCGGGAGGGCATCAGCGAACCCCTGGCGATCTCCGCGATGCCCGGCGTCGTGCAGCACACCCGGGACACGCTGCGGAAGGCCGCCGTCGAGGCGGTCGAGGCGGGGGTCGCCGGGATCATGCTGTTCGGTGTCCCGGCCGACGAGAACAAGGACGCGCTGGGCACGGCGGGCACCGAGCCGGACGGGATCCTGCAGGTCGCGATCCGCGACGTGAAGGCGGAGGTCGGCGACGACCTCGTCATCATGTCGGACCTGTGCCTGGACGAGTACACCGACCACGGCCACTGCGGTGTGCTGGACGAGCACGGGCGCGTCGACAACGACGCGACGCTGGAGCGCTACGCCGAGATGGCGCAGGTCCAGGCGGACGCGGGCGTCCACGTGGTCGGGCCGAGCGGGATGATGGACGGGCAGGTCGGCGTCATCCGTGACGCGCTGGACGAGACCGGGCACGAGGACGTCTCGATCCTCGCGTACACGGCGAAGTACACGTCCGCCTTCTACGGTCCCTTCCGCGAGGCCGTCGCCTCCTCGCTGCAGGGCGACCGCAAGACGTACCAGCAGGACCCGGCGAACGCCCGGGAGTCCCTGCGGGAGCTCGCCCTCGACCTGGAGGAGGGTGCGGACATGGTGATGGTCAAGCCGGCCGGTCCCTACCTCGACATCCTGTACCGGGTCGCGCAGTCGGTGGACGTTCCGGTGGCGGCGTACCAGATCAGCGGCGAGTTCGCGATGGTCGAGGCGGCGGCGGAGAAGGGCTGGATCGAGCGCGACCGCGCCATCCTGGAGACCCTGCTCGGCATCAAGCGGGCGGGTGCCGACACGATCCTCACGTACTGGGCGACCGAGGTCGCGGGCTGGCTGCGCGAGACGCGCTGAGGGGGGCTGAGGGGGCTGAGATGCGCTGAGACGCGCTGAGGGGGGCTGGGGCGGGGCGGGGCTGGGCTTCGGGGCGGGCGGGAGCCGCTCGGGCGGCATCGGAGAGGCGTATGGGGGTTTCCCGGCGGTCTTCGTCTCTCCGGTTCGGGCCGGTCCCTCAAGGGCGCTCGTTCCTCGCGTCGCTTCGCGATGGCCTTCGGCCACCCTTGACCGACCGTCCCGCCCCGGACATACGAAGACCGCCGGGAAACCCCCAAAGGAACGGGCCGGGTGTTCAAGGATCAGGACGGGACATCAGAGATCCGCGACCTGGTCGGGCGCGGGGCTCGGTCCCGAGGCGGGGCCCATTCGGACCGGTCGCCGGGTCGGGGCAAGCGCATCCGATCGCTACGCGCTCCTCACCTCTCAGCGTCTCCAGGCCGTCCTGGGCCGGACAGAGGCCGCCCACCACCTTGGGTGCTTCTCGTCGGAGGCGTCCGGCGCCTGTTCGGGGAACGAGCTTTGCCCCACCGCAAGGCGGTGGGGCAAGCGATCAGCGGACGATGATGTCCGGGGGCGGGGCCGGAGCTTCAGGAGCGGGCGGGGCCTCTTCCACCGGGGCCGGTGCCTCAGGTACGGACGGGGGCTCCTCCGCGGGGGCCGGCGCCTCGGGAACGGACGGGACCTCTTCCACGGGCGGCGGCGGGGCCGGTGCCTCGGGGACGGACGGGGGGCTCGTGTCGTCCTTGGGGACTTCCGGCGCCGGCTTGTCGGGGCAGGGCGGGCCGTCGTTGCCGTTGGTCCCAGTGCCGTTGGTGCCGTTGCCGTTGCGGCCACCGCAGCGGCCCCTTCCGCCGCGTCCGGTGCCGCCGGTGCCGGTACCGCCCGGAGCCGTACAGACCTGGGCGTCGCCGCCGGTCCCGTCACCACCGTTGCCGTTACCGCCGTTGCCGGGAGCGCAGTAGTCGTCGTGGCCGTGCTTCTTGTGGTCGCCGTGCTTCTTGTGACCGTCGCGCTTCTTGTGGCCGTCATGCCGTCCGTGGTCGCGGTCGCCGTCGTGCCCGCTGTGGTCGCCACCGACGACCTGAATCGTCGGGGCTGCAACCGCCGCACCCGCTGGGATCAGCACACCGGCACTGAGGAGGACAGAGGCTGCTGCTACAACCAGGCTGCTCTTCCGCGGACTACTCGTCATGACAGTTTCCATTCCTTTTCCGCACGCTCCCGGTATTCGAGAACGAAAAGTCTTGTTGTTTACAGGGGCGGATCTGAATTCGATGGTCTGCGGCTCGGCTGGGCGGCGTGTCCACCACCCAGCCGGATCGCGTACTGACTCGTCGCTGTCTGGTCGTCAGCTCCTATTCACCAGTCGCGTCACCGCCGTTGCCGTCGCCGCCGGTGTTGTTGCCCGGGCCGGAAGCGTCGCCGCCGTTGCCGGTGCCACCCGTGTTGTTGCCCGGGCCGGAAGCGTCGCCGCCGTTGCCCGTGCCACCGGTGTTGTTGCCCGGCCCGGTCGCGTCGCCGCCGTTACCCTCGCCGCCCTGGTTGGTGCCGGTACCCGTCGCGTCGCCGCCGTTGCCGGTGCCACCCGTGTTGTCGCCGGGGCCGGAAGCGTCGCCGCCGTTGCCGGTGCCGCCCGTGTTGTTGCCGGGTCCGGTCGCGTCGCCACCGTTACCCTCGCCGCCCTGGTTGGTGCCGGTGCCAGTGCCGGTACCGGTTGCGTCGCCGCCGTTGCCGGTGCCGCCGGTGTTGTTGCCCGGGCCGGAAGCGTCGCCGCCGTTGCCGGTGCCGCCCGTGTTGTTGCCGGGTCCGGTGGCGTTACCGCCGTTGCCGTCGCCGCCCTTGTTCGTGCCGGTGTGCTTGACGCACTTGGGATGGTGGGGGTGCTTCTTGCAGAAGTGCTTCTTGCCGACGACCTCCACGTGCGAGACGGACCCTGTGGACGCCGTCGCGGCGGATGCCGGAAGGATGACTCCTCCGGCGATCACAGCGGCCGCGGCGACGACCGTTGCAAGGCGGAAGCCCCGGCGCTTAGCACGGTCGCTGTCGTGGGTCGAAACGATGCTGGTCATGGCATTCTCCTATGCTGGATAAATTCATCGGTGTGCCCGGAAAACCGGGGCGAATGATGCGGTCCGGTGAGAGAAGAGGAATTCTCGGCCTCGTTCTTTTCCCGTTGGCCCGCACTTCAAGTAGGCCCCACCGGCAAAGCCAGGTCAGGTTCCGAAGACTCGGGACTTGTCAGGGGCCTCAGGGGCGAGTACGGGCGCCGGACGCCTCCGACGGGGATCTCCCTGGGCATCCCCGATGCCGTCCGAGCCGCGGCTCCCGCCCCCCGAAGCCCCGCTCGCGCTCCTCTCCCCTCAGGCGCACCCTGGAGGGAAGGGTGACCCCCTGGAGGTGATGCACCATGGCCACGCTCGTCGGGTGGCATGTGGAGCTCGAATTCACCGAGGAGGGCCACCGCACCAGTGCGGCGGCCCTGGTAAGACTCGGGGACGGCTCCGAGATCAAGGCGCGGGGCTATGCCTTGCGTCATCCCTCCGACCCGGAGCAGCTGAGGGTCGGGGAAGAGATCGCGGGCGCTCGCGCGCTCATGGATCTCGCGTCGCAGATGTTGCAGAAGGCCCACGCCGAGATCGATGAGGCCACGGGCCGCCACTCCTACCCGCTCAACAGCTGAGCGGCAGGCTCACAGGCCCGCTGAGGGGCTCCGACCGGAGCCCGTCAGCGGGTTCTGCCGCGGAAGAGGACCGCCGCCAGGGTCATGGCCACGGCCGTGATGCCGGCGCACCAGGTCAGGGCCACCCAGGGGGCATGTCCCGCGGGCTGCGCCAGGAGCAGTGCGCGCAGGGATTCGATCACGGGGGTCAGCGGCTGGTGGTCGGCGAAGCCGTGGAGCCAGCTGGGCATGGTGTCGATGGGGACGAAGGCGCTGGACGGGTACGGCAGGAACATCATCAGGAAGGTGAAGCCGCCCGCGGCCTCCGGCGTCCTGGCGAGCAGCCCGAGCGCGGCGGCCAGCCACGAGATCGCCGTGATGTACGTCAGCAGCAGGCCGGCCGCGGCGAGGAAGGCGGCCGGGCCCGCCTGCGGGCGGAAGCCGATCGCGAGGGCTACGGCGAGGACCAGGGCGGTGGAGATCAGGTTGCGCACCACCGAGGCCGCGACGTGCCCGGCGAGGATCGGGATGCCGCCGACATCGAGGGAGCGGAAGCGGTCGATGACGCCGTTCGTCATGTCCTCGGTGACGCTGACGGCGGTGGAGGCCGCGCCGAAGCCCGCGCAGAGGAGCATGGCGCCGGGCACCACGTACGTCACGTACGCCGTGCCGGTGTCGATGGCCCCGCCGAAGAAGTAGACGAAGATCAGCATCAGCATGACGGGCAGCATCAGGGCGGCGATCAGCGCGTCGGGCCGCCGGCTGCTGATCCGCAGGCTGCGGCCGGCCAGGGCGAAGGCGCGCACGGGCGTGGCGGTCATCGGGTGGCTCCCGTCAGGGCGAGAAAGACGTCGTCGAGGGTGGCGCTGCGCAGGGCGAAGCGGCCGATGTCGGTGCGGTGCGGGTCGAGTTCGTCGAGCAGGGCCCGGACGTGGGCGGCGGTGCCGTCGGTGGGCAGGCCGAGGGTGAGCTCGTCGGGGGCGAGGTGGACGGCGCGCGCGGCGAGGGCCTCGTAGGCGGCGGCGGTGGTGAGGGTCAGGTCGAGCCGGTGGCCCGCGACCCGGGCCTTCAGCTCGGCCGGGGTGCCCTCGGCGGCGATGCGACCGTCGGCGAGGACGGCGACGCGGTCGGCGAGCCGGTCGGCCTCCTCCAGGTACTGGGTGGTGAGCAGCACGGTGGTGCCGTCGGCGCGCAGTTCTCGTACGAGTTCCCAGAGCTCCTGGCGGCTGCGCGGGTCGAGGCCGTTGGTCGGCTCGTCCAGGAAGATCACCTCCGGGCGGGAGACCAGGCTGGCGGCGAGGTCGAGGCGGCGGCGCATGCCGCCGGAGTACGTCTTCGCGGTGCGGCCGGCCGCTTCGGTGAGGCCGAACCGGGCAAGGAGCTCGTCGGCACGGGTGCGGGCGGCGCGCGGGGAGAGTCCGGCGAGCCGTCCCATCATGCGCAGGGTCTCGGTGCCGGTCAGGAGCTCGTCGACGGCGGCGAACTGGCCGGTGAGGGCTATGAGTTCGCGGACCCGGGAGCGTGCGGTGGCCGTGTCGTGCCCGGCGACGCGGACGGTGCCGGAGTCGGCGGCGGTGAGGGTGGCGAGGATCCGGACGGTGGTGGTCTTGCCGGCGCCGTTGGGGCCGAGGAGGGCGAGGACGCTGCCGCGCGGGACGGCGAGGTCGATGCCGTCGAGGACGCGGAGGTCTCCGTAGGACTTGGTCAGGCCGGTGGCGTGGATGCCGAGGTCGCCGGAGGCGTGCGTGGTCATGGGGGGTGGTGCTCCCTTCCCAGCTTCTGCGTATGCCTTACGCTCTTCTGTGTAAGTAATACACAGAACTAGGATGGGGGTCAATCGAGGAGTGGGCGGTCATGGCGGACGAGGACAGCGGGACCGGGCTCCCGGCCAGCCTGGAAATGGCCTGGGGTCTGCGCGAACGCCCCGGCAAGGGGCCGCGCCCCACGCTCACGCTGCCGAGGATCGTGGAGGCGGCGGTGGCGCTCGCCGCTGGTGAGGGCATGGACGCGGTCTCCATGGGCCGGGTGGCCAAGGAACTGGGCGTCTCGACGATGTCCCTCTACCGGTACGTCGCCGCCAAGGAGGAGCTCTACGTCCTCATGTCGGACGCGGGGGTCGGCGCCCCGCCGCCGCTGCCGCCGGAGGCGGAGGGGTGGGGCTGGCGCGAGCTGCTGACGAACTGGGCTTACGCGCAGCGGGCCGTCCTGATGGCCAACTCCTGGATCCTGCGCATCCCGATCACCGCCGCGCCGGTCTCCCCGAACCAGCTGGCCTGGATGAACCGGGGCCTCGCGTCGATGGCCGGCACGGGCCTGAAGGAGAGCGAGAAGCTCTCGACGATCATCCTGATCGGGGGCCTGGTGCGGAACGAGGCCACGATGGCCGCCGACATGATCGACGCCATCGTGAAGTCCGGGGTCGCCCCGGAACAGGCGCTCGGCCAGTACGTCCGCACGCTGCGGCTCATGACCGGACCGGACAGCCACCCCGCGGTGACGCGGCTGCTGGACTCGGACGCGTTCAGCGGCTCCGGCGAGCCGGACTTCCAGTTCCGCTTCGGCCTGGACCGCATCCTGGACGGCCTGGAGCCGCTGGCGGCGGGGCGGCCGGGGGCGGCTTCGGCCGGCCGCCCTTGAGGTCAGACGGGCGGCAGCAGATCGCTCTCGCTGACGGTGTACGTCAGCGGGGGGTAGATGAAGTCCGTTTCATCGTTCTCGCGGCGCCGTAGCCGGTAGAACTCGCGCCTCTGTTCGTCGTCGGCCGATGTGAGGCGTGCGCCCTGCGGCAGGTACGCCTGTCCGTCACGAAACCGAACGAAGGTCTTCGACGTCCGGAACGTCACGCCCAGCCATGGGTTGTCCGCCGTCGGGACGGGCGTGTCCAGCACGATCTTGTGCTTGAACCGTCGATTCGAGTCGACAGAGAACGCGACGACACTGTTGTGGGTGAGAGGGATCTCGAACGCGTCGACACCGGACCCCTTTGATTCGAATACCAGCTTCCGTGGCGGGCTCGCTTCGGGATGCCGGTAGCAGGAGAAGACGGCGATGAACGACTCGTCGGCCAGATCCAGGGCTTGGTCGGAATGGCTCCCCATGGTCCTGTAGGCATTCGTGTAGCTCTCGATGAGAGCGTTGTTGAAGCCGACCGGGATCGCCGCATGTTCTTGAATCTGTTGCGCCAGCCGTTCGTGCACCGCGCGGAAACGCTGCGTCGGGCTGCTGTATTGAGTGGTGGTGCGCACGAGAGGCACACCCTCCGCCTCGTCGACCCTCGCGAGCACGGCGCCTTGCCGGCCTTTTCCTGCGGATTCCAGACGGGCCGACGTGGACAGCTCCGCAAAGAGATCCTGCCTGGCCGGAAACGAGTGCGAGATGATCTCGTCCGAGATCCTAGACTCGGGGGGCAACATAGTCTCCCGTGTTCATGCTGAAGAGGAACTCGTCGCCGTAGTCGATGAAGGACGAGGTCCTGTTCTCCTCGGCGTACAGCCTGCGCAGCTCGTCCATGCCCTCCGGTGTGGGCGGCCCCAGCTTCACCACATCCCCGCCCGCTTTGAGGAAGGTGTGGCCGTTCTTGTGAACGGCTTCGGCGCTCGAACAGCGCACCACGTATCCCAGGCGGGTCGGGAGGGTCTCGGCGCCCAACGCCGAGGGCAGGATTTCGTGGGTATACAGACGGTTGGTGGACAGCGGCATGAAGAACACGGAGCCGGGGTAGAGCGTCAGCGCGAACTGCGGGGGGAGCGCGGCCCCGTCGCGTTCCCCGATCGGCTCCTTGAGGCGAAAGCGGATTCTGGTCAGCCCACTGGCACGCTTCACACCGTAGTCGAAGGCGTCTTCGGCCAGGGGCTGCAGCTTTTCGAGCCCGTCATAGAAGGTACAGAAGGCCATGACGCCATTGACGGGCATGTCCTTGGTCTTGTCGGCATGGGCCGATATCTTGGCCTTGGACTGCTTGCGCTCGGCCGTGGCAAGGGTGTTGTGGTAAATCTGCGCGAGGACATGATTCAGCGGCGCCTGGCCCCGGAAGACGGTGGCGGCCTCGCGATTCAGAGCCTCGACGATGCGGGTGTCGGTCGCGCGAAAGCCCTCGGTCGGCCCCGAGAGATTCGTGGAGCACCGGAGCAGACGGAAATGCAGTGCGTCACCGTCCTGCTCGACGGGCGTCAGATAGATTCCGCTGCGATGGGCTGTCCCGGGCTTGGTGGACTCCGTCAGGGACTGGAAGGCGTGCTCCGCACGGATCCGTCCGAAGTGATCGGCGTCGAGGTCGAAGAAGCGGCGGAAGTACACGCCGGCGCCGTGCACCCGGAGCGGAACACGGCCGACATCGACGAGGGTCCAGGGTGTGCCGACGTCCTCGCGGTAACCGCGCGACAGCTCCCGGACGACGAACACCCGGTCCGCCGCATCCAGTTGGCGGCAGCTGATGCCGGATACGTCGCCACACAGATAGACGGTCTTCCGTGCGAGGTCGGGCGTACCGGAAGCGAGGTCCTCCGGCGTGATCACGGACCCGAAGAAGTCCCTGGTCAGGTCGTTGTCCTGCAACGTCGAAGGCGCGACGAGTATGTTGCTCGCGTCATCGATGCAGGCTTCCGTCAGCTCTGTCGGGTACGTCAAGTGGCACCTGCCCCTCGCAGATCTTGTCCCGGGTGGGCTATCGAGCAAGCCAGCCGGTCAGCGCCGCCCAGCTCGCCGGGGCGAGAGCCAGGATCGGCCCGTCCTGGACCTTCGAGTCCCGGACGTGGACCGTGTCCCTGCCGGGGGCCACCTCGACGCAGGCGTCGCCGTCGCCGCCGCTGTACGAGGACTTGTACCAGGCCACGGCAACTTCCAGGCAGGCGTCGCCTTCATCGCCGCTGTAGCTGGACTTGAACCACTTCAGTGCGGTCGTGGAACTCATGTCTCTCCTAGCAGGCGGCCCAACAGGCCCTTCGTCTGCTCGGTGTTGAGGGCCTGAGTTCGCAGCATCGCATACTTGCGCGCGAGGATGCTGACTTCATCGGGGTCAGAGATCAGCAGGCTGCCGCGCTGGGTTTCGGCGTAACCGAGGTGCTGGTGGTCCGGGGTTTCCAGGAGAATGAACGGCCCGTTGAGTCCAGCGTGCGTCGTTTGGCCGAAGGGCAGGATCTGCAGAGTGATGTTGGGCAGTTCCATGCAGCTGAGCAGATGGCGCAGCTGCTCCCGGTAGATCTGGCTGCCGCCGATACGGACTTGGAACGCAGCTTCCCAGAGGATGAAACTGATACTGGGCGGAACCGCGCGGTGCAGGATCTCGTGCCGAGCGATGCGACTCACCGTCAGAGCCTCGACCTCCTCCTTGGGATGGGCCGGCACACGGTTGCGGAACAGCGCACGCGCATGGTTCTCGGTCTGCAGCAGGCCAGGGATGCGAATGGACTCGTACCAAGACAGCGCGATAGCGCGCTTTTCGAGGTCCATGTACTCCTCGGCCCAGGGCGGAATCGTATCGATCAGGGGCATCTCGTTCGCAGCCACGGTCAGCAGCCCCGGCAGCCCCAGGTGCAGATCCATGAGCTCGGCGACGTTCGGCATCAGCGCGCGCCGGCCCTGCTCGATCGACGCGATGGTCTCCGCGTCCAGGCGGACCAGCTCTCCCAGCTGCTTCTGGGTCAGGTTCTTGGCGATGCGGGCTGCGGCCACCATCGCGCCGACCATCTTCATGGTCGTCGCGTTCGGCCGTACTCGTTTCCTCGGTGGCATGACAGCGAACTCCCCACCCGTGCAAGCGGAATACCCCGTGCAGACCCGTACTCATCAAGGAGTACGGGTTGGCGCTCAGCCACACGCTAGTCACGCAACGCGACGATCGTCCCGTGAATCCAACTATTCAGGCGGCGCTCATGCGCGAGCGTCTCTACCTGCGCTCACCCCGAACCGTCGCAGCTGCGCGCCAGTTCACACGTGACACCTTGCGGGCGTGGGTGGTGACCGAGCGCCACGACGAGATGTTGCTCTGCGTGAGCGAGCTGGCCACCAACGCCCTGCGGTACGGCGTCCCGCCCGGCCGCGGCTACCTGCTGCGGCTGTTCGGCTTCGAGGATGCGACCGTCCGCATCGAGGTGCACGACGGCGGGCCCGGGCTGACGCGGATCAGCGACCGGCCGCACGGCCGGGGCCTGGCCCTCGTCGCCGCGCTCGCCGACGAATGGGGGGCGCTTCCCCGAACCCCGGGGAAGGTCGTCTGGTGCGAGTTCCGGATCGGACGCCCATGACGCTTTTCCCTGAATAATCTTTCCTGAAATTCATAATTGGAAATGAATCCCACGGTCAAGAGATTCGTTTCTCTATGGATGATAGCGCGTGAGGTGACCTAAAGTGCCGACACGGCGGCGTGACACGCCCGAATTCCTGGTATTCGGTGAGTAGTATTCCCTTGTTCGGATCGCGATCCCATGTGCAGGTTCGCCATATCGGGCTCATCGCGTAGGGGGTCACGTCATCTCCACTCCAGAAAGAAGGCTGTCATGGCCACCATCCCCAGCAGCGTGAACACGTTCCAGGACAACTGGCGCTTCTGTAACCACTGTTACTCCCTGTGGTGGAACGGTCGCCCCGACAACGGAGCCTGCCCCTCGGGCAACTCCCCGGACGGGCAGCACCACGGTCAGGGGAGCTGGAATTTCTACCTGCCGGCCGACTCCAATGACACCATCTGATCCGATCGGGTCAGAGCGTGCAGAATTCTCGTGGCCGCGGTCCGGTCGGAGAATGCCGCGTGGACGGTAATTGAGCGAATGCCCCCCGACTGCCGAAATCAGTCGGGGGGCATTCGCGTCCGGGATCCTTCCGCAGAAGGAAGAGGCGCACAGGGGGAACATTCCCTGTGCGCCAGGTCTTGTCAGGCGGGCTGCTCCGTGACCGTCGACGTGATCACCGCGAAGGGTCCGCCCTGCGGGTCGGCCAGGACGGCCATGCGGCCCGCCACCATGTCGAAGGCGGGGGCGAGGACGGTGGCCCCGGCCCGTACGGCGGCGGCCTGGATGTCGTCGACGTTGTCGACCTGGAAGTACGGCAGCCAGTTCGGCGGAGTGCCGGGCGGCGACTGGTCCAGGTTCATCATTCCGCCCACCACGCGACCGGAGGCCTTGAACTCCGTGTAGCCCTCGGCGCCGGGCATGTGGGAGGCGGCCGTGGTGATCGGCAGGATGGCGGAGTAGAAGGCGGCGGCGGCGGGGACGTCGCTGGTGCTCAGCTCGTTCCAGATGAGGGCGCCGTGCTCGTTGACGATGCCGGCGCCGTCGAAGGAGCCCGGCTGCCACAGGCCGAACACGGCACCGGTCGGGTCGGCGGCGACGGCCATGCGCCCGAGGTCCATGACGTCCATCGGGCCCATCATGACGGTGCCGTGGGCGTCGGTGGCGGTCTTGAGGGTGGAGTCGATGGAGTCGGTGGACAGGTACGTGGTCCACACGGTCGGCGGCATCGGGTCCGGGACGGTGCCGTCCGGGTTCATCGCCTTCATGATGCCGGCGACCGGCCGGCCCTTGAGGGTGCAGACGGAGTAGCCGCCCTGCTCGGCCGGGCCGATCTCGCCCTGCCAGCCGAACAGGTCGCAGTAGAAGTCGAGGGCGGCCTGCTGGTCGGGGACCATCAGGTCGATCCAGCAGGGAGTGCCGGGCTTGTAGGGGCCGTTCATGTCGGGCACGGAGGCCTCCGGTGGTGGGTGGGGGGAAGGACGGGCCGTCCCCTACCCGGCCCGTACGGCCCGAATCGGGCCGTACGGGTGAAACGGGGCGGGGTGGGCGGGGCGTCAGTCGGTGCGGTGGCGGCGGCGGTGGCGGCCGGTGCCGACGACCAGGGCGGCGCCCAGGGCCAAGGCCGTCCCTGCCCCGCCCAGGGCCCAGCTGGTGGCCGGGTCGGCGCCGGTGGCGGCGAGCGCGGTGGCGCTGACGCTGGTCGGGACGGTGCCGGTGGCGCTCCCGCTGGTGGGGACGGTGCCGGTGCCGGTGCCGCCGTTCGGCTGCGGCAGGTTGCCACCGGGTGCACCACCCGGGGCGCCCCCTCCGGGGGTCTCCCCGCCGGGTGTGCCTCCGCCCGGGGTGCCGCTGCCCGGGGTGCCCCCGCCGGGTGTGCCCCCGCCGGGTGTGCCTCCGCCCGGGGTGCCGCCTCCGGGTGTGCCTCCGCCGGGGGTCTCCCCGCCGGGTGTGCCGCCTCCGGGGGTGCCTCCGCCGGGTGTGCCGCCCCCCGGAGTACCGCCGCCGGGGGTCTCCTCGCCCGGGGTGCCCCCTCCGGGGGTTCCTCCGCCCGGAGTCTCCCCGCCGGGAGTGCCTCCGCCGGGGGTGCCGCCTCCAGGAGTGCCCCCGCCTGGGGTGCCGCCTCCGGGGGTGCCTCCGCCGGGAGTTTCCGCGCCTGGGGTTCCCCCGCCGGGGGTCTCCGCGCCCGGGGTGCCCCCTCCTGGGGTGCCTCCGCCGGGGGTCTCCGAGCCTGGGGTGCCTCCGCCGGGAGTGCCTCCGCCCGGGGTCTCCCCGCCTGGGGTGCCGCCTCCAGGGGTGCCTCCGCCCGGGGTCTCCCCGCCTGGAGTGCCCCCTCCGGGGGTTTCCCCGCCTGGGGTGCCTCCGCCCGGGGTCTCCCCGCCCGGGGTGGTGGCCGGTGCCAGGAGGGTGGTGAGTTGGCGCTTCGAGCGGGAGCCGGCCCAGGGTGGGGGTGTTTCCGCGTCGACCTGGGACGTGCCCCAGCCGAAGAAGGAGACCGAGCCGGTCGGGGCGTCGGCGGAGAAACGGACGCGGACCGGGACGTCGAAGGCGGCACCCGCGCCGATCGGGCCGCGCACGAGGCCGCCCGCGAAGAAGTAGCCGTCCTCGTCCGAGGTGATCTCGACGGACTGCCAGGCCGCCGGCTGTCCGTCCGCGGCCGGCCGCAGGACCTCGACCGCGATCTGAGAGACCTGCATGGAGACGAAGTCGGGCCGGGCCAGGACCAGGCCCAGGTCGAAGGCGGCCAGCTCGCCCTTCCCCGCGTTGTCCACACGGACGGAGAGGTCCGTCCAGTCGCCGCCCGCACGTACCGATTCCGGGACCCCGCTCACCGTCAGGGCGGGGCCTTCGGTGAACAGCGGGTCCTCGTCGCCACCGGGCGCGCCGGCGATCCTGGTCGCGTACGAGGAGGTGGGGGAGTTGCCGGTGGCCGTCCCGACCCGGCCCGTGCCGTCCGCCGTCAGGTCGAACGGGACGACGGGGGTGTCCGCGGCGAAACCGATCCGCACGTCGATCGTCCGGACCTCGCCGACGGGGACCGCGGCGGCGCTGCCGAGGGCGTAGCCCAGCGTGGGGGCCGCGGTCTGGACCGGCGCGGCGGCCGTCCACGGCCCGCCCGCGGCGCGGTATTCGACCTTGATGTGGGCGGGCCCGAACTGCCCGGCGGCCTGCGAGACGCCCAGCATCGGGGTGTAGTCCGCCACGGCGACGTGGCCCGAGTTGTCGACGGTCACGGTGAGCGGGGTCCAGCTGCCGTCGGCCTTGAAGCCGGCCGCGGGGATGCCCTGGACCGTGACCTCGGGCCCCATCAGGATCCGGTCGGACCCGGTGTCCTGCTCGTCCTCGACGGCTTCGGGCAGCGCCTGTGTCTGCGGCTGAGGCTGTCCCTGCGTTTGCGGCTGTGGCTGTGGCTGTGCCTCGGGCGCGGCCGGGACGGCGGGTGCCTCCGGTGCCTCCGGTGCGGCCACGGCCTGTGCGGCGGGCTGCTCCGGGCCGGTGTCCTCGGCCTTTTCCTGTTCCTTGCCCCCGGCCTGCTCCTGCGGCGCTGCCTCCGCCGGTTCGGCGGTGTCCGCTGGTACCGCGTCCGGCACGGTCACCGCCGGGTGCTCCTCGGCCACCGCCGGTGCGGCCATCAGGAGCGTCTGGCCGGCCACCGCGGCTGCTGCCACGACGGCCATGCGCTTGAACTGCATGCTCTATACCTCCCCGGGCTCCGGACATCAGACCGGAGCCACCCCAAACCCCTTGGGAGGCGCCAAGGTTAGTGAGACGGGAGAAGCTTGCAGAGGGCTACAGGATTGCGAAATATGTACGGTCCCCCGACACTCCGGGAGTCCGGGTCCACGGGGCGGCCCGGCCGTCCCCGTACCCGGCCCGTACGGCCCGGATCGGGCCGTACGGGTGCGCGGGCGGTGCCTCAGGCGGTGGTGCGGCGGCGGCGACCGGTGCCCGCGACCAGGGCGGCGCCCATCGCGAGGGCCACGCCGGCGCCGCCGAGGGCCCAGGTGGTGGCCGGGTCGCTGCCGGTGGCGGCGAGCTCGCCACCGGTGGTGGCGGTGGTGCCGGTGTTGCCGGTCGTGCCCGTGTTGCCGGTCGTGTCGGTGATCGGCTTGGTGCCGCCGTTCGGCTTCGGCTGGTTGCCGTTCTCGCCCGTGTTCGGGGAGGCGGCGACGATGTTCGTCAGACGGGCCTTGGAACGCGAGTCCGCCCACGGCTCCGGGCTGTCCGGGCCGATGTTGGACGAGCCCCAGGAGAAGATGCTGAGGGCGCCGAGGGGCGCGTCGGCGGCGAAGCGGATCCGGACCTGGACGTCGAAGCTCTGGCCGGCCGCGACCGGGCCGCCCGCGAGATCGATGCCGAAGAAGACGCTCTCCTCCTCGGACCAGACCTCGGCGTCGTGCCAGCCGGCCTTGCCGTTCTTGTCCTTGCTCAGGACCTCGACCTTGATCTGGGAGGGCTTCATCTTGACCCAGTCGGGACGGGCCATGACCAGCCCGACGTTGAACCCCTTCAGGGCCTGCTTCCCGGCGTTGTCGACGTGGACGGACAGGTTCGTCCAGTCACCGCCCGCCTTGATGCTCTCCGGTACGCCGTTCACCGTCAGCGCGGGGCCTTCGACGAACGGGTCCTCGGGTCCGCCGACCGCACCGGCGATCCGGGTGCTGTACCAGGTGGCGGGCGAGTGGTTGACGTGGTTCCCGACGCGGCTCTTGCCGTCCGAGGCCAGGTCGAAGGGCACCACCGGGCTGTCCGCGGCGAAGGAGATCCGCACGTCGACCGTGTAGGCGGCGTCCTTGGTGACGGACGGGGCCGTCCCGAAGCCGTACTGGAGGCCGGGGCCGAGCTCCTCGCTCTGCACGAGCTTGGCGGCCTGCCAGGTTCCCCCGGCGGTCTTCCACTCGACCTTGATCTGCGAGGGCTTGAACTTGCCGTCCTCCTCGTAGACGGTCACGCTCGGCGTGTAGTTCGGCACGGCGATGTGGCCGGAGTTGTCGACCGTCACCTTCAGCGGAGTCCAGCCGCCGTCGGCCTTGAAGCCGTCCTTCGGGATGCCCGCGACCGTGACCTCGGGACCCATGAGGATCCCGTCGGACTCGGCGCCCTGCGTGTCCTCGTCGCTCTTGGTGTCCTTCGCCGCCTTCTCGGCGACGGGCGCCGGCTGCGGTGCGGGCGCCTGGGCGTCCGGGACGGCCGGCGCAGGTACGGGGACCGGCGCCGGGGCCGGGACCTGGGCGTCCGGCACGGCCGGGGTCGGCGTACCGGCGTCGGCGGCGTCGTCCTTCGGCGCCACGTCCGGGACGATGACGGCCGGCTGGTCGGCGGCCATCGCGGGCGTCGCGGTCAGGATGGTCGGGCCGGCCACGGCCACCGCGGCCACGGCGGCCATGCGCTTGATGCTCTTCACGGGTGTCCCCCCACTAAGTTTTGAACACGATCAGATTAGTGGGGGTGGCTGGATTGTGGTGGCCGCGGAGATCACGAAATGCGTACGACCCCGGCAGCAGCTGCCGGGGCCGTACACATTTGGCGCGGGATGTGCGGATCGAGCGAGCGAGGTCAGAGCTTCTCGGGGGTGCGGATGCCGAGGAGGGACATGCCCTTCTTCAGCGTGCGGGCCGAAAGGTCGCACAGGAAGAGGCGGTTCTCGACCTGCTCCGGGGTGTCGGCCTTGAGGACCGGGCACTCCGCGTAGAACGTCGTGTACAGCGACGCCAGCTGGTAGAGGTACGCCGCGACCTTGTGCGGGGCGTGCTCCGATGCCGCCTCGGCGATCAGCTCGCCGAACTGGTCCAGGTGCAGACCCAGTGCCCGCTCGGACGGGGCGAGCGCCAGCTCCGCGCGGGCCGCGGGCCGCGCGTCCCCGGACTTGCGGAGGATCGACTGGATACGGGCGTACGCGTACTGGAGGTACACGGACGTGTCACCGGTCAGCGACACCATCTGGTCCAGGTCGAACTTGTAGTCGCGCGCCGCCGAGGTGGAGAGGTCCGCGTACTTGACCGCACCGATGCCGACCTGGAGGCCGTTCTCGACGATCTCCTGCTCGGTGAGCAGGCCGCGGTCCTTGTCCTTCTCCCGCACGACGGCCGTCGCCCGCTCCACGGCCTCGTCGAGCAGATCCACGAGCCGGACGGTCTCGCCCTCACGGGTCTTGAACGGCTTGCCGTCCTTCCCGAGCACCGTGCCGAAGGCCAGCTGCACGGCCTTGACCTCGTCATTCAGCCAGCCCGCCCGGCGCGCCGTCTCGAAGACCATCTTGAAGTGCAGGGACTGCCGCGCGTCCACCACGTAGATCAGGGTCGACGCGTCCAGCACGCCCACCCGGTCGCGGATCGCGGAGAGGTCGGTCGCGGCGTAGCCGAAGCCGCCGTCCGACTTCTGCACGATCAGCGGGGTCGGGTTGCCGTCCGGGCCCTTGACGTCGTCGAAGAACACGCAGAGCGCGCCGTTGGAGCGGACGGCGACACCCGAGTCCTCCAGCAGCTTGCAGGTCTCGACCAGCATGTCGTTGTAGCCGGACTCGCCGACCACGTCGGGGTCCTGGATGTCCATGTCCAGCTTGTTGAAGACGGAGTAGAAGTAGATCTTCGACTCGTCGACGAACCGCTGCCACAGGGCGAGGGTCTGCGCGTCGCCCGCCTGGAGGTCGACCACCCGCGCCCGGGCCCGCGTCTTGAACTCCTCGTCGGAATCGAAGAGCGCGCGCGAGGCCTTGTACAGACGGTTCAGGTTGGACATCGCCTCCTCGCCGGACACCTCCTCGTCCGACTTGTGGTCCAGCTCGTGCGGGTGCTCCAGCAGGTACTGGATGAGCATGCCGAACTGGGTGCCCCAGTCGCCGATGTGGTGGCGGCGGATCACCTTCTCGCCCGTGAACTCCAGGATCTCCACCATCGCGGCGCCGATCACGGCGGACCGCAGGTGGCCGACGTGCATCTCCTTGGCGACGTTCGGCTGCGCGTAGTCGATCACCGTGGTGCCCGGGTTCGCCGCGAGCGGCACACCCAGACGGTCGTCGCCGGCCCGCGCGGCCAGGGTCTCGACGATCGCCCGGTCGGTGATGGTGATGTTGAGGAAGCCGGGGCCGGAGACCTCGATCTCCTGGATCAGGTCACCGGTCGCAATGCCCCCGACCACGGTCGCCGCCAGCTCGCGCGGGTTGGCCTTGGCCTTCTTCGCGAGCGCCAGGATGCCGTTGGCCTGGAAGTCGGCCCGGTCGCTTCGTCGCAGCAGCGGGTCCGCGCCACCGGCCTCCGGCAGGGCGGAGGCAAGGGCGTCCGCGACGCGCTGATTGACGGAAGAAGCGAGGGAAGGGACCGAGGCCATGAGCTGCCGTTCCTGTGAGGTTGTGCCGGTGGGTGCACTTGGTTGTTCCGACAAGTGCCGAGTATCCCATGAGGGGGCAACCCGTTTCCCGGTGGAAAAGCAACCTCAGAGCGACCCGTTCCGTCTGGGAGAATGGCTGAAGCCAGCATTCGAGATAGAAGGACGTGTCGTGGCTCAGAGCAGCACCGAGACCGACTGGGTCTCCCGTTTCGCGGACGAGGTCATCGCCGAGGCGGAGCGCCGAGCACCCGGCAAACCTGTCGTCGTCGCGTCCGGACTCTCCCCCTCCGGCCCCATCCACCTGGGCAACCTCCGCGAGGTCATGACCCCGCACCTGGTCGCGGACGAGATCCGCCGCCGGGGCATCGAGGTCCGCCACCTCATCTCCTGGGACGACTACGACCGGTACCGCAAGGTGCCCGCGGGCGTGCCCGGCATCGACGAGTCGTGGGCCCAGCACATCGGGCGCCCCCTGACCTCCGTGCCCGCCCCCGCCGGGTCCGCGCACCCGAACTGGGCCGAGCACTTCAAGGCCGCCTTCGTCGAGGCAATGGCCGAGATGGGCGTCGAATACGACCCGATCAGCCAGACCGAGCAGTACACGAACGGCGTCTACCGCGAGCAGGTGCTGTTCGCGATGAAGCACCGCGGCGACATCGACGCGGTCCTCGACCAGTACCGCACCAAGCAGAAGCCGGGCGGCAAGAAGCCCCAGCAGAAGCAGGTCGACGAGGCCGAGCTGGAGGCCGCCGAGGGCTCCGGCGCAGCCGCCGAGGACGACGGCAGCACCGGCGAGGGCGGGTACTTCCCGTACAAGCCGTACTGCGGCCAGTGCGGCAAGGACTTCACCAAGGTCACCTCGTACGACGA
This sequence comes from Streptomyces sp. NPDC001502, assembly GCF_042894785.1. Lineage (NCBI taxonomy): Bacteria > Bacillati > Actinomycetota > Actinomycetes > Kitasatosporales > Streptomycetaceae > Streptomyces > Streptomyces sp. NPDC001502. The sequence continues at coordinate 36,873 of NZ_JBIAVW010000040.1, forward strand.
CGAGACCACCGAGATGACCTACGTCTGCACCGAGGACGAGTTCACCGAGACGGTCAAGCTCAGCGAGTTCAACCGCGGCAAGCTGGTCTGGAAGGTCGACTGGCCGATGCGCTGGGCCTACGAAGGCGTGATCTTCGAGCCCTCCGGCGTCGACCACTCCTCGCCCGGCTCGTCCTTCCAGGTCGGCGGCCAGATCGTGCACATCTTCGGCGGCGAGCAGCCGATCGGACCGATGTACGCCTTCGTCGGCATCAGCGGCATGGCCAAGATGTCCTCCAGCAAGGGCGGGGTCCCCACCCCCGCCGACGCGCTGAAGATCATGGAGCCGCAGCTGCTGCGCTGGCTCTACGCCCGCCGCCGCCCCAACCAGTCCTTCAAGATCGCCTTCGACCAGGAGATCCAGCGGCTCTACGACGAGTGGGACAAGCTGGAGGCCAAGGTCGCCGACGGCTCCGTGCTGCCCGCCGACGCGGCCGCGCACACCCGCGCCGTGCGCACCGCTGCCGCCGAGCTGCCGCGCACCCCGCGCCCGCTCCCGTACCGGACGCTCGCCTCCGTCGCCGACATCACCGCCGGCCACGACGAGCAGACCCTGCGCATCCTGACCGACCTCGACCCGACGCAGCCGCTCACCTCCCTCGACGAGGTACGGCCGCGCCTGGACCGCGCCGAGAACTGGATCACCACCCAGGTCCCGGCCGACCAGCGCACCCTCGTACGCGAGGACGCCGACACCGAGCTGCTGTCGTCCCTGGACGACGAAGGCCGCGAGTCGCTGCGACTGCTCCTCGACGGGCTGGACTCGCACTGGTCCCTCGACGGGCTGACCACGCTCGTCTACGGCGTCCCGAAGGTCATGGCCGGCCTCGAAGCCGACGCCAAGCCGACGCCCGAACTCAAGGTCGCGCAGCGCACGTTCTTCGCGCTGCTCTACCGGCTCCTCGTGACCCGGGAGACCGGACCGCGCCTGCCCACCCTGCTGCTGGCGGTGGGCGCCGACCGCGTGCGCAAGCTGCTCGCCGTCTGACCCGGCCGACCACGGCCGGCCCGGCCGGCCCGGCACGTGGAAGGGCCCGCACCCCTCGGGGTGCGGGCCCTTCCCGCTGTCCGTGGCCGTCAGGCGATGTGCTCGGCCTCACGGTCCTTGTGGTAGCGCTGCTTGAACGCCGGGATCATCCGGCGCAGCAGCGAACCGCTGCGCGGGTGGGTCACGCCGTAACCGTCCGACAGGTGTATGTCGAGGGCCTCCGCCGACGGGTAGTCCTGCTTCTCGTCGACCAGCGCGCAGAACACCTTGTACGCCGCCTCGGCGAACTCGGCCTCGTCAGGCGTCTCGGGACCCTCGGCCGGAGCCTCCTCCTGGCGCGGAGCCGGGATGGAGAGCTCCTGCTGCGCGGGCTGCTCCTCGTCCGGACCCATCGGGGGCAGGACCGGGGTCGGCTCCAGGCCCTCCACGTACTGAGGGTTGTAGCCGCCCTCGTACGCAGCCTGCGGCGCAAGCGGCGCGGCGAACCAGGCGCTGTTGTGGGCCGCCGGCATGGCCGTCGGATCCACCGCGAAGGGCGGCGCGGTGTGCTGGACAGCCCCGGGAACGCCCGGCGCGCCCGGAACGCCCGGAACGCCCGGCGCGACGGGTGCACCGGCCGGGTTCTGCATCTGCTGCATCTGCTGGGCGGCCTGCTGAGCCTGCTGGCCCTGCTGCACGAGCCCGGGCGCGGCCGCCAGCGCCGGAGCCTGCTGGGCCTGCTGCTGAAGCTGCTGCTGGCCCTGCTGCTCCACCGGCGGCAGCACCGCCGGCTCGATACCCGTCGCCGCGAGCGCCTCCGCGGTCGTCTCCGCGAGCGGCACACCGATCTTGGCCAGCTTCAGCGGCATCAGCGCCTCCACCGGAGCCTTCCGCCG
>NZ_JBIAVW010000041.1:0-36503 GCF_042894785.1 Streptomyces sp. NPDC001502
CCGAGGAGACCCTCGTGCGGGGCACCGCCCCACACCACCCAGCCCCGCCGGCGATTGAGGCGCCCCACCTCGGCAGGGAAGCCACACCACCGAGCCGACCGCCGAGCACCCCGCAGGGGCACCGCAGGGAAGCCACACCACCGAGCCGACCGCAGGGCACCCCGCAGGGGCACCGCAGGGAAGCCACACCACCGAGCCGACCGCCGAGCACCCCGCAGGGGCACCGCAGGGAAGCCACACCACCGAGCCGACCGCAGAGCGCCCCGCAGGGGCACCGGCCCCGTTAGCCCGACGCTTCGCGCGGAAAGGCGTGTGTGTGGAAGCGGACCGCCTTCGTGTCCTGCGAGGCCGGCAGGTCGCGGTAGCCGTTGATCAGGTCGTGCATCTTGTGGATCAGCTCGTGGCTCTGCGCGGGGGTGAGGTGCAGGGTGAAGTCGCTCATGTCCGCACCGCGCCGCCACTCCGTGGGCCAGTTGTGGGCGTTGCCGAGCCAGGTGCTCAGCTCCTGCGTGTGGATCGTCGCGATCTCGTGCAGGAAGAGGTCCGCCGCACCGCGCACGGCCGGGTCCTCGTCGAGCGTCAGCGTCTCGTCGAACGCCGTGCCGTCGTACACGGCCCGCCACCAGCGTTCGCGGCCCTTGCCGTGCTCGGGGGCGTCCTCGACGAACCCGTGCGCCGCGAGCTGGCGCAGGTGGTAGCTGGTGGCCCCGCTCGACTCCCCGAACCGGTTCGCCAGTTGGGAGGCGGTCGCGGGGCCGTCATGGCGCAGCGCGCCCAGCAGGCGGATGCGCAGGGGGTGGGCGAGGCCCCGCAGTGAACGGGCGTCGAGCGTACGGACGTTGGGCTCTGCTGGCCCCGCAGGTTCTACCGGCTCTTCGGGCATGGCTCGACGATAGGCTTGCAAAGATCTCTGTGCAAGGGTTTCTTTGCAACGCCTTCTTGGGATGTCAGGTCCGGGTGTCGTCCTCCGCCGCCTGCTCCACCAGCGGGATGATCCGCAGCGGTACGGGGTTCTCCATCACGATCGCCGTCGAGGCCCGCACGATCCCCTCGAAGCCGACGACCCGGTCGATCACCCGCTGGAGGTCGGCGTTGGACCGGGCCACCAGCCGGCACAGCATGTCCCCGTGCCCGGTGGTGGTGTGCAGCTCCAGCACCTCCGGCACCCCGTTCAGGTGTGCCCGTACGTCGGCCCCCTGCCCCTGCTTGATCTCCAGCGTCGCGAACGCGGTCACCGGATACCCGAGGGCCGTCGGGTCGACCTGCGGGCCGAACCCGCGGATGACCCCGTTGGACTGGAGCCGGTCCAGGCGTGCCTGCACGGTCCCGCGGGCCACGCCGAGTCGCCGCGAGGCCTCCAGGACCCCGATCCGCGGCTCGCGGGCGAGCAGGACGATGAGCCGGCCGTCGAGTTCGTCGATGCCCATGGATGCCTCCGGGTGCCCACGCGTGCTCACACGTGCTCGCGGGTGGTCATAGTGCACAGATGTTTCACACAGCCTGCGGTCATCCTGGGCAGTTTGTACAGCCAAACAGGAAACTATTGCGCAGCTTGTGGATCGGCGGGACTCTGCGCTCATGACTGAGACCCTCGACACCACCCCGCACACCGCGCGTGAGGCCGACCCCTTCCCGGTGAAGGGCATGGACGCGGTCGTCTTCGCCGTCGGCAACGCCAAGCAGGCCGCGCACTACTACTCGACCGCCTTCGGCATGAAGCTCGTGGCCTACTCCGGACCGGAGACCGGCTCCCGCGAGACGGCCAGCTACGTCCTGACCAACGGCTCCGCGCGCTTCGTGCTGACCTCGGTCATCAAGGCGACGACCGACCACGGCCGCTTCCTCGCCGAGCACGTCACCGAGCACGGCGACGGCGTCATCGACCTCGCCATCGAGGTCCCGGACGTCCGTGCGGCGTACGCGTACGCCGTCCAGCAGGGCGCCCGCGGGCTGGACGAGCCGTACGAGGTCAAGGACGAGAACGGCACGGTCGTGCTGGCCGCCATCGCGACCTACGGCCAGACCCGCCACACGCTGGTCGAGCGCGGCGACTACACCGGTCCGTACCTGCCGGGCTACGAGGCCGTCGACCCGATGGTCGCGCCGCCTGCCAAGCGCACCTTCCAGGCCATCGACCACTGCGTCGGCAACGTCGAGCTCGGCCGGATGAACGAGTGGGTCGCGTTCTACAACAAGGTCATGGGCTTCACGAACATGAAGGAGTTCGTGGGCGACGACATCGCGACCGAGTACTCGGCGCTGATGTCCAAGGTGGTCGCGGACGGCACCAAGAAGGTCAAGTTCCCGATCAACGAGCCGGCGATCGCGAAGAAGAAGTCGCAGATCGACGAGTACCTGGAGTTCTACAACGGCCCCGGTGTCCAGCACATCGCGCTGGCCTCGAACGACATCGTCTCGACGGTCCGCACGATGCGCGCGGCGGGCGTCCAGTTCCTGTCCGTCCCGGACACCTACTACGACACCCTCGGCGAGTGGGTCGGCGACACCCGCGTGCCGATCGACGAGCTGCGCGAGCTGAAGATCCTGGCCGACCGCGACGAGGACGGCTACCTGCTGCAGATCTTCACCAAGCCGGTGCAGGACCGTCCGACGGTCTTCTTCGAGATCATCGAGCGGCACGGCTCGATGGGCTTCGGCAAGGGCAACTTCAAGGCCCTGTTCGAGGCGATCGAGCGCGAGCAGGACAAGCGCGGCAACCTCTAGCCTCCGGCTCGGCCCGCGGATTTCGACGCGCTGCACGCACCGCTCCGGTGCACCGCGCGGCGGGTTTTCACGACACGGCCCGAGGGGGGCCCGGCGCCGCACCCGTTCCCCGGTGCGGCGCCGTCGTGCTTTCGGGGGGCTCCGCCCCCGCGCCCCGCGCCTCAAACGCCGGCGGGGCTGGAATTCAGCGCCCCGTCGGCTTCGGGGACGGCGTCGGTGTCGGCGTCGGCTTCGCCGCCTTCGGGAGTTCCGGCTCCACCCACGGAGCGGTCGGCCGGATGTTCTCCGGGCCCCCCGGCGGCGGCTGCGCGATCGACGCCAGGGCCTCCTTCGCCACCGGCCCGCGCAGCGGCGAGAAGTGCGGATTCGTCCGCATCGCCTCCTGGAAGTGACGGCGGGCCGCCTCCTCGTCACCGAGGCCGCGTTCGATCATCGCCCGGTGGAAGGCGAAGTCGGCGCTGCGCAGCCCCGGTTCCGTGGCCTTCTTCGCGTACTCCAGTGCCGCCGCGTCCTCGCCGGTCTGGTGCAGCGCCCACCCCAGCGCGTCCGCGACCTGCACGCTCTTGTGCCGCGACCACTCCTGCGACAGGCGCCGCACGGCCGCCGCCGCATCGCCGTGATCCGCCTCGTACAGGCCGAGGAGCACCGCGTCGTCGACCCCGTTCCGGCTGTCCCGGGCCACCATCGTCGTCAGCGCCTCGTACAGGGTGCGCGCCTCCGGCCCCCGCCCCAGCGAGTCCAGCAGTTCACCGAGCTCCCGCGCCAGCTGCGGCACCGCCGACCGGCCCAGCGCCAGCCGGTAGTCCCGCACCGCCTCCCCGCCGCGCCCCAGAGCGGCCAGCGCGCGGGCTCGGCCGCCGAGGGCATCCGCCTGCGCCGGATCCGTCCGCAGCGCGCCCTCGTACTGCCGCAGCGCCTCGGCCGGGTCGCCCCGCTCCCAGGACAGCTCCCCGAGGCGGAACAGCGCGTACGCCTTCTCCGCCGGGGCCTTCGCCGCGCCCGCCGCGTGCTCCATCGCCACCACCGCGTCCTCGCGCCAGCCGCGGTCCCGGTAGACCTGCGAGGCCCTGACGTACGCGGCCAGGCCCGGCCGGATGTCCAGCAGCAGCTCCATCGCCTTCTGCGCGCCCTTGTAGTCGCCGAGACCGGTGTACGCGTCCACCAGCACCGGGTACGCCGTCCACCGCTTGGGCGCCTGCGCCCGTACGAGCTCGCCCCACTTGCGGGCCGTCCCGAAGTCCCGCCGGGCATTGGCCAGCGCCCCCATGCCCGTCATCGCGTCGAAGTTGCCCTTCTCGGCCGGGCGGACCTCCAGCGAGCGTTTCAGGGCCTTCTCCGCCTTCGGGAACCAGCCGGAATCGGCCGTCCGCCGCGCCTGTTCGAGGTACGCGGAGCCGAGCACGGCCCAGGAGGCCTCGTCGTCCGGATGCGCCGCGAGCCACTTCTCCCGGTCCGCCACCAGCGCCGTCAGGTCCACCACCGCGGCGGGCGCGCCCATGCCCACCGCCGACGCGGCGCGCTCGCCCGGCTCCGGCGGACGGGCGTCGTCACCGGTCCTGGCAGGCCGGATCAGCAGGGCCCCGGCGATCAGGACCACGGCGACCGCGGCCGCCACGAGCGTCTTGCGGCCGGTGAAGGTCACGGGCGGCGCCGGCGTCTGCGATTCCTCGTCGATACGGTCCATGGGGTCACTGTGCGTCAATATGAAGAGCTCGCCGAGGTGTCCGAAGGGGAGCGCGGCCGTGTTCACACCGATGGCCCCGGCTGCCACGCTGGTCCCATGGATGACGATCTCTTCGCACGTCTGCGGGCCCGCCTGCTCGAAGGGCTCCCCGCCGAGGCCCTGCTCACCGATCCCCAGGTGACCACCTCCTACGCCACCGACATGGCCAGCTTCTGCGCCGCCGGCACGCCGGCCGCCGTCGTCCTGCCCCGGACCGTGGAACAGGTCCAGCACGTCCTGCGCACCGCCACGGCCCTGCGGATCCCCGTGGTCCCGCAGGGCGCCCGGACGGGCCTGTCGGGCGGAGCCAACGCCTCCGACGGCTGCATCGTGCTCTCGCTCGTCAAGATGGACCGGATCCTGGAGATCAGCGCCGTCGACCGGATCGCCGTGGTCGAGCCGGGCGTGGTCAACGCCGTGCTCTCACGGGCCGTCGCCGAACAGGGCCTGTACTACCCGCCCGACCCCTCCAGCTGGGAGCAGTGCACCATCGGCGGCAACATCGGCACGGCCTCGGGCGGCCTGTGCTGCGTCAAGTACGGGGTCACCGCCGAGTACGTGCTCGGCCTCGACGTGGTCCTGGCCGACGGGCGGCTGCTGCGCACGGGCCGGCGTACCGCCAAGGGCGTGGCGGGCTATGACCTCACCCGGCTCTTCGTGGGCTCCGAGGGCAGCCTGGGCGTGGTCGTCCAGGCCGTCCTCGCCCTGCGCCCGGCGCCGCCCCGGCAGCTGGCGCTGGCCGCCGAGTTCCCCTCCGTCGCGGCCGCCTGCGAGGCCGTCTGCGCCGTCATGGAGGCGGGTCTGACCCCCTCGCTGCTGGAGCTGATGGACCGCACGACCGTCCGGGCCGTCAACGCCCTCGGCAAGATGGGCCTGCCCGAGGCCACGGAGGCCCTGCTGCTGGCCGCCTTCGACACCCCGCACGCCCCCGGGGACCTCGCGGCCGTGGGGGAGCTGTGCACGGCCGCCGGAGCCACCGCCGTCGTCCCCGCCGAGGACGAGGCGGAGTCCGAACTGCTGCTCCAGGCCCGCCGGATGTCCTTCCCCGCGCTGGAGGCGCTGCGGCCGGCGACGATGATCGACGACGTGTGCGTACCGCGCTCGCGGCTCGGCGAGATGCTGGACGGTACGGCCGCCATCGCCCGCGCCCAGGACCTGCTCATCGGGGTCTGCGCGCACGCCGGGGACGGCAACACCCACCCGATCGTCTGCTTCGACCCCGCGGACGAGGACGAGACGCGGCGGGCCCGCGAGTCCTTCGGCGAGATCATGGCGCTCGGCCTCTCGCTGGGCGGGACCATCACCGGCGAGCACGGGGTCGGTGTGCTGAAGAAGGAATGGCTGGCCCGAGAACTCGGCCCGGTGGGGCTGGAGATGCAGCGGGCCGTCAAGCAGGCCTTCGACCCGCTCGGGCTGCTCAATCCCGGCAAGCTCTTCTGACGCCTCGCGCCGGGTGCGGCCGGTGCGGCCGGTGCGGCCGGGCCTGCCGGGGCCGGCGGTCGTGCCGGGGCCGGGACCGGCGGGCGTGCGGTCGCCCGGCATCACAGGTCCCCGTCCGCCGACTCGTCCGACGGCCACGGGTCGCGCAGCCACAGGTCGTCGGCCGGGGTCGGGGCGAGCAGCTCGGCCAGCGCGTCGTCCAGGCCGAGCCGCTCGGTCTCGGTGCCGGGCGGAACGACGCGCAGCGTGCGCTCCAGCCAGGCCGACACGGCGGTCGCCGGGGCCTCCAGGAGGGCGTCGCCGTCGGGGGAGGTGAGCGCCATGCAGAGCACGGCCTTGTTGTCGACCTTCGTGGGCCAGATCCGGACGTCGCCGTGGCCGCACGGGCGGAACACCCCCTCGACGAGCAGCTCGCGGGCGAACGTCCAGTTGACGGGGGTGTTCGAGCTGGTGTGGAAGGTGATGTGGACGGCGTACGGGTCGTGCGTGAGGTAGAGGAGCCGCGCGGGGACGGGGATGCTGCGCTCGGGGGACAGGACCAGCTTCAGTTCCAGCTCGCGCTCGATGACGGGGTGGTGCATGACGGCCTCACTTCGGTTCGGTGCGCGGGGCCGGACGGGGCCCCACACCCGGAGAGAGCGGCAGTGTGCCCGGGTATGACGCGACTTCGGGCAGCGAACCGGAGATTGGCTGATTTCTTTCGGCTGACCGAAAACCGTCGTGCAGGGTGACGTTCGCTCGTTTGCTTGGATTCTCCCGTTACCGGACCTGTCGGGGGGCGGTTCTTGGCTATGGTCCTCCCTTGCACAAGCCTCAAGCCACGATCGGAGTTGGGGACATGACGGCCTCCCCTGGTGACGGCGAGCACGCGGCCCGCGAGGGCTACTACCCGGATCCGTCCATCCCGGGGTACATCCGCTACTGGAACGGAGCGGCCTGGGTACCGGGTACGAGCCGCCCTGCCCCGCAGCCGGCACCTGCCCCGCAGGCCGCGCCCGTCCCCGCGCCCGCCCCCGTCGCCGCACCCCTCGCGCCCGCCGTCGGCGGCGGGCACGCGCTGCGCGCGGACGAGACGGGGCCGGTGTTCCTCGACGAGACCTCCATGACCGAGGCGCTGCCGGAGCCCGCCCCCGCCCCCGCCCCTGTCGCCGAGGCGTTCGCCGAGCCTGCGGTGTGGCAGGCCGATCGCGTGCACCAGGCCGGCTTCGGCGGGCCCCGCGACCACCGGGTGTCGTGGGGCAGCGCGCCGGATCCGGAACCCGCCGCGCAGTCCGCTCAGCAGCCCGAACCGGAACCCGAACCGGAACCGTCCCCGCGGTCGGCGGGCATCTCCCTGGCCCGCACGGCGGCCGCCGCGGCGGCGCCCGCGGCGGCCCCCGTGAGACTTCCCGAGCAGGCCTCCGCCGGGATCCTGTCGGTGCGGTCCCCGGCCGCCCAGACCCCGGCCCACACCCCGGCCCCGGCCCCGGAGTGGCCCGACGCCCCCGGGGCCGGCGGGTCCGGGCTCACCTCCTCCTGGCCCGAGGCGGTCGCCGCCGCACCGGCGCCCGCGCCCACCCCGGCTCCGGCGCCCGCACCGTCCCGGCCGCGCCCCGCCGCCCCTGCCGCGCCCGCCGCCCCGGCGGCCGACCGGCCCGAGGTGTGGGCGCCGCGCCCCGCCGGAGTGCGCCCGAGGATCGCGGCGCGGCCCGAGGCGCCCGCCCCGGCGGAGCCCCAAGCCCAAGCCCAAGCCCAGGCCCAGGCCCTGGCCCAGCCGCAGCCCCGGAGCCGGGAGCCGCGCGGGTCCGAGGAGGCCCGCCCGGGCGGCTCCGGCTCCCGCCCCGCGGGAGCCCGTACGCCCCGGGAGGTGTTCGAGCGGATGGCCGAGCGGGCCGTACGCCCCGCCGGGCTGCCGCGCCGGGCCGTGGCCCGCGCCCTGGACTCCCTCGTCTACGCCGCCGTCGCGGTAGCCGTGGCCCGGCCCCTCCTCCCCGAGGCCACCGCCCACGTCGAGGCCAAGGTGGACGCCGCCCGGGCGAGCGGCCGCACCACCACCGTCTGGCTCCTCGACGGCACCATCGCCGGCCTCCTGGGCCTGGTCCTCGGCGCCGTCCTCCTCTTCGGGATCCTCTACGAGGTGCTGCCCACCGCCCGTTGGGGCCGCACCCCGGGCAAGAAGCTGCTGGGCGTCCGGGTCCTGGCCACCGCCACCCTGCGCCCGCCCACCTTCGGCGCGGCCCTGCGCCGCTGGCTGCTGTACGCCGTCCTCGGCCTCCCGGGCAGCCTCTGGTGCCTCGTGGACCGCCCGCGCCGCCAGGCCTGGCACGACAAGGCGGCCCGCACCTACGTGGCCCGCTGAGCGCGCCCGCACGGCCCGGGCCCGCGCCCGGCACCGCCCCTCCCCCCGAATGGACGCGGTCCCGTTGCGAGGGTGTCGGAGCCGGGTTCGACTCGGGCCATGAGTACCGACCAGCCGCCGGGCCAGCCGCCCGAGGACGACCCGTTCCTCAAGAAGCCCCAGGAACCGACGCCTCCGTCGGGCGGTTCGCCGTACGACTCGCCGCCCCCCGGCAGCGGTGGTCCGCCGCCCCCGCCCGGAGGCCCGCCCGGAGGCCCGGGCGGCGGCGGGGGATACCCGCCCCCGCCGCCCCCGTACGGAGGCGGCCCCGGTGACCCGTACGGCGGGAGCGGCGGCTACGGCATGCCCGACCCGCTCGCCGGGATGCCCCCGCTCGCCGACTTCGGCAAGCGGCTCCTCGCGCGCATCATCGACGTCGTGATCATCGCCATCCCGCTGGCCCTCATCCAGCTGGCCTTCGGCACGAACCGCTACCGGTTCGACTCCGACCAGGGCGAGGACATCAGCGAGGTCGTCAGCAAGTCCTACAGCGGCAGCGGCCTGATCATGACCTTGATCTCGATCGTCGCGTACGTCGGCTACGACTGGTGGTTCACCAAGAAGAACGGCCAGACGGTCGGCAAGAAGGCGATGGGCCTGCGCGTCGCGATGCTCAACGACGGAAGCGTGCCGAACTCCAACGCCTCCCTGTCGCGCGCCGCCGTGCTCTGGCTGCCGACCCTGATCTGCTGCGCCTGCCTGTGGCCGATCGCGCTGGTCGTCTCGATCCTGGTCGACAAGCCGTACAAGCAGGGCCTGCACGACAAGGTCGCCAAGACCGTGGTGGTCCAGGCCACCGGCTAGTCGCCAGACATGACGCATCGCAACGCGGGCGGCCATCCCTCAGGGGAGGCCGCCCGCGCCGCGTCGGGCGTCAACCGTCAGTGATGTACGGGGTGTTCCGCCGGTGCCGTCCGGGGTTCGGGCACCCGGGCGGCCCCTGTCGCGCCCTCCTGGGCCGCGGGGGCCCCGGCGGCCGCGGAGGACCCCGTACGCGCCGCATGGCGGCCACGGCGCCGCGGGATGGGCACGGTGAGCGCGACGAGCAGACCCAGGGCGAGCGCGGCGGCGGAGATGACCGCGACGCCGAGCCCGGTGCTCGTCTGCGAGAGCAACAGCATGGCGATCGTCGACACGACGACCGTGGCGGACCCGTACGCGAGCTGTGCGGCAGTCGGACGCGGCATGGCGATATCCGTCCTCGGTGAGGGGAGGGGGAGTCGGCTCAACCAGTTCGCGCGTCAAGTGACTCTATGACGGGAGATGCCCGAGTCGGACCGCCGGTAAGCGTGACCTAACACACGGTGCCGGAGCACAGGGGGCGCACAGGATCATTTTCCGGGCGACGGCAGGGGGAGAAAGGGGGACGGGACGGACCTCCGGCGGGGTCGGGAAGGGTCCTTCGCCCCGTATGGCTGCGGAACGTCCGGATACCGGAACTCCCTGACCGCATAGTGCAGTTGTAAGGGTCAAGTCAAGGTCTGTCTTTTCTCGCTTCCCTCCGGTCAAATGTCGTCACTTGAGACGCGCGCCGCGCGGAACCCCCCGCTCCTATGGAGAAGTTCCGACCAACGTTGCGGCCGCGGGAGGGGAACGACATCAAGTGACCAGCAATTCCGCCAGACGGCGTGCGATACGCGCTGCCGCTGTCACCGTGACCATGGCCGCTTGTGCGACAAGCGCCACCTTCTTCACCGTCACCGCGGCTCAGGCCGAGGGTAAGGCTCCGGCCGCCCCGGCGGCCGACCGGCAGGACCCGACCGCGCCTGCCAAGGTCGTCGAGCACGACCTCAAGGGCCCGTTCAGCGACCAGCAGGCCAAGCAGCGCGCTGCCGCCCTGGACCAGGTCCTGACCGGCAAGAAGGGCGTCGAGCAGCGCGGCGCCTCCAAGGTCGTCAAGCTCGACGACAAGAAGTACGTCGAGCTCGGCCGCGAGAAGACCGACAAGATCTTCACGATCCTCGTCGAGTTCGGCGACCAGGTCGACAACACCACCATGTTCGACCCGGACGGCCCGGGCCCCAAGCCCGAGGTCCCCAAGTACGGCGGTACCCCCGGTCCGCTGCACAACACGATCGCCCAGCCGGACCGCGCCAAGGACAACAGCACCGCCTGGCGCAAGGACTTCAGTCGTGAGTACTTCCAGGACCTGTACTTCGCCACGGGTCAGGGCAAGGACTCGCTGAAGACCTACTACGAGAAGACCTCCTCGGGCCGTTACTCGGTCGAGGGCGAGGTCGCCGACTGGGTCAAGGTCCCGTACAACGAGGGCCGTTACGGCTCCAACTACTGCGGCCAGACCAACTGCTCCAACGTGTGGGACACCGTCAAGGACGGCGTCACCGCATGGTCGGAGGCCCAGAAGAAGGCCGGCAAGACCGACGCGCAGATCAAGGCGCAGCTGTCCCAGTACGACCAGTGGGACCGCTACGACTTCGACAACGACGGCAACTTCAACGAGCCCGACGGCTACATCGACCACTTCCAGATCGTCCACGCGGGCGAGGACGAGTCGGCCGGTGGCGGCGTTCAGGGCACGACCGCACTGTGGGCGCACCGCTGGTACGCCTACGGCACCGCGGCGGGCAAGACCGGCCCGGACAACAACAAGGCCGGCGGTACCCAGATCGGCACCACGGGCATCTGGGTCGGCGACTACACGATGCAGCCCGAGAACGGCGGCCTCGGCGTCTTCGCGCACGAGTACGGCCACGACCTCGGCCTGCCCGACCTCTACGACACCACCGGTGGCGGCGAGAACAGCGTCGGCTTCTGGTCCCTCATGTCGGCCGGTTCCTGGCTCGGCAAGGGCAAGGACTCCATCGGCGACCTCCCGGGCGACATGACCGCCTGGGACAAGCTCCAGCTGGGCTGGCTGAACTACGACACGGCCAAGGCCGCGACGAAGTCCACCCACAAGCTGGGCGTGGCGGAGTTCAACACCAAGGACAAGCAGGCGCTCGTCGTCGAGCTGCCGAAGAAGCAGGTCAAGACCGAGGTCGTCAAGCCGGCCGAGGGCTCCACCCAGTGGTGGAGCAACATGGGTGACGACCTCAAGAACACCCTGACCCGCTCGGTCGACCTGACGGGCAAGAAGTCCGCCGCCCTGTCCCTCAAGGGCTGGTGGGACATCGAGGCCGACTACGACTACCTCTACACCGAGGTGTCCACGGACGGCGGCGCCACCTGGACCGCCCTCGCCGGCACCGCCGACGGCACGGCCCTCCCGGTCGACGCCTCCGGCAGCCCGTCGCTCACCGGTGTCTCGGGTGCCTGGAAGAACCTGAACTTCCCGCTCGACGCCTACGCGGGCAAGAAGGTCGACCTCCGCTTCCGCTACCAGACGGACGGCGGCGCGGGCGGCAAGGGCTTCACGGCCGATGCCATCTCCCTCACCGCCGACGGCTCCGCGCTGTTCACCGACGGCGCCGAGAACGGCGACAACGGCTGGACCGGCAAGGGCTTCTCGCGCATCGGCGCCGACTTCTCCAAGGAGTACGCGCAGCGCTACATCGCCGAGAACCGCCGTTACGTCTCGTACGACTCCACCCTCAAGGTGGGCCCGTACAACTTCGGCTTCGGCAACACCAAGCCGGACTGGGTCGAGCACTACCCGTACCAGGACGGTCTGCTCATCTGGCAGTGGGACACCAGCCAGAAGGACAACAACACCAGCGTCCACCCGGGCCAGGGCCTGATCCTGCCGATCGACGCCAACGCCAAGCCCATGAAGTGGGCGGACGGCACCCTGCTCCGCAACAAGATCCAGCCGTACGACGCCACCTTCAGCGCGTACTCGACGGATGCTTTCACGGTGCACAAGAACGGTGAGGCGCTGTTCCTGAAGCCGAAGCCCGCGAACCTGGTCTTCGACGACCACAAGGGCAAGTACTACTACGACGAGAACCCGACCGGATCGGTGAAGGTCACTGACACCAACACCAAGATCAAGATCCTGAAGGAGACCTACGACGGTGAGGTCATGACCATCGAGGTCGGCCCCTCCTCGAAGTAACTCGTTAAAACCGCAGGTCAAAGCATGATCGGCCGTCGCCCTCTAGCGGGCGGCGGCCGTTCGCGTTTAGATGCCCGGTACGAGTTTCTTATTGACGGGGGAGATGACAGCGATGCCAGGCGGCGGTTTCGTGAGATTGCCGGGCGGCAGTGTGGTGGTTGCGCTCACACTGCCGCGGCCGACCGGAGAAGGTGGAAATGTCCGCGTGCTGGTGCACGCCGCGAACCGGGCCCGCGCCCTGACCAGGCTGCGGAACCTCGGCATGCGGGCCGTGTACCTGCGGGGCAACGCGCACCCGCCGACCCCGGACGAGGTCACGGCCGTCCTGCACCATCCGGACGGCCTGCTGTGGCGCGGAGCCCCGGACCGGGCGCAGGAGCTCTGGCACCCCATCCGGGCCCTGCTGGGGACCTAGGGGGCGCCCTGGCCGGCCTGACCGCCGACGAGGGTCACACCGGCCGCACGGAGCTCGTCCAGGGCCCGTGCGGTCGTGTGCGGGGCCACGGCGGCGGTCAGGTCCAGCAGGACGCGGGCGGCGAAGCCGGCGCGGGAGGCGTCGAGGGCGGTGGCCTTCACGCAGTGGTCGGTGGCGATCCCGACCACGTCCACCTCGGTGACGTGCCGGTCCCGCAGCCACTGGCCGAGCCTTGTCCCGTTCTCGTCGGCGCCCTCGAAACCGCTGTACGCGGCCTCGTACGCGCCCTTGTCGAAGACGGCGGAGACGGCTCCCGAGGCCACGGCGGGGGCGAAGTTCGGGTGGAAGCCCACGCCCTCGGTCCCGGCGACGCAGTGCACGGGCCAGGAGGTCTCGTAGTCCGGCTCGGCCGGCGGGTGCGCGAAGTGCGACCCGGGGTCGACGTGGTGGTCGCGGGTGGCCACGACGTGCCGGTACGCGGGCGTGGCCTGGCCGATGTACTCGGTGACGGCGGCGGCGACGTCGGCTCCGCCGGTGACCGCGAGGCTGCCGCCCTCGCAGAAGTCGTTCTGTACGTCGACGACGATCAGTGCGCGGTGCATTTCGCGTGCCCTTCGGCTTGATGGTGTGCTGCGGCGGGCCCTGCGGGGGGCTCTTCCCCCACCCCGCCCCTTCCCGAAACTGGGGCGCCGCCCCGGTCTTCCTGCCCCTCCGGCGTTTGAGGAGCGGGGTCCGGGGCGAAGCCCCGGCAGCGGGCCCGCAGGGTCAGACGTACTCCGTCGGGAGCACGGCTTCGCCCCGCGACAGCTGCGTCGCGGACAGCGGCAGGCTGGCGCGCGCGGCGCGGTGGCGGTCCCGCGCGGCCTCCAGCGGCTCGCGGGCGACCACCTCGCCGGCCTTGACCAGCTGGGTCAGGAGCTGGTGGTCGGCCAGGGCGGCGGGGACGGGCCCCACACCGATCACCTCCGCCTCCGCGACGCCGTCGGCGTCCTGGCGGCGGGCCGCCCACTTGCGGCCGCCGATGGAGGTCTTGCCTCCCGAGGACTTCTTGGCCACCGGGGCCAGCGCCGCCTTCGGGTCCGCCGAGGTGGCCCGCGCCACCAGCTTGTAGACCATCGAGCACGTCGGGTGCCCGCTGCCGGTCACCAGCTGGGTGCCCACGCCGTACGCGTCCACCGGAGCCGCCGCCAGCGAGGCGATGGCGTACTCGTCGAGGTCCGAGGTGACCACGATCTTCGTCGAGGTCGCGCCCAGCTCGTCGAGCTGGTGGCGCACCCGGTGCGCCACCAGCAGCAGGTCTCCGGAGTCGATCCGGACCGCGCCCAGGTCGGTGCCCGCCACCTCGACGGCGGTACGGACGGCCTCGGCCACGTCGTACGTGTCCACCAGCAGGGTGGTGCCCCGGCCCAGCGAGTCGACCTGCGCCGTGAAGGCGTCCCGCTCGCTGTCGTGGACCAGGGTGAAGGCGTGCGCGCTCGTGCCGACCGTCGGGATGCCGTACCGGAATCCGGCCGCCAGGTCCGAGGTCGAGGTGAAGCCGCCGACGTACGCGGCCCGCGACGCGGCGACGGCCGCCAGCTCGTGCGTGCGCCGGGCGCCCATCTCGATCAGCGGGCGTCCGCCCGCCGCCGAGGACATCCGCGAGGCGGCCGCGGCGATCGCCGAGTCGTGGTTCAGGATCGAAAGGATCACGGTCTCCAGCAGCACGCACTCGGCGAAGCTGCCCTCCACCCGCAGGACGGGGGAGCCGGGGAAGTAGACCTCCCCCTCCTGGTAGCCCCAGATGTCGCCGGAGAAGCGGTACGAGGCCAGCCAGTCCAGCGTCCGCATGTCGACGACGGCCCGCTCGCGCAGGAATTCCAGCACCGCGCCGTCGAAGCGGAAGTTCTCCACCGCGTCCAGCACGCGCCCGGTTCCGGCGATCACCCCGTAGCGGCGCCCCTCGGGCAGCCGCCGGGTGAACACCTCGAAGACCGAGCGTCGGTCGGCGGTGCCGTTGGCCAGGGCGGCCTGCAGCATCGTGAGCTCGTAATGGTCCGTGAAGAGCGCTGTCGACGGCACGTCCACCGGCAGGCCCAGGTCCGCAGGGTTCATGGCTGGGATGCTAGCGCACATTTCGTCAAAGTGACGAGATGTAGGTGGGGATTGCCGAACCGGGCCGTACGGCCCCTGTTTGGGCGTGGGCGCGGTCGAGGTGGCAGCATGGGACGAGTGAGTGTTGCTCCCGTTGAGATCGAACGCACCGAATCCGCCGAAGAGACCTTCGCGGTCCCCGAACCCGACGTCCCCTGGGTGACCCTGGTGCACAACGACCCGGTCAACCTCATGAGCTACGTGGCGTACGTGTTCCAGGCGTACTTCGGCTACTCGAAGGACGTGGCGCACAAGCTGATGCTCGACGTCCATCACAAGGGGCGGGCGGTCGTCTCAAGCGGCACCCGCGAGGAAATGGAGCGCGACGTGCAGGCCATGCACGGCTACGGCCTGTGGGCGACCCTTTCGCAGGACCGCAACTGATGGGCGGCACCTTCGAGTCCCTGAAGGGCGGCGGCGCCGCCATCGCGCTCGACGAGATCGAGATCTCGATCCTGCGCAGCCTGGCGGTCCAGCTGCTGGAGCTGATCGGCCCCGGCGAGCCGGAGCCCGCCGAGGACGCCGACCCGCTCGCCGCGCTGTTCGCCGAGGGCCCCTCCGAGCCCCCGTCCGACCCGGCGCTGGCCCGGCTCTTCCCCGACGCGTACGGGGCCCCCGACGGGGCCGGCGACAAGGGCGTGGCCCCCGAGGAGCTCGCGGCCCGCTCCGCGGAGTTCCGCCGCTTCACCGAGAACGACCTGCGCGCCCGCAAGCGCGAGGACGCGCTGGCGGTCGTACGCAGCCTGGACGGGCTCACCCCGTCCGGCGACGGCGCGGCGGTGCTGGAGCTGTCCGGCGAGCTGCCGCTGCGCTGGCTCGGCGCGCTCAACGACCTGCGCCTGACCATCGCGGCCCGCCTCGACATCACCGAGGACGACGAGAGCGCGATGCTGTTCCGGCTGCCGGACGAGGACCCGCGCAAGCCCATGGTGATGGCCTACCTCTGGCTCGGCGGTCTCCAGGAAACGTTGATCGAAACCCTCTGAGAATCCTCAAGCCGGAACGCCGTTCGCTCAGCGGACGCTCAAATCCGGATAACGATCAGATCACCGCCATGCGGTGATCTGATCCTTTTCTCTGCCTTTGGGGTGATTTTTTGATGCCCTGCGCCACATTTCTCCCCCTCGGGCGGCCGTAAGCACGTGATAAATCTTCACGATCGCCGACGGGACGCCACCCATGTCTCCCGGCTCGCTTGGACCGGCTGACCGCCGGCGTGCAACTCCATCCGTATCCGGGGGGATCGAGGACCCGATCCGCAGCCAACGAAGGCGCGGGTCGGCGTGGAGAAAGGCGCACCAGACATGACCTCTGTGCAGGTCGAGCAGCACGACAAGACGCCCGGCGAGGGCGGACAGGGCGAGGGCGGCGAGGGTTACCACCGCACGCTCGGCGCCCGTCAGATCCAGATGATCGCGATCGGCGGGGCCATCGGCACCGGCCTGTTCCTGGGCGCGGGCAAGGCGATCTCCAAGGCGGGCCCGAGCCTGATCCTGGCGTACGCCATCGCCGGCCTGGTCATCTTCTTCATCATGCGGGCCCTGGGCGAGCTGCTCATGTACCGGCCCGTCTCCGGCTCCTTCTCGGACTACGCCCGCGAGTTCCTGGGCCCGTTCTGGGGCTACGTCACCGGCTGGACGTACTGGCTGTTCTGGGTGGTCACCGGCATCACCGAGGTCACCGCGGCCGCGCAGTACATGTCGTACTGGACCCACGACAGCTTCCCGCAGTGGGCCTACGCGCTGATCTTCACGGTCATCCTCTACGCCGCCAACCTGATCTCCGTGAAGCTCTTCGGTGAGCTGGAGTTCTGGTTCTCCATGGTCAAGGTCACCGCCATCGTCGGCATGATCCTGATCTGCGCCGGCATCCTCACCATCGGCTTCTCCGACGCGGCCGACACCGCCACCGTCTCCAACCTGTGGAACGACGGCGGCTTCTTCCCCAAGGGCATCGGCGGCACGCTGATGACCCTGCAGATCGTGATGTTCGCCTTCCTCGCGGTCGAGCTCGTCGGCGTCACCGCCGGCGAGTCCAAGGACCCCGAGAAGACCCTGCCCAAGGCCATCAACACCGTGCCGTGGCGCATCGCCGTCTTCTACGTCGGCGCGCTGATCATGATCCTGTCGGTCGTCCCGTGGACGCACTTCCAGCCGGGCGTCTCGCCCTTCGTCGCCGCCTTCGAGCGCATGGGCCTGGGCATCGGCGCCGCGATCGTCAACTTCGTCGTGCTGACCGCCGCGCTGTCCTCCTGCAACTCGGGCATGTACTCCACCGGCCGCATGCTCCGCGACCTCGCGATCAACGGCCAGGGCCCGAAGGTCTTCACCAAGCTCACCAAGAGCGGCACCCCGCTGGTCGGCACCACCTTCTCCGCCGCGCTGATGCTGGTGGGCGTCTGGATCAACTACGTCGCCCCGGGCAAGGCCTTCGACTACGTCGTCTCCTTCGCCACCATCTCCGGCATGTGGGCCTGGATCATGATCCTGGTCTGCCAGATCCGCTACCGGGCCAAGTCCGACCGCGGCGAGCTGCCGCAGTCCGCGTTCCGCGCCCCCGGCGCCCCGTACACGAGCTGGTTCGCCCTGCTCTTCATCGGCATGGTCATCGTGATGATGGGCGCCGACAAGGACTCCCGCGTGTCGCTGTACTGCGCCCCGCTGTGGGGCCTGATCCTGGGCGTGTCCTACCTGGTCATGAAGTCCCGCGACCCGCGCGGCGCGGCCTTCACCAAGGCCTCGTAGCACCCCGGGACCGTGAGTCCCGGCCGCCTGCCGCGGCCGGGAACCGCGCTCCCACGACGTTGCCGCCAGGGCGGCGTGTCCATCATGCGGGCCCTTCCGTACCACTCCTCGGTACGGAAGGGCCCGTCTGTTTATCCTGTCGCTCATGCTGACCCTCACCCAGGCCCTGTACGAGCAGATCGTCGAGCACGCCCGCAAGGACCACCCCGACGAAGCGTGCGGTGTCGTGGCCGGCCCGGCGGGCACCGACCGCCCCGAGCGCTTCGTCCCGATGCTCAACGCGGCCCGCTCGCCCACGTTCTACGAGTTCGACTCGAAGGACCTGCTGAAGCTCTACCGCGATCTGGACGACCGCGACGAGGAGCCGGTGATCGTCTACCACTCGCACACCGCGACCGAGGCGTACCCCTCGCGCACCGACGTCACGTACGCGAACGAGCCCGGCGCGCACTACGTGCTCGTCTCGACGGCGGACGAGGACGGCCTCGGCGAGTTCCAGTTCCGCTCGTACCGGATCGTCGACGGAGTGATCACCGAGGAAGAAGTGCAGGTCGTCGACACCTACTGACCAGTATGTGAGCGGTGGGCGTCCACGATGCGGGATCACACTCCAAACGGGGGACCGGGAATCGTTAACATGACCGCATGGTTTCCCACGACGTGAGCATCGAGACGCCCGGCAGGCTGCTGCTCGTGGCGCGGCTGCACGTCGACCTGTGCCGCCTCGCCAGCGCCATCTGTCCTGCGCTCTGAGCACCAGAGCCCTTCCGCGCGGGGGGCCGACCAACCGCGCGCCGCACCTTCCCACGCTTCTCACGCACTCCCAGACGACTGGAGACAGCCATGGCCATCGAGGTCCGCATCCCCACCATCCTCCGCACCTACACCGAAGGCGAGAAGGCCGTCTCCGGTGAGGGCGCGACCCTCGCCGACCTCTTCGCGGACCTGGAAACCCGTCACAAGGGCATCGAGGAGCGCATTGTCGACGGCGGCCAGCTCCGCCGCTTCGTCAACGTCTACCTCAACGACGAGGACGTCCGCTTCCTCGACGGCATCTCCACCGCCCTCAAGGACGGCGACAGCGTCACCATCCTCCCGGCCGTGGCCGGCGGATCGAAGTAATGCGCTACGACTCCCCGCTGGCCGCGGTCGGCAACACGCCGCTGGTCCGGCTGCCCCGGCTGTCGCCCTCGGACGACGTCCGCATCTGGGCGAAGCTGGAGGACCGCAACCCGACCGGCTCGATCAAGGACCGCCCCGCGCTCCACATGGTCGAGCAGGCCGAGAAGGACGGCCGGCTCCACCCCGGCTGCACCATCCTGGAGCCCACCTCGGGCAACACCGGCATCTCGCTGGCGATGGCGGCCAAGCTCAAGGGCTACCGCATCGTGTGCGTGATGCCGGAGAACACCAGCCAGGAGCGGCGTGACCTGCTGGCCATGTGGGGAGCCGAGATCATCTCGTCGCCGGCCGCCGGCGGCTCGAACACGGCCGTCCGGGTGGCCAAGGAACTGGCCGCCGAGCACCCCGACTGGGTGATGCTCTACCAGTACGGCAACCCGGACAACGCCGGCGCCCACTACGCCACCACGGGCCCGGAGATCCTCGCGGACCTCCCCTCCATCACCCACTTCGTGGCGGGCCTGGGCACCACCGGCACCCTCATGGGCGTCGGCCGCTACCTGCGCGAACACGTGGCGGGCATCAAGATCGTCGCGGCCGAGCCGCGCTACGACGACCTCGTCTACGGGCTGCGCAACCTGGACGAGGGCTTCGTCCCGGAGCTCTACGACGCCTCCGTGCTCACCACCCGCTTCTCGGTGGGCTCCGCGGACGCGGTGACCCGCACCCGGGAGCTCCTCCAGCAGGAGGGGATCTTCGCAGGCGTCTCCACCGGAGCCGCCCTGCACGCGGCGATCGGCGTCGGCCGCAAGGCGGTGGCCGCGGGCGAATCGGCGGACATCGTCTTCGTCGTGGCCGACGGCGGCTGGAAGTACCTGTCGACGGGCGTCTACACGGCCGCGACCACGGAGGAAGCGATCGAGGTCCTCCAGGGCCAACTCTGGGCGTAGCCCGAGCCCCCGGACCCCGCGCCTCAAACGCCGGCGAGGCTGAAAATCAGCCTCGCCGGCGTTTGAGGCGCGGGGTCCGGGGCGGAGCCCCGTGCAGCGGCGCCGCACCGCTAGCCGGACAGCAGCTCCGCGAGCACGGCCGCGTGGCTGGAGGCCGGGTCCTTGACCGAGGTCAGGAGGGTGAGCGGGCCCGCCGCAGCGAGCTCGGGCAGGCGGCCGAGCTCCGCCACCGCCCCCGGCTCCGCCAGCTCCGCCTCGTACCGCCGCCGGAACTCCTGCGCCGAACCGCCGTCGTGGAACCACTTCCGCAGCTCCGCCGACGGCGTCACCGCCTTCGGCCACTGGTCCACCCCGGCCACCGCCTTCGCCAGGCCGCGCGGCCAGAGCCGGTCCACGAGGACCCTCACCCCGTCCGCCGCCGGGTCCGGCGGGTCGTACACCCGCCGCAGGCGGATCACCGGTTCCCGCGTCACCGCGCGCCTCCCAGTCCCTTGATCTCGTCCCACACCGCAGGGTCCAGCATCCCCATCCGGGTGCGGAACTCCCACAGCGACACCTCCGCCGGCCGGTCCGCCTCCAGGAAGCTCGCCCGCCCCTGCGCCCCGACCGTCCCCGGCGGCAGCGGGATCACCCCGGCCCGCCGGTCGTCGTACTTCCCGGTGATCCACGCGACCCGCGCCCGGTGGCCCCGTACCGACCCCACCGCGAGGACCAGGCACGTACGGCCGTCGGCCAGGCTCCACAGCTCGCCCGCCCGCGGCTGCGGCGGCGGACCTGTCCCGTGCGCCGGCGGGGCCCGGCGGGGCAGCCTGGAGCGGCCCCCGGCGACCAGCACCAGCAGCGCCACGGCCACCACCGCGGCCACGGCGGGCCACCAGGACGTGTCCATGCTTCGACCGTAGCCGTGCGGGAACGCCCTGGCATGGCAACGCCCGTGCCCACCGTCGCTCCCCCGGGTGACAGCGCAGGTGATTCCCCCCACAACGGCCTGCCGCGGAGGAGCGACCGGACGTTTCGCGCCTTACGCTCGACCCACGCACGGCCCGCATTCCGTCCACGGACCGTCCTCGGAGGTTCACGCTCCATGAAGCTCACCGTCGTCGGCTGTTCGGGGTCGTTCCCGTCCGCGGAATCGGCCTGTTCGAGCTACCTCGTCGAGGCCGACGGCTTCCACCTGCTCCTCGACATGGGCAACGGCGCCCTCGGCGATCTCCAGCGCCACATCGGCCTCTACGACCTCGACGCGATCTTCCTGAGCCACCTGCACGCCGACCACTGCATCGACATGTGCGCGTACTTCGTCGCCCGCTACTACCGGCACGAGGGCGGCCGCTGCGGCACCATCCCCGTCTACGGGCCCGAGGGCACCGAACGCCGCCTGACCACCGCCTACGACGACGTCCCCGACGAGCGCTCGATGAGCGAGGTCTTCGACTTCCGCACGCTGAAGTCCGGGACCTTCGAGATCGGCCCGTTCCAGGTCCGCACCGAGCGGGTCTCCCACCCGGTCGAGGCGTACGGCATCCGCATCGAGCACGGCGGCCGCTCGCTCACGTACTCCGGGGACACCGGCACCTGCCCGGAGCTGGGCCTGCTCGCCGACGGCACCGACCTCTTCCTGTGCGAGTCCTCCTTCACGCACGGCAAGGAGGACATCCCGGGCCTCCACCTGAACGGCCGCGAGGCGGGCGAGTACGCGCGCGGCGGTCGCGTGGGCCGGCTCGTCCTCACCCACATCCCGCCGTGGACCGACCCCGCGCAGAACATCGCCGACGCCCGCGCGGCCTACGACGGCCCGGTCGACCTGGCGTACTCGGGCGCGGTCTACGAGGTCTGAACCCCCGGCGACGCCTCCCGGGCCGCGCCCCCAGCCCGCGCCCCCTCCGGAGAAGCGCCGCGCCCCCTCCGCGACAGCGGGAAGCCCCCGCCCTCCCTTCCGGGAGAGCGGGGGCTTCTTCGGTCCTGCGGGGCCTACTTGGCGTCCGCCTTGGCCATCTCGGCCAGTTCCTCGTCGGACTCGCGGCCCGGCGTGGGGAGGTTGAACTTGACGATCGCGAAGCGGAATCCGAAGTAGTAGACCGCTCCGAAGACCAGGCCGACCGGGATGATCATCCATGGGTTGGTCGCCTTGCTCCAGCCGAGACCGAGGTCGATCAGACCCGCGGAGAAGGTGAAGCCCGCGTGGACCCCGAGCGCCCAGGTGATCGCCATGGAGAGCGCGGTCAGGACGGCGTGGATCGCGTACAGCACCGGCGCGATGAACATGAACGAGAACTCGATGGGCTCGGTGACACCCGTGACGAACGAGGTGAGGGCGAGCGAGACCATCATGCCGGTGACGGCCTTGCGGCGCTCCGGGCGGGCGGTGTGGGCGATGGCCAGGGCGGCGGCCGGGAGGCCGAACATCATGATCGGGAAGAAGCCCGTCATGAACAGACCGGCGTCCGGGTCACCGGCGAAGAAGCGGTTCAGGTCACCGTGGACGACCTCGCCGGCGGCGTTGGTGAAGTCACCGATCTGGAACCAGGCGACGGTGTTGACGAACTGGTGCATGCCGATCGGGATCAGCGCGCGGTTGATGACACCGAAGATGCCGGCGCCCGCGGCGCCCAGCCCGGTCATCCACTCACCGAAGTTGGAGATGACCTCGCCGATCGGCTCCCACACCAGGCCGAAGAACACACCGGCGATGACACCGACGAAGGCCATGATGATCGGGACGAGCCGGCGGCCGTTGAAGAAGCCGAGCCAGTCCACCAGCTTGGTGCGGTGGTAGCGCTGCCACAGGACCGCGGCGAGCAGACCCATGATGATGCCGCCGAGGACGCCGGGGTTGTTGTACGTCGCGGCGACGTCGACACCCTTGTTCTCGGTGGTGTTGATGATGGCCTCGGTCACCGGGAACGCGGTGAGCACGTTCTTGTAGACGAGGAAGCCGACGAGGGCCGCGAGGGCGGTGGAGCCGTCGGCCTTCTTGGCGAAGCCGATCGCGACACCGATGCAGAACAGCAGCGGCAGGTTGCTGAAGACGGCGTCACCGGCGGTGGCGAACACCGTGGCGACCTTGCCCCAGCCGAGACCGTCCGCGCCGAAGACGTCGGGCTGACCCAGACGCAGCAGGATGCCCGCGGCGGGCAGGACGGCGATGGGCAGCTGGAGGCTGCGGCCGACCTTCTGCAGGCCCTGGATCAGGCCGGATCCCCGCTTCTTGGCGGGCGGCGCAGCGGCGTCAGTAGCCGTACTCATAACTTCCTCCGGGGGGAGCAAGGCGCCGCCAAGGGGGTGGAACCAAGAGGGACGGCGACGTCTCAGAAAGGGGGACACGCCGCCGGGGGAAGCGGTCGTGGTCTACACCAATTCATGGTGTAGACCAGTTGTAACACGGTGAGGGTTAGATAAGGAACCTTCGATTTCCTGTGGCCTGGATCACATCCCCCAGGGGATGCCGAAGGGCCCCCGGATCGTGATCCGGAGGCCCTTGACGGACCGTTCGGTAACCCTGCGGGGACCGGGCCTGCCGGGCCGACGGGGCCGACCGGGCTGGCAGGGCCGACCGGGCTCAGGCCTTGGTGGTCTCCGACTCCATCGCCGCGATCTCCTCGTCCGACTCCCGGCCGGGCGTCGCCAGGTCGAACTTCGTGATCGCGAAACGGAACACCACGTAATAGACGAGCCCGAAGCACAGGCCGATCGGAACGATCAGCCAGGGCTTCGTCGCCAGGTGCCAGTTGATGACGTAGTCGATCAGGCCCGCCGAGAAGCTGAAGCCGTCCTTGACTCCCAGCCCCCACGTCACCGCCATGGACACACCCGTCAGCACCGCGTGCACCGCGTACAGCGCGGGTGCGACGAAGAGGAAGGAGTACTCCAGCGGCTCGGTGATCCCGGTGACGAACGAGGTCAGGGCCACCGACAGCATCAGGCCGCCGACCTCCTTGCGCCGCTGCGGCTTCGCGCAGTGCGTGATCGCCAGCGCCGCCGCCGGCAGCGCGAACATCATGATCGGGAAGAAGCCGGTCAGGAACAGGCCCGCGGTCGGGTCGCCGTGCAGGAACATGTTGATGTCACCGTGGTACGTCTGTCCGTCCGCCGCCGTGTACGACCCGAACTGGAACCAGATCGGCACGTTCAGGAACTGGTGCAGGCCGATCACCAGCAGCGCGCGGTTCGCGACGCCGAAGATGCCGCCACCCCAGGCGCCGAGCCCGCGCAGCCAGTCGGAGAAGCTCTCCAGTGCGTCCCCGACCGGCGGCCAGACCCACAGGCAGAGCGCGGCGAAGGCGATCGCGACGAAGGACATGACGATCGGGACCAGCCGTCGGCCGTTGAAGAAGCCGAGCCAGTCCACCAGCTTCACCCGGTGGTACCGCTGCCAGAAATAGGCCGCCAGCAGCCCCATGATGATGCCGCCGAAGACCCCGGGATTCTGGTACGTGTACGCCACGAAGGTGTCGTTCGGTTTCAGGCAGCCGCCCCCGATGTCCTTGGTCCCCTCCGGGCAGGCCTTCTGGAACGCGTGCAGCACCCCCCGGTAGACAAGGAAGCCCGCCGTGGCCGCGAGGGCGGTCGAACCGTCCGCCTTCTTCGCCATGCCGATGGCGACGCCGATGCAGAACAGGAGCGGGAGGCCGAGATCGGGGTCGAGCAGCGCCCCGCCCGCTCCCGCCATCACCTTGGCGACGTCCGTCCACTGCAGGCCGTCCTTGCCGAACACGTCCGGCTGCCCGAGCCGCAACAGGATGCCTGCCGCGGGCAGTACGGCGATCGGGAGCTGCAGGCTGCGCCCCATCTTCTGCAGCCCCTGGAACAGGTTGTTCCGCCAATTGGGCTGTGGCGCTGCTTTGGAGATGCTCACGCTCATCGGCGTCCTCCCTGACCGGCCCGTTTTGGCTGCCGCAACACTTACGGCACACTGGTGTAGACCAGTTGTGGGCGGGTTGCTGCTGATCGTCATCATTCGGCAGAGGCCCGTCATGTGCCTGCGTAGATGGGCCAACCGTGCGTTACCGTGACAAAGCGGACCGTGCAGGTGGGTAGCCATGTACCGGCCGCCGAGACCCGTTCTTCGAAACACTCAGGGAGAAACACATGGCCACCAAGGCTGAGAAGATCGTCGCCGGGCTCGGCGGCATCGAGAACATCGAAGAGGTCGAGGGCTGCATCACCCGCCTGCGCACCGAGGTCATCAACCCCGACCTGGTCGACGAAGTCGCACTCAAGGCCGCCGGCGCCCACGGCGTCGTCAAGATGGGCACCGCGATCCAGGTCGTCATCGGCACCGACGCCGACCCGATCGCCGCCGACATCGAAGACATGATGTGATCCGGACTCCCTAGCCGGATCCCAGCGGACCCCGTCCCGGAAGCCCCGGACGGGGTCTTCGCACAGCGGCACAGGCCCGGGCGGGCAGGGACTAGGCTCGGAGCCATGTCTCGCATCGACGGCCGTACGCCCGAACAGCTCCGCCCGGTCACCATCGAACGCGGATGGAGCAAGCACGCCGAGGGCTCCGTCCTCGTCTCCTTCGGAGACACCAAGGTCTTCTGCACCGCCTCCTTCACCGAAGGCGTTCCGCGCTGGCGCAAGGGCAGCGGCGAAGGCTGGGTCACCTCCGAATACTCGATGCTGCCCCGCTCCACCAACACCCGCGGCGACCGCGAATCCGTCCGCGGCAAGATCGGCGGCCGCACCCACGAGATCTCCCGCCTGATCGGCCGCTCCCTGCGCGCCGTCATCGACTACAAGGCCCTCGGCGAGAACACCATCGTCCTGGACTGCGACGTCCTCCAGGCCGACGGCGGCACCCGCACCGCCGCCATCACCGGCGCCTACGTCGCCCTCGCAGACGCCGTCGCCTGGGGCCAGAAGAAGAAGTTCATCAAGGCCGGCCGCAAGCCGCTCACCGGCACCGTCGCCGCCGTCAGCGTCGGCATCGTCGACGGCGTCCCGCTCCTCGACCTCTGCTACGAGGAGGACGTGCGCGCCGAGACCGACATGAACGTGGTCTGCACCGGCGACGGCCGCTTCGTCGAGGTCCAGGGCACCGCCGAGGGCGAGCCCTTCGACCGCAAGGAACTCAACGCCCTCCTCGACCTCGCCGCCGGCGGCTGCGCGGACCTCGAAGCCATCCAGCTGGGCGCGCTCGAACTGTAAACGGCAACCGCCGGGCCCGGCCCGGCGTCCAGGAAGATACGGGCGCACGGTCTCGAAGCCGTGCGCCCGTCCTCGTAGCGTCCAAGCCCTCAGGGGGAGAACCGCATGAAGCTCCGCATAGCGGCCGTAGCCGTGGCCGCCGTACTCACCGTCCCGGCCCTGTCCGCCTGCGACGCGATCTCCACGGCGATGGACTGCGCGAACACGGCCGTGGCCATCACGGACGGCGCGAACGACCTCCAGCAGGCCGTCTCCCAGGCGGGCAACAGCCCCCAGGACGCCCAGAACGCGCTCAACCAGATCGAGTCGAACCTGAAGAAGATCGGCGACCAGACGGACAACGCCGACCTGGGCAAGGCCATCGACTCGATGAACACCGCAGTCAAGAACGTCCGCACCTCGATCGAGAGCGGCAACAGCGTCCCGGACATCCAGCCGGTGGCGGACGCGGCCAGCGAGATCTCCAAGGTCTGCACCCCGGGCTGACCCGGATAATGGGCGCATGACCTCGACGCCCAGCCGCCTCATCCTGGCCACCCGCAACGCGGGCAAAGTCTCCGAACTCCGCGCGATCCTGTCCGACGCCGGCCTGCCGCACGAGCTGGTCGGCGCGGACGCGTACCCCGAGATCCCGGACGTCAAGGAAACCGGCGTCACCTTCGCCGAGAACGCCCTCCTCAAGGCCCACGCCCTGGCCCGCGCCACCGGCCTCCCGGCGGTCGCCGACGACTCCGGCCTCTGCGTGGACGTCCTGCACGGCGCCCCCGGCATCTTCTCGGCCCGCTGGGCCGGCACCCACGGCGACGACAAGGCCAACCTGGACCTGCTGCTGGCCCAGCTCGGCGACATCGCCGACGAGAACCGCGGGGCCCACTTCGCGTGCGCGGCGGCCCTGGCCCTCCCGGACGGCACCGAACGCGTCGTCGAGGGCCGCCTCCTCGGCACCCTCCGCCACACCCCGTCCGGCACCGGCGGCTTCGGCTACGACCCGATCCTCCAGCCGCAGGGCGACACCCGCACGTGCGCGGAACTGACCCCGGCGGAAAAGAACGCCATCTCCCACCGCGGCCAGGCCTTCCGCGCCCTGGTCCCCTTCGTCCGCGCCCTCCTGGGCTGACGCAACAAGGCCTGGCCTCCCGAGACTCGGGAGGCCAGGCCTTGTCGTACTGAGTACGCCCGGTCGGATTCGAACCGACATACATGGCCACCTAAAGGCCACCGCTCAGCCGTTGGCGTACGGGCGCGCGCCAGAGACACTCTACTGCGCGTCACGCCCTGCACGGGAGCGGATTCAGTGGCCGCGCAGGCCTCCCCGGCACCAGGTGTTGGTGATCGCATGACAGTTGGGGCACAGCAGGCGCAGATTCTCCTGGCGGTCGTCGCTCCAGTCGCCGTTCACGTGGTCGATCTCCAACGTCATGGGTAGCCCGCCCCACTCGGGCGGCGTTCCGCACATGCCGCAGAGCTCCGGAACCCCGACCTCGCGAAGCGCCCGCCGCAGCAGGTGCGTGCGTGTTCGCCGCTTGCCGTCATGCTTGATCAGGATGTCCGACGCGGGCTTCATCGGCATGGTCCCCGGCTTGCCACGTTGGTGTGCTTGCCCGAGGAAGTGGGAAGTGGAGAGGCCCTCCTCGGCGATCCGCTGCTTCAGCGCCTTGCGATGGGTCCCGGGCCGGGCGTGGCCCAGGCGCCGGAAGACCTCCGCCAGCGAGTGGGACGACGCGACCGCCTCACGTAGCGCTTCTCGGTCCGGCGTGTCGCGGCGCCCGTGGTCCCGACGTTCGCGCGTGCGGCTTCCTTCTTCGCTGCTCATCGACGGCGCCCCTTCGCGCGGCCGCGGTAGGTATCGGTGGTCGAGTGGCAGTTGGGGCAGAGCAGCCGCAGGTTCTCGGGAAGGTTGTTCCGCCAGTCGCCGTCCACGTGATCCACCTCCAGCGGTAGCGGGTGGCCTCGCCAGGTCGGCGGTGTGCCGCACATCCGGCACACCTCGGGCACGCCCAGTGCGGCGAGTGCCTGCTTCAGGTGCGCGCTCTGTGCACGCCGGGCGTCCGGTCCGTGCTGCTTGACCAGAAGACTCTCCGGGCTGCGTCGGGTCTTGGGACGTCCGGCAGGAGAAGGCAGCTGGAAATGGGAGGTGTCTATGCCGAACGCCTTGACCCGCCTGCTGATATGGGTGTGGTGGCCACCCACGACCTCCAGGCCGAGATGCCGCAGTACCTGGCACATGTTCGTCGAGTCGGCGACCGCCGCCGTCAGGATCTCCCTCGTCCACTTGACGGCTTCCGCTCGCTCGAAATGGGACGTGTCCACGCCCAGCTTCCGCATGCGGTCGTGCAGATAACGCCGCGAGCCGCTCTTCGGGTCGACCCCCAGCTTCCCCAGTGCCTCCGACAGCGTGCGCGACGTACGCGCCGCCTCCGCGAGGCGTTCCTTCGTGTACGGGCTGATCGGCACCCCGGCCCCTCCGTTCCGGCCACGCGTTCGTGGCCTCGCACGGATCAACGAACCGATATGCGGGTAGTTACGTCCGATAAACGGAACGGCCCGCACCGGATGGTGCGGGCCGTTCCGGTGGGGCGGGGGTCAGAGGCCCAGGTCTTTGATGATCTTGGCTACGTGGCCGGTGGCCTTGACGTTGTAGAAGGCGTGCTCGACCTTGCCCTCCTCGTCCACGACCACCGTGGAGCGGATGACCCCGGTGACCGTCTTGCCGTACAGCTTCTTCTCGCCGTACGCGCCGTACGCCGTCAGCGTCTCCTTCTCCGGGTCGCTGACCAGGGTGACCTTCAGGTCCTCCTTCTCGCGGAACTTCGCCAGCTTCTCCGGCTTGTCCGGGGACACGCCGATGACGTCGTAGCCGTGTCCCGTCAGGAAGGACAGGTTGTCCGTGAAGTCGCAGGCCTGCTTCGTGCAGCCCGGGGTCAGCGCGGACGGGTAGAAATAGACGATCACCTTGCGGCCCTTGTGGCCGGCGAGCGAGACCTCGTTGCCGTCCGCATCGGGCAGGGTGAAGGCGGGGGCGGTGTCGCCCGGCTGGAGTCGCTCGCTCATCGTGACACTCTCCTCGGGAGGGGATCGGTATGCCATGAGACTAAGCTGACAGACTGTTCATGGCGGACTACGCCCCACACGACCACGACGACGACGGAGGCAGCGCGGTGCCGGAAGCCAGGACCCCCGCACAGATCGAGGCGGACATCGTCCGCCGCCGTGAGCAGCTCGCCGAGACGCTCGACGAGATCGGCGTGCGCATGCACCCGAAGACGATCATCGGGGACGCGAAGGCACGGGTCGCCTCGACCGTCGACCAGACCGCCGGGCGGGCCTTCGCCACGGTGAACCGGATCGTGACGGATCTGCGGGACGGTCTGCGCCACGACGACGGGGCTCCGCGCGTCGACCGGATCGTGCCCGTCGCGCTGGTCGCGGTGAGCCTGGTCGGGCTGCTCGTGGTGTCGGCGCGCCGCAAGCGCGGATGACCCTGAGCGGTACGGGACGGGCGCGGGCAGGTAGGTTCGGGGCGTGAGCGAGAACACCACCCACGACAAGCTGCCCATTCGCATGCTGCACGACCGCGTGCTCGTGAAGTCCGATCTGCCGGAGGGCGAGCGGCGCTCGGGCGGCGGCATCCTGATTCCCGCGACGGCCGCGGTGGGCAAGCGGCTGGCCTGGGCCGTGGTGGTCGCGGTCGGGCAGAACGTCCGGACGGTCGAGCCCGGTGACCGGGTGCTGTACGACCCCGAGGACCGTGCCGAGGTCGAGGTGCGGGGTGCGACGTACGTGCTGATGCGCGAGCGGGACCTGCACGCCGTGGCCGCGGAGCGGCTGGAGGGGTCGGAGGACTCCACCGGGCTGTACCTGTAGGTCCGGGTGCAGGTCCGGGTGCAGGACTGAGAAGGGGCTGGTGGCGCAGGTCACCGGCCCTTTTCGCTGCCCTTTGCTACGGTGGAGGAGAACCCGACGAGACGCGCCGTACCGGGTACGACAAGACGACGCACCCCGTATCGCTCGATGTCTCGGAGGTGCCGTCATGGCATGGGTTCTTCTTCTCGTCGCCGGTCTGCTCGAAGTCGGCTGGTCGATCGGCATGAAGTTCACCGACGGTTTCACCCGGCTGTGGCCCAGTGTGTTCACGGGTGCCGGGATCGTCGCGAGCATGGTGCTGCTGTCGTACGCGGCGAAGACCCTGCCCATCGGTACGGCCTACGGGGTGTGGGTGGGCATCGGCGCCGCCGGCGCGGCCGTGCTCGGTATGGCGGTGCTGGGTGAGCCCGTCACCGCCGCGCGGATCTTCTTCATCTGTCTGCTGCTGGTCGCCGTGGTGGGGCTGAAGGCGACCTCCGGTCACTGACCGGAGGTCTGCCCCGGCTACTCCAGGAACGCCGACGGCGGGCGCAGGCCTTCCGCCGGGCCTCCGTCGCTGCCCTGTGCGCTGCCCTGGGTGCTGCCTTGTGTGCTGCCTTGTGTGCCCTGGGTGGTGCCGCCCTGGTCGCTGCCCTGGGTGGTGCCGCCGTTGTCCTGGCCGCCGTTGTCCTGGCCTCCGTTCACCGGGCCGCCGTTGTCCTGGCCGCCCTGGTTCTGGCCTCCGTTGTTCTGCCCGCCTTGGTTGCGGCCGCCCGTCGAGTTCGACGGGGAGGGCCGGGTGGAGCGTTCGGGGGTGCTGGGCGAGGGTTCGCCGGGGGTTTCCTGCGGCGGGTTGGATTCCGGGCTGGGCGGCGGCGGGGGCTGGGCCGCGCCGGGCTGGAGTTCCAGGTCGAAGTCGACGGGGTCGGTGCCTTCCAGGGCGGTCTTGGTGTAGGCGGCCCAGATCCGGGCGGGGTAGCCGCCGCCGCCGATGCGGGCCTCGCCGAGGGCGCCGTAGAGGGATTCCAGGGTTCCGGTGTCCGGGTCCTGGCCCATCATCGAGATCACGGTGACCAGGTCCGGGGTGTAGGCCGCGAACCAGGCCGAGCGGTCGAGTTCGCCGGTGCCGGTCTTGCCCGCGGCGGGGTGGCCGGCGGCGAGGGCGGCCGTACCGGTGCCGTTGTCCACGACGCTGACCAGCATGGACGTGGTGGTGTCGGCGGCTTCGCGGCTGATGGCCTGGGTGGGGGTGCGCTGGGGGAGGCCGATGGTGTCGCCGCCCTTGGTGATCTTCTCCAGGAAGGTGTAGGGGGTGCGGCGGCCGTGGTCGGCGAGGGTGGCGTAGGCCTGGGTCATGTCCAGGACGCTGGCCTGCAGGGTGCCGAGGGCCATGGCCGGGCCGGGTACGAAGTTGGGGGTGTTCTCGGGGATGCCGAGGTCGATGGCGGTCTTCTTGACCTTGCCGGTGCCGACGTCGACTGCCATCTGCGCGTAGACGGCGTTGACGGAGAGGTCGGTGGCGGTGTTGACGGTGATGTTCCCGTAGGAGACCTGGCCCTCGTTCTCGGGGGCGAAGCGGATGCGGCCGCCGACGACCGGGCGTTTGTTGTCGCCGTTGTAGATCGTGTTCGGGGTGATCCGGCGGCCGTCCTGGGTGCGGGAGTCGTTCTCGACGGCGGCGGCGAAGACGAAGGGCTTGAAGGTGGAGGCGACCTGGTAGTCGTGGCGGGTCGCGTTGTTCACGTACTGCTTGGTGTAGTCGATGCCGCCGTACATGGCGAGGACCTTGCCGGTGGCCGGGTCGATGGAGACGCCGCCGGCCCGGACCAGCCGGTCGGCCTTGCGCTTGTCGGGTTGGAGCTTGTCGACCATCTGGTCGTTGACGGCGTCGACGAGGGCGTTCTGGCGGCGTTTGTCGATGGTGGTGGTGATGCGGTAGCCGCCTTCGGCGAGGGTTTTGTCGTCGAGGATGTTGTTGTCGACGATGTAGTCCTTGATCGCTTCGACGAGGTAGCCGCGCTGGCCGGACAGGCCGGCGGCGGCGCGGACCTTGCCCGGTTCGGGGAACTGTGTCGTCGCGCGTTCGGCGGCGGGCAGCCATTCCTTCTTGACCATGCCGTCGAGTACGTAGTTCCAGCGGGCGAGGGCGCGGGGGCGGCTCTGGGGGTGGGCGACGACGTCGAAGGCGCTGGGGGAGTTGAGGAGGGTGGCGAGGTAGGCGCCTTCGGCGGTGGTGAGTTTGCCTACGTCCTTGCCGTAGTAGGCCTGGGCGGCGGCCTGGATGCCGTAGGCGTTGCGGCCGAAGTAGCTGGTGTTCAGGTAGCCCTCAAGGATGTAGTTCTTCGACTTCTCGCGACCGAGTTTGATCGCGATGAAGAACTCTTTGACCTTTCGTTTGATCGTCTGTTCCTGGCCCAAGTAGTAGTTCTTGACGTACTGCTGGGTGATGGTCGAACCGGACTGGGTGCCCTTGCCGGTCGCGGTGTTCCAGGCGGCGCGGAGCATCGCCTTGGGGTCGACCGCCCGTTCGGAGTAGAAGTCCCGGTCCTCGGCGGCCAGTACGGCCTCCTGGACGCTCCGGGGGATCTGCGACAGCGGCACGTTGACGCGGTTGACCTCGCCGTCGCGGGCGATCTGGGAGCCGTCGGAGTAGAGGTAGACGTTGGACTGCGCGGTGGCGGCGGCGTTGGCCGGCGGGATGTCGACCAGCAGGTAGCCGGCCACGAGGGCGCCGCCGATCAGCAGGGCGATGAGCAGGATGCCGCCCAGGACCACGCGCCAGCTGGGAAGGAAGCGGCGCCAGCCGGTTCTCCTGCGCCGCGCCTTCTTCCCCGCTCCGCCCTGGTGCATCTGCTGAGCCTGCTGTGCCTTCTGTGCCTGCTGTGCCTGCTGTGCCTGCTCCGGCGGTGACGGTTCTGCCCGCGGCTGCGGTACGTCGGGCGGGGTGTCGGGGTCGCGAGGGGTCCAGCCCGGGGGTGGTGACTGGTCGCTCATCTCCAGGACTCCTCGACGCCGTTCAAAATATCCACTTCTGTACCTCATGGTGTCTACCCGATGGCCGCTGATTCCGCTCCGGACGGGCATAAATCGGTCGCGTGGCTCGCCCCTCCGCACTAAGCTCGCGCGCTTTGGCCGACGTAGGAACGACGTGGGAAACGGAGGGATACGGTGCGCCGGAGAGTGCGTCGCGCAGTGCGCGGCGGAGCGGGTGACGGTGCGAATGACGGTGCGAGTGGCGGAGTGCGTCGCGCAGTGCCTCGCGGAGCGCGTCGGGCGGTGGGTCTCCACCTGGCCGTCGCGGCAGGCGGATTCAGGCGCTACGCCACCTACGGGACGGCGACCGCGGCCGGGGTGTTCACCAACACCGTGTTCGGGTTCATCGTCGCGTACACGTACATCGCGCTGTGGGACGAGCGGCCCGGACTCGGCGGCTACGACCAGTCGCAGGCGCTGACCTTCGTCTGGGTGAGCCAGTCGCTGCTGGCCGCCGCCGCCCTGATCGGCGGCGGCTTCCAGGAGGAGCTCCAGGAGCGGATCCGGACGGGCGACATCGCGGTCGACCTCTACCGGCCCGCGGACCTCCAGATGTGGTGGCTCGCGGCCGATCTGGGCCGGGCGGGCTTCCAGTTGCTGGGCCGCGGGGTGGTGCCGCTGGTGGCGGGGGCGCTGGCGTTCCCGCTGGCACTGCCCGTCGATCCGCTGCGCTGGCTGCTGTTCCTGGTGTCCGTCCTGCTGGCGCTGGTGGTGAGCTTCGCGCTGCGCTACATGGTGGGGTTGGTGGCCTTCTGGCTGATGGACGGGGCGGGGGTCAACGTCATGGCCACCGTCGCCTCGATCTTCTTCTCCGGGATGCTGCTGCCGCTGACCGTCTTCCCGGGCGGCTTCGGCGAGTTCGTCCGGACCTTGCCGTGGGCGGCGATGCTGCAGGTGCCGATGGATGTCCTGCTGGGCAAGCACACGGGGGCCGGGGGCGCGGCCGAGGCGCTGGGCTTCCAGGCCGGGTGGGCGCTCGTACTGCTGGGAACGGGACGGCTGTTGCAGTCGGCCGCGACACGGAAGGTGGTGGTCCAGGGTGGCTGAGGCCGAGGCCGGTGCCGCGGCCGGGGCCGGGGTGGAGGCGGTACCGGCGAGGGCGCGGGCGCGGGACGGGGAGCGGGATGCCGCGGCGGGCGGGGCGCCGCGCCGCGGCCCGGTTCTGGAGGGGCTGCGCGGCTACCGGCTGATCGTGGGCATGTGGATCCGCTCCACGATGACGTACCGGATGTCCTTCGTCCTGACGACCGTCGGGCAGGCGGCGATCACCCTCCTGGACTTCGTCGCGATCGCCGTCATGTTCTCCCACGTGGACGCCCTCGGCGGCTTCACGCTGCCCGAGATCGCGCTGCTGTACGGGTCCTGCTCGGCCTCCCTGGGTCTGGCGGACCTGCTGCTGGGGAACACCGACCGGATCGGCGCCCGGATCCGCGACGGGTCGCTCGACACCATGCTGGTGCGGCCGGTCCCGGTGCTCGCGCAGGTCGCGGCGGACCGCTTCGCGCTGCGCCGGCTGGGCCGGATCGCGCAGGGGGTCGGGGTGATGGGCTGGGCGGTGTGCACCCTGGACGTGGACTGGACGGCCGGGAAGGTGCTGCTGGTGCCCGTGATGGTGCTCGCCGGGGCGGCCATCTTCGCGGCCGTGATGGTGACCGGGGCGGCCTTCCAGTTCGTGACCGGGGACGCGGCCGAGGTGCAGAACTCCTTCACCTACGGCGGCTGCACGATGCTGCAGTACCCGCCGACGGTCTTCGCGAAGGACCTGCTGCGCGGGGTGACCTTCATCGTCCCGCTGGCCTTCGTCAACTGGCTCCCGGCGCTGCACGTGTTGGGGCGGCCCGATCCGCTGGGACTGCCCGGGTGGGTCGCGTACCTGAGCCCGCTGGTGGCCTTCGTGGTGTTCCTGCCCGCGTCGCTGGCGTGGCGCGCGGGAGTCCGTTCGTACCGAAGCACGGGGAGCTAGAGCTGTGGCGGATGCGCTGATCTCGTTGGACGGGGTCGAGAAGGTCTTTGACGTACGGCGCCGGGTGAGCCTGATGCGCCGGGAGAAACGCCAGGTCAGGGCGGTGGACGGGATCAGCTTCGAGGTCGCCCGGGGCGAGATGGTCGGCTACATCGGGCCCAACGGCGCCGGGAAGTCGACCACGATCAAGATGCTGACCGGCATCCTGACGCCGAGCGGCGGCCGGCTGCGGGTCGCGGGCATCGACCCGGCGCGGGAGCGGATGCGGCTCGCGCACCGGATCGGGGTGGTGTTCGGGCAGCGCACGACGCTGTGGTGGGACCTGCCGCTGAAGGACTCGTACGGGCTGATGCGGCGGCTGTACCGGGTGCCGCGGGCGCGGTTCGAGGAGAACCTGGAGCGGTGCGTGGAGCGGCTCGACCTGGCCGAGCTGCTGGACGTACCGGTACGGCAGTTGTCGCTCGGGCAGCGGATGCGCGGGGACATCGCGGCGGCGCTGCTGCACGATCCGGAGGTGCTGTACCTGGACGAGCCGACGATCGGGCTCGACGTGGTGAGCAAGGCGAAGGTGCGGGGCTTCCTGCGGCAGCTGAACGAGGAACTCGGTACGACCGTGCTGCTCACCACGCACGACCTCCAGGACATCGAGCAGCTGTGCGAGCGGGTGATGGTGATCGACCACGGGCGGCTGATGTACGACGGACCGCTGGGCGGGCTGCACGCGGCGGGGGCGGTGGGGGAGAGCGAGCGGACGCTGGTGGTGGACCTGGAGCGGGAGCTCGCGCCGATCAGTGTGGCGGGGGCGCGGGTGGTGAAGGTGGAGGGTCCGCGGCAGTGGCTGGCGTTCCCGGCGGGGGCTTCGGCGGCGCCGCTGGTGGCGGCGGTGGCGGCGGACTATCCGCTGGTGGACCTGTCGGTGCGGGAGCCGGACATCGAGGACGTGATCGCGCGGATGTACGCGGGCCGCGGCTGACGCCGGCCCGCATCGCCTGAATCAGGGGAAAGCCGGGGACGATCCGGGGGCGATCTCAGGGGCCAAGTCGTACAACTCGCCGACAACCCTGCATAGTCTGGTCCACATGAGTGACGAGCGGCCGGAGAAGCCGTTGCCGGAGCTGAGGGCGTCGGACGCCGACCGGGACCGGGTGGTGGAGCGTCTGCGGGACGCCGTCGCCGAGGGCCGGCTCGACATGGAGGAGTTCGAGGAGCGGCTGGACGCGGTGTACAAGTCGCGGACGTACGCGGAACTGGAGCCGCTGACGCGGGACCTGCCGGCGCCGGCGGGCGGGCCGGTGGCCCGGCCGACGGCGGCCGCCGAGCCCTGGACGGGCCGGATCGGCGGTGCGGGCAGCTCGGCGACGGCCGTCGCGGTGATGTCGGGCTTCCAGCGCAAGGGCCGGTGGACGGTGCCGGCGCGGTTCGACGCGGTGGCGTTCTGGGGCGGCGGCGAGCTGGACCTGCGCGAGGCGGACTTCGCGCAGCGCGAGGTGGTGATCAACTGCGTCGCGGTCATGGGCGGCATCCAGATCACGGTGCCGCCGGGGGTGGAACTGGACGTCCGGGGCTTCGGCTTCATGGGCGCGTTCGACCAGCGCGACAACCCGGGCCCGGCCGAGCCGGGCGCGCCGCGGGTGGTGGTGACGGGCTTCGCCTTCTGGGGCGGCGTGGAGATCAAGGTCAAGAAGCGCAAACGGCCCCTGGACGGCCCCTCGCTCCGCAAGGAGCTGTAGCCCCTCGGCCCTTCGGCTCCCGCCGGGGTTGCCGGCTCCGGCGGGTCGGCTCCCGCCGGGGCTCTGCGGTTCGGCTCCGGCGGGTCGGTGGTGCCGGGGTTCTGGCCCGGGCCGTGCGCCTCAAGCGCCGGCGGGGCT
>NZ_JBIAVW010000042.1:0-33163 GCF_042894785.1 Streptomyces sp. NPDC001502
TCATACCCCCCCCCCTCCCAACTTGTGTTTGGCTTTGTAACGCGGGGGGGGGGGGGGGGGGTTGGGGGGCGCGGGGGGGGTGGGGGGGCGGGGCGCCCCCCCCCCCCCCCCCCGACCCGCTGACCCTTCCCCCCGCACCGCGCCTCGGCGCGCTTCAGAGAGGGCACCCATGCACGAGATATCCGGCAGGAAGCGGCCGACGGTCCGGCGGGCCGTCTTAGCCGCGCTCAGCACGATCGCCGTGGTCGCGGCAGCCGCCGCGGGCGTGGTCCTGCCCGCGAACGCCGCGGCTCCCCCCACACCGGCGGGCTGGTCCCGGGTGTTCCTCGACGACTTCGACGGACCCGCGGGCTCCGGGGTGAACACCGCCGACTGGCAGTACACCACCGGCACCTCCTACCCCGGCGGACCCGCCCACTTCGGTACCGGCGAGATCGAGACGATGACCGCCGACCCCTCCAACGTCTCCCTCGACGGCACCGGCAACCTGCGCATCACCCCGCGCCGGGACGCCGCAGGAAACTGGACGTCCGGCCGTGTCGAGACCCGTAGGGCCGACTTCGAGCCCCCGGCGGGCGGCAAGCTCCGGTCGGAGGCCCGGATCCAGATGCCGAACGTGACGGGCCCGGCCGCCAAGGGCTACTGGCCGGCCTTCTGGATGCTCGGCGCCCCCTACCGGGGCAACTGGTGGAACTGGCCGGGCATCGGCGAGATCGACATCCTGGAGAACGTCCAGGGCCTCAACAACGTCTGGGCGACCCTGCATTGCGGCACGAGTCCGGGCGGCCCCTGCAACGAGACCTCGGGAATCGGCGGCCAGCGCGTCTGCCCCGGCGCCAGCTGCCAGGCGGGCTTCCACACGTACGCCGTCGAGTGGGACCGCTCGACCGCGGTCGAGGAGATGCGCTTCTACGTCGACGAGTTCAACTTCCATACGGTGCGGGCCAATCAGGTCGACGCGAAGACCTGGACCGACGCCACGAACCACGGCTACTTCATCATCCTGAACGTCGCCATGGGCGGCGGCTTCCCGGACGCCTTCGGCGGCGGCCCCGACGCGGGCACCCAGCCCGGACACGCGATGGTCGTCGACTACGTGTCCGTCCTCCGGTCGACCGGCGGCACCACACCGCCCACCACTCCGCCCACCACGCCCCCGACGACACCGCCCACCGCCCCGCCGACGACACCGCCCGGTCAGCGCGACGCGTACACGGCGATCCAGGCCGAGTCCTACGACGGCCAGTCGGGCACGGCCAAGGAGAGCACCACCGACAGCGGCGGCGGCCAGAACCTCGCGGCGATCGGCAACGGCGACTGGGCCCTGTTCCGCGGCGTCGACTTCGGCTCCACCCCGGCCCGGCAGTTCTACGGGCGCGTGGCCAGCGGTGCGGCCGGCGGGGTCAGCGGGCTGGTCGAGGTACGGCTCGACAACCCCGCCTCGGCTCCGGTCGGCAGCTTCTCGGTCGCGTCCACCGGCGGCTGGCAGAGCTGGCGCACGGTGCCGGCGAACATCACGGCGGTCACCGGCACGCACGACGTCTACCTGACCTTCACCAGCGGCCAGCCCGCCGACTTCGTGAACGTCAACTGGTTCGACTTCGGCCATTGATGCGCGACGGCGCCGTCCCCGCGGGACTCCGCGCGGACGGCGCCGGGCGCGGCCCCCGGTGGACGGCCGGGGTGCCGCGGGACAGGCTGGTGCCTGACCGCAGCCGGAGGCCGCACCAGGAGGACAGCCATGCCCGACGAGGAACCCCACACCGACGAGGGACCCCGCGAGGAACCCCGTGCCGAGCTGGACCCGCGGTACAGCGACGAGCGGGCGACGGCCGTGCCCTGGCGGGAGGCCGTCACCCGGCTGGCCACGGCCGAGCTGTACTGGCTGACGACCGTGCGCCCCGACGCACGGCCGCACGTCACGCCGCTGATCGGTGTCTGGGCGGACGGCGCGCTGCACTTCTGCACCGGGCCCGATGAGCGCAAGGCCAAGAACCTCCGCGGCAACGCGCACGTCGTCCTCACCACC
The DNA here is from genome assembly GCF_042894785.1 of Streptomyces sp. NPDC001502. Lineage (NCBI taxonomy): Bacteria > Bacillati > Actinomycetota > Actinomycetes > Kitasatosporales > Streptomycetaceae > Streptomyces > Streptomyces sp. NPDC001502. The sequence continues at coordinate 2,030 of NZ_JBIAVW010000042.1, forward strand.
GGCACCAACACCCTCCACGAAGGATTCGACCTGGTCGTCGAGGGTGTGGCGGCCCGGGTCACGGATCCCGGCCGGCTGCGCCGGCTCGCCGCCGCCTGGGAGGCGAAGTACGGCGCCGAATGGCATTTCGAGGTGGGGGACGGCGTGTTCGTGAATCCCGACGCGGGCGAGGCCTTGGTCTTCTCGGTCCGCCCGGGCACCGCCTTCGGTTTCGGCAAGGGCGGCTACAGCCAGACGCGCTGGCTCTTCTCCTGACCCGCGGCCGCCGCGGACGGCTTGTCCCGCGAGAACCCCGACGTCAGCGGGGTTAGGCTCGGAGCAGGTCGCGAAGGGGATGGTGCGCATGTGTCGCTGGCTCGCCTACTCGGGTTCGCCCATGCTCCTCGACACCGTGCTCTACCGCCCTGAGCACTCGCTGATCAACCAGAGCCTCCGGGCCAAGATGGGCGCCGAACCGACCAATGGCGACGGTTTCGGCATCGGCTGGTACAGCGCGGACGGCGACGGCACCCCGGCGGTCTTCCGGGACGTCGGCCCGGCGTGGAGCAGCCGCAATCTGCAGGAGCTCGCCGCGCACGTCCGCTCGCCGCTGTTCTTCGCGCACGTCCGGGCCTCGACGGGGTCGGCCGTCCAGCAGTCCAACTGTCACCCGTTCCGCCACGGACGCTGGATGTGGATGCACAACGGCGCGATCGCGGACTTCCACCGGCTGCAGCGCGATCTGTGCATGGCCGTCGACCCGGCGCTCTTCCCGTCCATCGAGGGATCCACCGATTCCGAGGTGATGTTCTACCTGGCGGTCACGTTCGGTCTCGACCAGGACGCCCCGGGTGCGGTGGCCAGGATGGCGGGGTTCGTGGAGCGCCTCGGCAAGGAGCACGGCGTGCCGGAACCGCTCCAGATGACGGTGGCGGTGAGTGACGGCGTGCACGTCTGGGCTTTCCGCTACTCCAGCCAGGGAAGGTCCCGCTCGCTGTTCTACAGCTCCCGGGCCGAGACCGTCCGGCATCTGCACCCGGAGGTGCCGTACCTGAGGGAGGTCTCGGACGAGACCCGCCTCGTGGTGTCCGAGCCGCTCGGAGACCTGCCCGGCGTGTGGAACGAGCTGCCCGAGAGCAGTTATGCGGTGATCCCCTCCGGTCCCCACTCGGACTACCTCCCCTTCGTCCCCGAATTCTGACCGCCGCCCGGCCTCCGGGTCACGCGTCCAGGGGGCGCCAGGCAGGGCCGTTCCCGTCCTGCCGGACGTGTCCGAACACCACGTCGGCGAAGTGGACGCCGAAGCCGATGGTGCCGGGTTCCGCCAGCTCGGCGACGAGGCGGCGGCGGTGGCCGGCGGTGAGGGCGCCGTCGTGGTCGAAGCCCGAGGACCATTCGGGGTGGTCGATCTGGAGGGGCGAGTGCACGGCGTCCCCGAAGGCGATCAGCCGGCGCCCGCCGCCGGTGATGACGTACTCGGCGTGTCCGACGGTGTGGCCGGGCGTGATCCGTACGCGCACGCCGGGGAAGACCTCCTGACCGTCGGTGACCGTGCGTACGCGCGGCGCCAGGGCCGCGACCTGCTCGGCCATGCCCTGGGCCTCCAGGAGGTCCCGCCGCTCCCATTCGGGCTCGGATATCAGGTACTCGGCGTGGGCGAACACCGGCCGGTCTCCGCCGGGCGCGGGGTGGCAGGCCCAGCCGAGGTGGTCGGCGTGGAGGTGGGTGAAGGCCACCGCCTCGACCTCATCGGGACTGCGGCCGAGTGCGGCCAGGCTGCGCACGAGCGCGCCGCCCTGGATCGTGGCGAGCGGGCCGTCCGGGGCCTCGTACGTCTGCGGGCCGAAGCCCGCGTCGATCAGCAGGGCGCGGCCGCCGTGCTCCACGAGCAGCCCGCCGACGCTCCCCACCAGGTGTCCCGCGGGGTCCAGGTATTCCGGATGCGCGTCCCACACCTCGTCGGTGCTGTCCTGGAGCAGCCTCAGCGGCCGGAGCCGTACGTCACCGTCCGGCACGTACGACACCTTGGTGTCGCCCAGCCATATCGAGCGGATTCCCGCCGCACGGCGCAGTCGTACGTCCTGAGCCGCCGTCACGTCAGCCATGGGGTCTCTCCTGTGAGTTGCCGTCAGGCCGCCGCGGTTCGATGCGGCGACGACGTCACCATAAACATCAAGTTCGAATCATTCAAGTTGCAAATATGTTGGCTTCACGGACTTGCTAGGGTGGTGGCATGACGACGCCCCCGGAGCTGCAGGCCATCGCCGAGCGACAGCTGTGCGGCCTGGTGAACGGACTGGCTCAGCGGATCACCGAGCACGTACGCGAGCGCGCCGCCACCCTGGGCCTGACCGCGTCACAGGCGGCCGCACTGCGGGAGATGAGCGGGCCGATGACCATGCGCGAGCTCGCCGAACGCATGAGCTGCGAGCCCTCCAACACCACCTTCGTCGTCGACAAGCTGGAGAAGCAGAGCCTGATCGGGCGCCATCCGCACCCCACCGACCGACGCGCGAAGCAGCTCGTCCTCACCGCCGAGGGCACCGCCCTGCGCGAGCGCCTCCTCGCGCTCCTCGCCGTGGACTCCCCGCTGTCCGGCCTCGCCCCGGAGGAACAGCGCGCCCTGCGGGGCCTGCTGGAGCGGGCCGCCACCCGGCCGTAACCCGCCTACGGGGCAGCGACCGGAGGCGATCACCGGTTACCCTGCTGCCCGTCGAGGCCACCGTCCGTGGACACCGTGGAGGAGCATCCGTGACCGAGCCGCGTCCCGGCAGCCGGCCCACCCTGGAGGCCGTCGCGGCGCACGCCGGGGTGTCCCGGGCCACCGCGTCCCGCGTGGTCAACGGCGGCGACGGGGTCCGCGCACACCTGGTGGACCGGGTGCGCACGGCGATCCGCGTGCTGGGCTACGTCCCCAACCACGCGGCCCGCACCCTCGTCACCCGGCGCACCGGGGCCGTCGCGGTGATCATCGCCGAGCCGGAGATCCGGATCTTCTCGGACCCCTTCTTCTCGCGCCAGGTCCGCGGCATCGCCAAGGAGTTGACCGCGCACGACACCCAGCTCGTCCTGCTCCTGGTCGAGGACCGCGGCGACTACGACCGGATCGAGCGCTACCTGGCGGGCGGCCACGTCGACGGGGCCCTCGCCTTCTCCCTGCACACCGACGACCCGCTGCCCGCCATCACCCGCCGCATCGGCATGCCCACGGTCTACGGCGGCCGGCCCGGCTGGACCACCGGGACCGGGGAGGGGGAGGGCGAGGGCGCGGGCGAGGGCGTGGCCTATGTCGACGCCGACAACCGCGGGGGCGCGCGGGAGGCCGTGCGCTATCTGCTGGCGCAGGGCCGGAGGCGGATCGCGCACATCGCCGGCCCGCTCGACCAGACCTCGGCGGCCGACCGGCTGAGCGGCTACCGGGACGCGCTGGCGGCCGCCGGCCCGGAGCTGTTCGCCGAAGGGGACTTCACCCCGGCGGGCGGGGCCCGCGCGATGGCGGAGCTGCTGGACCGGGACGCCGGCATCGACGCCGTCTTCGCCGGGAACGACCTGATGGCGACGGGCGCCCTGCGCGTGCTGCGGGAGAGCGGCCGGACGGTGCCGGGGGACGTGGCGCTGGTCGGCTTCGACGACGCCGAACCGGTGGCGGAAAGCGCCGACCCGCCGCTGACGACCGTACGCCAGGACATCGAGGGCATGGGCCGCCTGATGGCGCGGCTGCTGATGCACCGCCTGAACGGCGGTCCGGACGGGCGGCGGACCGCACCCGATCCGGTGATCACCGCCACGGCACTCGTGCGGCGCGCGTCGGCCTGACCCGGCACCGGACACGCCGCAGGGGCCCGCCGGACGGCGGGCCCCTGCGAACAGGGAGCGGGTACTCCCGGATCAGCGCCGGACCGGGCACTGCTTCCAGGAGAAGTGGTACACGCTGTTGATGCTGCCGTCCGTCGAGTCGAGTGCCATGAAGCTGGTGTGCGCCGGGTCCGAGGTGCCCACCTCGGCGCGCAGCTCGGTGTTGATGTTGAAGTTGCGCTGCTCACCGCAGGGTGCGAAGACCAGGGCCTCGATGCCCGTGGTGTCGGTCGCCTGCCAGTTGTCGACGAGCTCGCCGTTGAACTTGTGGGTCCGGTACGCGGTCTGGCTCATGCCCTGGAAGTAGTAGCTGGCCTTCTGCGTGCCGACCGCGCCCGGGGCGAGGCTGCCGAAGCCGCGGTAGTCGACCTTGGCCACGGCGTAGGTGTACCCCTGGGGGACGTGGACGTCGAGGGAGAGGAGACAGTTCTTGCGGCCCTCGACGGCGGAGACACCGCCACCGGCCTGGGCCAGGTATTCGCTGTAGGTGACGGTGAAGGCCGAGTTGTCCGGCGACACGGCGACGGCGGCACTGCCTGGACGGCAGCCCGATCCGTTCACGGAGGCGACGTCCACGGTCACCTGGTCGGTGGGGGCCGCGGGCGCCGAGGACGAGGCCCCGGCGGCGGGGGTGAGCGCGACGAAGGTCGCGGTCACGGCGGCTGCGGTGAATCCGGTGCGGAGGGACTTGATCACACCGCCATGGATAGCGGTCCGCGGCGGCCCCGGTGGGCCGACGGGCACGCGGTCTCACCTCGATGGCGGAAGCCCGTCACCGCAGAAACGATAAATCTGCTCAGACCCCTCCGCCGGATGGCCCCAGGTGGCGCGGAGCCCCGCGTCGCGCCGTTCGCTCGTTCCAATTCGTCCTAATATCGGCGAGGTCGTTCAGGCAATCAGCGGGTTCTGGAGCCGGCCGGGGCGCCGGGCACCGGGCCCTCCTGCGGTGAGGAGTTCCATGTCCCGCCCAGCACGTTCGTCCCGCGCACCGCGCTCGTCCCGCGCACCGCGGCCACGCCCCGCCGCCCTGTCGGCACTGGCGCTCGCCACCGCCCTGGCCGTCGCCCTGGCGGGACCCGCCCCGGCCTTCGCCGCGGCCCACCACACCGGCGACGAGGCCGGGGTGCTCGGCGAGGAGCACGCCCGCGCGCACGCACGGCTGCGCGAGGCCGCCAAGGGCAATCAGGGCTATCCGCAGTCGAAGCGCACGTCGAGCCTGGCCTCGCTGGAGGAGTCCCAGCACAAGGGCAACGCGAAGTTCGACGCGGCCCGGTTCGGCCGGTTCACCCAGTTCTTCCCCTCCCCCGACTTCGGCGTCCACGTGGCCCAGCTGCCGACGGGCAAGGTGCTGCTCTTCTCCTTCGAACGCGTGGAGGCCGATCCCACCAAGGAGACCGGGCCCACCAACACCGTCGGCCGGACCAACGCGGGCCGCGCCTACCTCTGGGATCCCGCCAGGGGGACCGGGGCCAGGGCCTTCAAGAACGTGCCGCCCCCGGTGGTGCTGATGCCCGACGGCGCCTACGCCCCGCGCCCGGCGCCGTTCTTCTGCGCCGGTCACTCCTACCTCCCCAACGGAATGGTGGGGGTGTTCGGCGGCAACGTCGGCGGGAAGGGCGGCAGCGGCGCCAAGCTGTCCTTCGTGTTCGACCCGTGGACCGAGAAGTGGTTCCGCAACCGCGACATGTCCGTGGGCCGCTGGTACCCGTCGGTGGTGACGGGGCCGGACGGCCGGCAGATCATCATGTCCGGCCAGTCCGAGCGCGGTACGGGCACGCCCACTCCGGTGGTGGAGCGCTTCCCCGCGCTCGGGCGGCCCGTGCCCTGGCGTTCGTACGACATCCCGGCGAACGTCCCCGCGGAGCGGCTCCGGTCACAGGCCCCCTTCCGGAACGACTATCCGCACCTCTTCTCGCTGCGGGACGGGAAGATCTACGGGCTCGGCCGCGACGCCGACCAGCAGTGGCTGTTCGACCCCGTCGAGGACACCCGCACCGACCTGCCCCGGCGGCCCGCCGACTTCCGGGGCTACGGTTCGGCCGTCCCGCTGCCGGCCGGCTTCCGGGGCCCGGACTCCGTCCTGGTGCTCGGCGGCGACCCTCGCGACCCGCTCACGTACCGGCTGTCCGGCGGCCGCTGGAGCATCGAGGAGCCGAGGGCCTTCGGCCGCACCCAGGACGGGACCCTGATCCTGCCCGACGGGACCCTGATCACGGTGAACGGCGCCCTGGACACCCGGAACTACGGCAACGGACCCTTCAACCCGAAGGCCGACCTGAAGTACCGGCAGATCGAACTGCGCGACGCGCGCGGCCACTGGAAGCTGGGTCCGGCCCAGCGGCTGCCCCGCGGCTACCACTCCAACGCCCTGGTCCTGCCGGACGGCCGGATGATGGTCACCGGGGACGAGCTCCAGCAGATCGCCAACGATCCCGACATCAAGGACGGGATGGACGGCAGCATCGAGCTCTACGAGCCCGCCTACCTGCACCGGGGCGCCCGGCCGGCGCTCGACCGGGCCCCGGCGGGCGACCTCGGCCACGACGCGGCCTTCCAGGTCACGAGCTCGACGGCGAAGGACGTCAGGCGGGCCGTGCTGCTGGCACCGACGACCGTCACGCACTCGGTGAACACCAGCCAGCGCCACCTGGACCTGCGGATCACCGGCGTCCACGGCTCCACGGTCGGGCTCCGTACGCCGCCGAGCGCGGCCGACGCCCCGCCCGGGTACTACATGCTCTTCCTGCTCGACGCGAAGGGCGTGCCCAGCACCGCGAAGTGGATCAAGCTGGGCACCCGCAACCGCACCCGCTAGAGCCGGTCCGCGGCCGGGGCCGAAGCGGGGGCCGGGGCGAACCGTACGACGGCCGCGCGCCCGGCCGTACGGACCCGGCAGTCGAGCGGTCCGGTCAGCACGGCCGCGTCGTACGGGAGCAGCTCCGCGCGGTCACCGGCCCGTTCGAGTACCGCCGGTCCCTCCAGCGCGGCCACCAGCAGCGTCCCGCCCCGCGGGACCGCGAGGGTGAGCGTGCCCCGTACGACGGCGGTCTGCGCCTCCACCGCGCTCCTGCGGTACATCACGTTGAAGTTCACGACGGGGCCGGAGAGCAGCCGGCAGTCGGTCGGCTCGTCCCCGGGGAAGTCCTGCGGCGCGAACCGCTCGTCCACGAGCCGGCGTACGCCCGCCACCGTGAGGTCCATTCCCGCGCCCTCGGCGAGGGTCAGGGTGCGCCCGATGCCGGGGAAGGCCGAGAACGGCCCGTCGGCGGCGACCTCGGCCAGGCTCACCCGCCAGCCGAAGCCGTCCATGTCCGCGCCCTCGGGCCAGGCCGCGACCTCCCGGGTGACTCCCCCGCCGTTCTTCCAGACGGTGGCGGCCCGCTCGGCCGCCCGCAGGAGCCGGATCCCGCCACCGCTCGGCGCGTCCATGGCGATCAGGCCTTCTCCATCGAGGGGCGCAGGCGGCCCAGCAGGGCGTAGAGCGTCGCGCTCTCGGCCTCGTCGAGGGTGTCCAGCGCGCCGTGCATGGCCTGCATCTCCTCGCGCACGCGGCGGATGACCTCGCGGCCCGCGTCCGTCGCGACGACGTTCTTGACGCGGCGGTCGGCGGGGTCCGGCTCCCGGCGCACCAGCGCGCGGGCCTCCAGCCGGTCGACGATGCCGGTCACGTTGGAGGCGTCGCACACCAGCAGGGTGGCGAGGCCGCGCATGGGCACGGGGCCGTCGAGCTGGGCGAGGACCCGGGCCTGGGTGGAGGTCAGGCCGTGCTGGGCCGCGGCGGCCGCGAACTCGCGCCATTGGGCGGTGCCGATCGCGGCGAGCAGCTCCAGCAGCTGGAGCTTGGTGGGGGTCTGCGTGGCGGTGTCGCTCATACCTGGAGCGTACTCAGGATGCTTCACATTATCAATTGTTTACTTGACCACCTTAACTATCGACGTCTACCGTCGGTCGAGTTACTTGAGAAGGTCAAACATCTGCGTTCCGAAGCTCTTCAGCTCCGAAACACGAAGAAGGTTCACCCCAGCCATGAGCACCCCCTCCCCCGCCACCCCGGCCTCCGGGCACCGGAACGAGACGGTCATCGTCTTCGCCCTGAGCCTGGCCGCCATGGTCGTGTCGATGATGCAGACCCTGCCGGTCCCGATCCTCGGCCTCATCCGTGAGGACCTCGGCACCACCACGGCCAACGTGAGCTGGGTGACCACCGCCACCCTGCTGTCGGCCGCGGTCTTCACCCCGCTGCTGGGCCGGTTCGGTGACCAGCACGGCAAGAAGCCCACCCTGGTCGCCGTGCTCGGCGTCATGGTCGTCGGCTCCGTCATCGCCGCGCTGGCCTCCTCGCTGCCGCTGCTGATCCTGGGCCGGGTGCTCCAGGGAGCCGCCACCGCGATCTTCCCGCTGGCCCTGTCGGTCCTGCGCGAAGAGGTCCGGCCGCAGAAGCTGCCTGGTGCGATGGCCCTGGTCAGCGGCACGCTCGCGTTCGGCAGCGGGCTCGCGCTCGTCGCGACCGGGCTGCTCACCTCCGGCTCCGGCGCGGACTACCGCAACGCCTTCTGGATGGCGACCGGCTTCGCGCTCCTCGCCCTGCTCGCGGTGGTGTTCCTGGTCCCCGCGACCCGCCACAAGACCGGCGGGCGCACCGACTTCCTGGGCGCGCTGACCCTCGGCATCGCACTGCTGCTGCTCCTGCTGCCGATCTCCCAGGGCCACGAGTGGGGCTGGGGCTCCGCCCGTACGCTGGGCAGCTTCGCCGGCGCCGCCGTCATGGCCGCCGTCTGGGTGCTCGTCGAGCGCAAGGTGCGCGAGCCGCTCGTCGACATGAAGATGTTCGTCCACCGCCCCGTGCTCATGGCCAACCTGGCCGGCGTCCTCGTCGGCTTCGGCATGTTCGCGAACTTCCTGGGCGTCTCGTACCTCGTCCAGATGCCCGAGGCCCTCACCGGCTACGGCTTCGACGCGTCCATCCTGCGCGCCTCCGTGCAGTTCCTGCTGCCCGGCGCCATCGTCTCGCTGCTCGCCTCGCCGGTGGGCGGCCAGATCGTGCGCCACCGAGGTCCGCGTACGGCGCTGGCCCTCGCCGCGGCCCTCGGCGCGGTCGGCTTCGCCTGGCTGGTCCTGGACCACCAGCACAGCCTCTCGGTGATCGGCGCCGGGCTCGTCGTCGGTGCGGCCGTCAGCTTCGGCTACGCCGCGATGCCCGCCGTGATCATGTCCAGCGTCCCGCACCACCAGAGCGGCATCGCCAACGGCATCAACTCGATCTCGCGCTCCACGGGCAGTGCGATCGGCAGCGCCGTCGTCACCACGATCCTGGCCTCCAAGACCATCGAGCACCTGCCGGCGGGGGTCCCCCCGCTGCCCGCCGAGTCCGGGTTCACCCTCACCTTCGGGATCGGTGCGGTGGCCTTCGCGCTGGTCGCGGTGATCAGCTGGATCGGCCTGCGCAGCGGGCAGGGCACCGTGGCCGCGGCCGCCGGGCAGCCCGCGGCGGCGACCGCGAAGACGGAGCAGGCCGAGAAGGCCGAGAAGGCCGAGAAGGCCGACGCCACCCGCTGACAGCCGTCCGTCCCGTCACCCGACCCGCCGGCCCGGCGGCCCGACCTCCGCGTGTCGCTCGCGGCGGTCGGGCCCCCGGGCCTTGCATGGTGGGTGCATGAAGGCTACGGACGTCATCGCCGACGGTTTCGGACGCATCCGGGAGATCGTGCACGAGGTCGTGGAAGGGGTACCGCCGGAGCTGCTGAACGCGCGCGTGGATCCGGCGGCGAACTCGGTCACCTGGCTCATCTGGCACCTGACCCGGATCCAGGACGACCACATCGCGGACGCGGCCGGAACCGAGCAGGTCTGGGACTCCGAGGGCTGGTCGGACCGGTTCGCACTCCCACTGCCCGCCGGGTCGACGGGGTACGGGCACTCGTCGCGGGACGTCTACACCGTCCGGGTGGACTCGGGAGAGCTGCTCCTGGGGTACTTCGACGCGGTGCACGAGCGGACCGCGCGGTTCGTCCACGGGCTCGCCGCCACCGACCTGGACCGGGTGGTCGACGAACGCTGGGATCCGCCGGTCACCCTCGGGGTACGCCTCGTCAGCGTGCTGGGCGACGACATGCAGCACGCCGGGCAGGCGGCCTTCGTACGGGGCGTGCTGGAGCGGGACCGGGGCGTCTGACGGGACCTGGGGGTGTACGGACGGGCACGGTCAGCACCGGCGATGCCACCACGCCGACTCCGGATCTGCCAGGGGCTCGTGGTGCGTTCGCCCGAGCAGCACCTCGTCCAGGCACTCGACCCGCACCCGCAGTTCGGCGGCGGCCTTCGGCGGCAGCATGGACAGGGCCTCGTGCAGCTTGTCCCGGGCCCAGCCTTCGCCACAGCACGGGCAGGTGAACTCGGCCTCCCACGGTCTCCACCGGCGTTCGACGCCGTGGACGCGGACCGACCACACGCTCAGCGCGACGGACACGATGCCCGGCGCCAGTCGACCCCGCTCAAGCACGCGGACGGCCGCATTCGCCGCCCCCGACAGGCCGGGGACATCGCGATAGCGCACCCAGGGGCTCCTCCGGCCGCGTCCCTGCGGCCGAAGTGAAGCCGGCGTTCTACGCGGCACGGCCCCTTCGGAGATCCCTCACGGACGGCATCCTCCCACAGCCAGGATCGGCCGGACAGAACCCGGTCCCGTTGCCCGGACAGCGGCGCCGCCGAGCGCGCCGGGCGACGTGCGGGGGCCGGGCGCCCGTCCGGGTCCTGGCCCCTCCCGTTACGCTCCGCTCGCGTCGAGCATGTCCTCGCGCTCGACGATCTTCACCCGCTCGCGGCCCTGGGGCTCGCCGAGGGCCTTCTCGGCCGCGTCCAGCCTGTACCAGCCCTCCCACGTCGTGTAGCGGACGCTGCGCTCGGCGAGGAAGGCCTCGACGGCCTCCGGCGCCGGGGTGGCCGGCTCGCTCAGGCGGCCCTCCGCGTGGTCGGCGAGCAGGTTCGCGACGGTCTCGTTCGCGTCACCCTTGGTGTGGCCGATCAGGCCGACCGGACCGCGCCGGATCCATCCGGTGACGTACGTCGACGGCAGGTGGCCACCGGCTTCGATCACGCGGCCGCCCTCGTCCGGGACCGTGCCGGACTCGACGTCCCAGGGGAGCTTGGGCAGCTCGTCGGAGAGGTAGCCGACGGCCCGGTAGACGGACTGGATGTCCCAGTCGGTGAAGTTGCCCGTGCCCTTGACGTTGCCCGTGCCGTCGAGCTCCGTGCGCTCGGTGCGCAGTCCGACGACCTTGCCGTCCTCGCCGAGGATCTCGGCGGGCGACTCGAAGAAGTGCAGGAACAGCTTGTGCGGGCGCTCGCCGATGTCGCGGATCGCCCAGTTCTCCAGGGTCTTGGCGACCATGTCGGCCTGCTTGTTGGCGCGGCGGGTGGCTATGGAGCCCTCGTCGTAGTCGATGTCCTCGGGGTTGACGATGACCTCGATGTTGGGCGAGTGGTCCAGCTCGCGCAGCTCCATGGGGCTGAACTTGGCCTGGGCCGGTCCGCGGCGGCCGAAGACGTGCACCTCAAGGGCCTTGTTGGCCTTGAGCCCGTCGTGGACGTTCGCCGGGATCTCGGTCGGAAGCAGCTCGTCGGCCGTCTTCGCGAGGATGCGCGCGACGTCGAGGGCGACGTTGCCGACGCCGAGCACGGCGACCTTCTCGGCCTCCAGCGGCCAGGTGCGCGGGACGTCCGGGTGACCGTCGTACCAGGAGACGAAGTCGGCGGCGCCGTAGGAGCCGTCGAGGTCGACGCCCGGGATGGTCAGCGCGCGGTCGGCCGTGGCACCGGTGGAGAAGATCACGGCGTCGTAGAAGGACCGCAGCTCGTCGAGGCTGATGTCGTTCGGGTAGTCGACGTTCCCGAAGAGACGGACCTGCGGCTTGTCGAGCACCTGGTGAAGGGCGGTGATGATGCCCTTGATCCGGGGGTGGTCGGGGGCGACGCCGTACCGGATCAGGCCGAAGGGCGCGGGCATCCGCTCGAAGAGGTCGATGGACACGCCGGGCTCGACGGCTGCCTCGGACTTCAGCAGCGCGTCGGCGGCGTAGATACCGGCGGGGCCGGCACCGACGATTGCTACCCGCAGAGGGCGAGGCATGGCAGAGGTTCCCTTCGAGCGACGGCAAGGTGGATCAAAGGGAACCCTAAACGAAGGTAAACCTAACTCAGCACCCGGTGTCCCTTTATGACCCCATAATCAAAACTTATGACCTCCCCAAGCAGTCCTTGGGGCGCAGGGGAACTCGCTGGTCAGCACGGACGTCACCTGACAGACTGAAACCGCTTGATCACCCCAGGAGGACAAAATGGCTGACGAAACCGACACCCCGCAGGACGAGTCCCCCGCCGACGCGGCCAAGCGCAAGTTCCGGGAAGCCCTGGACCGCAACGCCGCGAACGCCCAGTCCCAGCAGGCTCACCAGAGCCGGGCGAAGGTCCAGGGTGCCAGCAGCGGCCCCGGCGGCAAGAACAAGAAGGTCCGCCGCAAGACCGGCTGACCCTCGGACCCGAGGAGCTCGCCCCCGCCGCCACGGCCGGGGGTGGCTCGATCCGGCATTGGGCCAGTCGGGTGAGTGGGGATAACCCCGAGCGCCGTCGACAGTTGATCAGCACGTCCCGCCGAGGGCAGCCATCACATGCGACAGTGCGACCAGAAGGATCCCCACATGCTCAAGAAGTTCATGGCCACCGCAGCCGCCACCGCCGCCGTGCTCGGCGCGGGTGCCGCAGTCGCCTCCCCCGCGATGGCGATCGGCAACGACAACGGCGTGAACACCGTCAACGGCAACGGTTCGGCCCAGATCTACGGCAACCAGGAGACCCACGGCAAGATGAGCCCGCAGCTCGGCGCCGTCCAGGGCTCGCTCAACAAGCTCTGCATCGGCCTGCCGGCCAAGGTCAACGCCCAGTCCCTGTTCGCGCTCATCGCCAACGTCGGCGTCCAGGACGTCAACGTTCTCTCCAACCCGCAGAACCAGCAGTGCGCCGAGAACTCCACCCAGGCCAAGGGTGACGAGGCCCTGTCGCACATCGCCAGCAACATCCCGGTCCTCTCCGGAAACCTCTCCGCAGGCAGCTGATCGGCTCGATCCCGCGCCGGTGCCACGCGTCACGCGTGATGCCGGCGCGTTTCATTTGGTCTAGACCTTGACAGGTTCAGACCATTTTCGCTTCAGTGGGCACCGTTGCCCCCACGGCAAGTCCCCCCACTGAAGGAGCAGTTACGTGATACGTGCGCTTCGCCTCCGCGCCCTCGCACTCACCGCCGCCGCGGCCGTCACGGCCGGCCTCGCCCTCACCCTCCCCTCCTCCCCCGCCGTCGCCGCGACCCCCTGCGCCGGCGCCTGGGCCTCCTCCGCCGTGTACACGGGCGGCATGAGCGCCTCGTACGGCGGCCACAACTGGCAGGCCAAGTGGTGGACCCAGGGCGAGACGCCCGGCACCACCGGCCAGTGGGGCGTCTGGTCGGACCAGGGCACCTGCGGCGGCGGGGGCCAGGACCCGGATCCGGGCAACCCCACCGGATTCGTGGTCTCCGAGGCCCAGTTCAACCAGATGTTCCCGAACCGGAATCCCTTCTACACCTACAACGGCCTGGTCGCGGCGCTGTCCGCCTACCCCGGGTTCGCCAAGACCGGCGACGACACCACCAAGCGGCGCGAGGCCGCGGCCTTCCTCGCGAACGTCTCCCACGAGACGGGCGGGCTCGTGCACATCGTGGAGCAGAACACCGCCAACTACCCCCACTACTGCGACGCGAGCCAGCCGTACGGCTGTCCCGCCGGACAGGCCGCCTACTACGGCCGCGGGCCCATCCAGCTCAGCTGGAACTTCAACTACAAGGCGGCCGGTGACGCCCTCGGCATCAACCTGCTCGCCAACCCGTACCTCGTGGAGCAGGATCCGGCCGTCGCCATGAAGACGGCGCTCTGGTACTGGAACACCCAGAACGGCCCGGGCACGATGACCGCCCACGCCGCCATGGTGAACGGCGCGGGCTTCGGAGAGACCATCCGCTCGATCAACGGCTCCCTGGAGTGCAACGGCGGCAACCCCGCCCAGGTCCAGAGCCGCATCTCGAAGTACCAGAGCTTCACGCAGCTGCTCGGGGTGACCCCCGGGAACAACCTCGGCTGCTAGGGCGTGTCCTGGCGGTCACCGCGTGCGCAGCGCGGTGGCCAGCTGGGCCCGTGAGCGGACGTCGAGCTTCTGGTAGATCCGGGTCAGCCGGGCCTCCACCGTCTTGACGCTGAGGAACAGCTTCGCCGCGGCCTCCTGGTTGCTGGCGCCCTGGCTGACCAGCAGCGCGAGCCGGGCCTCGGCCTCGGTCAGGGTCGCGGCCGCCGGTACCCGCACACCGGCGCCCTCGCCGGGGGCCGGTTCCCTGGCGAGCTCCGTCCAGGGGGCGGCCCCGCCCCGGTCGAAGACCTCGGCCGCGGCCCGGAGTGCCGCACGGGCCGGCGCGCGCCGGCGTCGCCTGCGCTCCACCCGGGCGAGGGCGAGCAGCGTACGGCCGCGTTCCAGCGGCAGCCGCAGGGCGTCGAAGCGCTGGGCGGTGGTCTCCAGCAGGTGCACGGCCGCGTCGGCGTCGCCCTGGGCGGACAGGCACAGCCCGCGGGCCCGGTCGAGCGCCGCGACGACCCCGGTACGGCCGAGGCCGACGGCGACCGTGCGGACGGAGGACAGCAGCCGGGCCGCCTCCTCGGGTGCGTCGGCGGCGATCAGGGCCTCGGCGAGCTCCCCGTGCCAGCGCAGGATCGAGGGGTCCACCACCTGCTGGGCGGCCTCCAGTTCGGCGACGCGGCGCAGGGTGGCGACGGCCTTCGCCGCTTCTCCCGTGGCGAGTTCGACGAGGCCGAGCGCGTGCAGGCTGCGGGAGAGGAAGACCTGGTCCTGCTCCTCCTGCGAGGCCTGGATGCCGCGCCGGGCGTAGCCGGCGGCCCGGGCGAAGCTGCCGCCCATGGCCTCGGCCATCGCGGCGACGTACCAGGCGGGGCCGGGTGAGAGGCCCGCGTCGATCGTGAGCTCCAGGGCCCGGCGGGCGTGGGCGGAGGCGGCCTCGCACCGGCCGCTGCGCAGTTCGACCTCGGTGAGGCTGCGCAGGACCTCGAAGACGTCCTCGGCGGAGCCGGTGCGCTGGACGGCGGGCAGCAGGACCATCAGCTGGCGGCGGGCATCGTCGAGGCCGTCGTCGAAGAGGGCGTGCCGGACGGCGAGGTACTGGGGTGCGTTGCGCATGCCGAGGGGCACCTCGGGAGCGGGCAGGGCGAGGGCCTCGGCCAGGATCGCCTCGGCGCCCGGGTCGCCGAGGATGCGGCCCATGCGGGCCCGTACGGTCAGGGCCATGGCCTCGGCGACCTGGTCGCCGCCGAGTGCGGCGAGCGCCCCGGCGCGGGCCGCGGCGTCGCGGGAGCGGACCGGGTCACCGTCGCTGAGGTTGTGCTTCCAGGCGATCCGCAGCTGTACGGCGGCCTGGAGCGAGGGGTCCCCGGCGGCCTCGTCCATGGCGTACGCGATGGTCTCGTCGAGGGCGCCCAGGGCCTGCCCGGCGGCGTCGATCACGGCGAGCCGGGCCCGTACCCGGTCGGCGGGCGAGGCGTCGCGGGCCAGGACGGCCCCGGTGGCGCGGCGGGCGAGGTCGGCGCGGCCGGACCAGCCGGCGTCCTCGGCGGCCGCGACCAGGCGGGCCAGTTCCTCGCCGGCCAGCCAGGACGGCGTCCGTTCGGCGGCGAGCAGGCCCAGTTCGGCGGCGAGGGCGCGCTGGCCCCGGCGGCGGCAGGCCGCGGCGGCCTCGGTGATCTCCTCGGCGAGCCACTGGTCGGGGGTGTCCACGGCCAGCGCGCGGTGGCGTACGGCCTGGACGGGATCGTCGACGGCGGCGGCCAGGGCCGCGTGTCCGGCGGCGCGTTCGGGCCAGCCGGCGTCGGCGGCGAGGGCGGTGGGCAGGGCGCCGGCGGTGAATTCCACGGAGCCGTCCTCGCCCACCCTGACCAGCGCGGCCCGTTCCGCCTCGGCCAGCTCGGCCTCGGCGTCGGGGCGGCCGGCGCGGCGCAGCAGGGAGATGGTGGGGCGGGTGGCGAGGGCGGCGAGCAGCAGGGTGCGGCGGGCCTGGGCAGGGGCGGCGGCGAGGAGCCGTCGGGCCACCTCGCGGGCCTGTCCGGAGACGGGCAGGGCGTCGGCGTGGTGGGCGCTGCTGTCGCGGGCCTCGGCGGCTTCGGCGAGGGAGTGGCCGAGGGCGAGGGCGAGGCGCGGGTTGCCGCCGCTGGCCTGGTGGATCCGGCCGGCGAGGCGGGCCGGGAGGCCGTGGCGGACGAGGAGTTCGGCGACCTCGTCGGCGCCCAGCGGGGGTACCCGGATGGCGGGGACGCCGGGGCCGCAGAGGGGTTCGCCCACCGGGACCCCGCCCTGGACGCATTCGGCGACCAGGACCCGTACGCGGGGCGGGGTGAGGCGCAGGGCGAAGCGGAGCAGGTCGGTGCTCTCGGCGTCGAGCCACTGGGCGTTGTCGAGGACGAGCAGGACGGGGTCGCGGTCGGCGAGGGTCCGCAGCACCTCGACCACGGCGAGGCGCAGGGCGATGTGGTCGCGGCCTGCCCGGGGGGCGTCGGCCTCGCGGCGCAGGAGGGCGATGGCGGTGCGCTGGGGGCCGGAGAGCTGTTCCAGGGCGCCGCCGGGTACGGAGGCGAGGAGGGCGGCGGCGGACGCCTCGGGTATCCATTGGTCGGCGGCTTCGGGGGCGAGGCGCAGCACGGTCTCGCGGCGTGATTCGGCCGCGGCCGCGACGGCGCGCACCACCTCGGTCTTGCCCGCGCCGGCCGGTCCGGTCAGGAGCGCCCGGCCGTGCGTGGTCAGCGCGCGGTCGACCGCCTTGATCAGTTCTCCGTGTCCGACACTTGTGTCAGCGTGCCCCGTCGCCGCCACCACGCACAGCCACCAGCCTCTCGGTCCCAGCTCCGGTGCCCTTCCTGTGAGAGGCGACAATACGAGGTCGAGTGGCGGGCGGACACGGATTGTGACGCAGAAATCAGTCTCGTGCCGGGAAAACCCGTCGGACCTGCCGATACGAGGTGTATCAGCAGGTCCGGGGGCACTCTTTGGTCCGTACTATCTGGCCGTCAGGCCGAGTTGGCTCCTGATCAGAAGGTCAGGTTCCAGGAGTCGATCTTGCCGGTGTCGCCGCCGGCGTTGTCGTTGACCCGCAGCTTCCAGGTGCCGTTCGCGGCCTCGGAGGAGGCGTTCACGGTGTAGACCTGGTTGATGTTGTCGGTGCTGCTGCCGGAGCGGTTGTGCAGGTTGTAGACGCTGCCGTCGGGGGCGACGAGGTCGACCTTCAGGTCACCGATGTAGCTGTGCACGATGTTCACGCCGACCTTGAGGGTGGCCGGGGCGTTGCCGGTGACACCGCTGACGGTGACCGGGCTCTCCACCGTGGTGTTGTCGCCGATGGCGAAGTCCGTGGTGTTCTCGAAGCCCGAGGTGGGCGGGGTCGAGGTCACCGCGGCGACGGTCGCGGCCGCGTCGGCGAGGCCGGCGCCACAGCCACCGGTGCAGGTACCGGCCAGCGGGCGGGCGTTGGTCTTGATCGCCGACTCGATCTGGGCCGGGGTCAGCGAGGTGTTCGCCGACTTCAGCAGGGCGGCCAGGCCCGCGATGTGCGGGGCGGCCATGCTGGTGCCCTGGTAAGGCTTGTAGATCTCGGCACCGGGGGTGGTGGTGCCGGCGTTCAGGGTGGAGAGGATCGCGTTCTCGGGGGTGGTGACGGTGCCGGGCGTGTCGGTGGCGCGGCGGGTCTCACCGCCCGGGGCGGCGATGTCGATGATCGAGCCGAAGTTCGAGTAGTACGAGCGGTCGCCGGCGCGGTTCGTCGACGCCACGTTGATCACGTTGTTGCAGCTGGCGGGCGAGAAACCGGACGCGTTGGCGTTGCTGTTGCCGGCGGCGACGACGACGGTCGTACCGCGGGCGACGGCGGCGTTGATGGCGTTCTGGTAGCTGCTGCCGCAGGTGCCCGAGCCGCCGAGGCTCATGTTGATGACCTTGGCCGGGGTGGCGTTGGCCGGGACGCCCGCGACGGAGCCGCCGGAGGCCCAGGTGATGGCGTCGACGATGTCCGAGGTGGCACCGCCGCACTTGCCGAGCACGCGGACGGGCTGGATCTTCGCGCCGTAGGCGATGCCGGCGACACCCTTGGAGTTGTTGGTGGCCGCGGCGATGGTGCCCGCGACGTGGGTGCCGTGCCAGGAGGAGGTGCTGGCCTTGGAGCCGGTGCCGCACTCGCCGTCGGTGGCGTTCCAGTCGCCCTCGTCGGCCGGGTTGCCGTCACGGCCGTTGCCGTCGCGGGCCTCGGAGGCGGTGGAGATGAAGTCGTAGCCGGAGACGATGTTCGGGGCGACGTCCGAGTGGGCGACGTAGCCGGTGTCGATCACGGCGACGGTGACGCCGGAGCCCGAGGTCTTGTCCCAGGCACCGGGGACGTTCATGCCGGCGGTGGACTCGAAGAGGTCCCACTGCTTGGCGTACTCGGTGTCGTTCGGGGTGACGGCCATGGCGTAGGCGCGGGTGTCCGGCTCCACGTAGGCGACGTCCGGGTCGGCACGGAACTGGGCGATCACGTCGGCCGCGGCGGCCGGGGCGACGGTTCCGCCGAGGTTGACGAGGGCGGCTCCGGTGCCGAGGCGGCGGTCGAACTTCGCCTTCTTGCCGGCCTTCTTCCCCTTGGCGGCGGCGTCGTCGGCCGCCGCGGTGTTCGAGCTGGCCTCGGTGGCCGAGGACTTGTACCCGACGATGAGGTTCTCGACGGGCGCGGTGGGGGCGACCGTGGCCGCCGGTGCCGCGCCGGGGTTCTCGACGGCCGCGGCCACCGAGGCGGTGGCCGTGGCGGAGCCGGCGAGCAGGGTGACGGACATGGCCACCACGGATATGAGCCGACGTCTGGAAGCGTGCACGTGTTCCCCTTCGAGGGCCGTTTCCGGGCATGCCGGAGCGGCCGGTCAGTGCAGTGTGGGAGGTTCCGGCGGCCGCGGGACCGGGAGCGAGTTGGTCGAGCTCGCCCCGGCCTCCGCCGCGCGCCACGTCGCCCGAGCCGCAACGGCGGGGCCGGGCAACGGCGGTCCCGGCTCTCCCCCCGACCGGTGCGGCCTTCACGCCATGTGGGGTTGGCGTGTGTGCCGTAGGGTCAGGGGAAGATCGCCGGTGGGCAGACAGTAGGCAACACGGGGATGAACTCGATACGGGGAAAACCCTTGTCCGGCCCCTGCGGCTCCCCCCGGGGGTCCCTCGGCAGGGCGCTGACCAGGCATGTTCGGCATCCGCGCGATCGCAGCGCGGGACGGTGGCGGGGAGTGGGGCCGGGAGCGGGAACGGCCCTACCGCGGCGGGAAGAGCCTGCGGAAGTACGTCCAGCTGGTCTCGTTCGGCTCGCTCCACTTCTCCGGCGCGTGGGCGAATTCGGGGTGGTGCTCGGCGATGTACGCGCGGGTGCGCTCCGGAACCTGCGCGTACGAGTCCAGCTTGCGGCCGCGGCAGTGGAACGTGAGGCCGCCGGGGCGCTGCCCCTGTTCCATCCAGGGCAGCCACGGGGACATCCGGGTCCAGGACATCGTGGCGGGAACGCTCACCGCATCGGTGGTCAGGGTGGTCGCGGGCGCGAAGAACTGGAACAGCTCCAGGGCGCGGTAGGTGTCGTCGGCCGAGTGGGCGGGGTACTGCGCGACCGGCAGGGGCGAGGGGTAGGCGAGCGGGATCTCCAGGCTGAAGCAGACCTGGTCGCCCAGTTCCGTCAGGGGGACCGGGAAGGGCCGCCACTTCTGGTTGGCCGGATCGTTCCACACGTGGACCACGGGCTTGTCCTGCCAGGTCTCCAGGATCTCCCGGGTTCCGGGGTCGAGGTAGAACGCGGCCTCCCTGGACAGGAGCTGGTAGCCGCCGAGCTCCTCGTCCGCCACGAGGCGCGCGACGTTGAGCCCTTCGAAGCCGAGGAGGCGCCGGTAGGGCTCGCCGGGGGCCCAGGAGTGGATGTCTCCGGTCCACCAGTAGGTGACCTCGGCGCCGTCGAGCGAGGCGCGGGTGCGGGCGAATGCGTGCAGGAGCTCGGCGGGTGTCAGCTCTGATGTCATACGCCCCACTGTGCGCGGTCGCCGCACGGCCGGACAAGCGGCCCCACGGACAACCTGGGGTCCCGTCGGTGACGTGTCAGGCCGCTGCGCGGCGCACGTGCAGATGGCCGTCGAGGGGGTAGGCGGGGGGCGCGGACGCCAGCGTCCTGTCGTACGTGTAACCGCACTTGGCCGCGACACGGCAGGATGCGGGGTTGTCCACCTGGTGGAGCAGTTCGAGGCGCTCCAGGCCGTCGGCCCGGAAGGCGTCCAGGGACCAGGCGGTGAGGGCTCGCGGGGCCACGCCCCGGCCCCGTGCCTCCGCCGCCGTCCAGTAGCCGACCTCGGCGGAGGCCTTGCCGGACGCGACCTCCTTGAGGGCGACGGCGCCCACCAGCCGCGCCGGTGTCGCGCCCCGGGCCGCCTCCAGGACGGCGAATGCGAACCGGACCCCCGCCGCCCAGCCCCGCTCCTGGGCACGCACCCACCTCAGTCCGTCGTCCTGGAACTCCAGCCCGGGATCCGGGGAGGCCTCGACCAGTGACGCCGGTCAGGCTGGACCGCCCCGAGCTCGTCGGCGCCACCCGCGGAGAGCTGGGCGACGCCCCGGTGCGCGCCGGTGTCGCGGAGGCCGTCCGGGAGCACCTCGGCGTCTGGCCGGACGAGAACCCGGAGCAGGCGGAGGCCCTCGTCACCCGGTTCCTTGCGGCCGACGCCCTCGGCTGAGTGCCCGTCGTGTCTCGGCCGGCAGGCGGGCCGGGACGCGACAGTTCAGGCATACCTCTCGAAGAGGGCCTGGATGTAGCCCTCCAGTCTCCGGGTCAGGACACCGGCCGTCAGGTCGACGCGGCCCAGTTCACGCCAGGGGACGGCGACCTTCTCCGCGTCCGGAGCGAAACCCAGCGCGTCCAGGAGGCGCCAGTACAGGTGGGCGCTGCGGTCCTCGGTCAGGGTTCCTCCCACGGCAACGTAGCGGTCCGCGAAGCTCATGCCCGCGGGAACCCCGTGCAGCAGGGCGAGGGCCGTCGAGCAGTGCGCCACGTCCAGGTCGGCGGGCCCCCAGGAGGTCTCCACCCAGTCGACGACGCCACTGATCCCAAGATCCCCGTCCGCGCCGGTGAAGAGGACGTTCCCGGGATGGAAGTCCCGGTGCAGGAAGCGGCCTCGGTACTCCGGTGGATCCCGGCGGATGACGTCGACCGCCCGCTGCCAGAGCTCGGGCCGCCCGGTGGCCGCGGGCGGCGTCACCCGCTCCGGAGAGGCCCAGGCCTGATAGGTGCGGGGACGCCGGTGAACGGCTGTCGGCAGCTGATGGATGCGCACCAGTTGGCGGGCCAGCAGTTCGGCGCGGTCGTCGGCGTTCCGGTCGTCCAGGCGCACGGTTCCCGGCAGCAGTGACATCAGCAGGGAGGGGTGGTCGCAGTGCTGCGCCGTCGCGTCCACCGCCACCAGCGTGGCCGCGGGTACGTCCGTGTCGCCGAGCAGGCGCAGGATCGCCGCTTCACGGGTCAGCAGACCCTCCGCGTGCCGGACGTAGAAGGGCTTGACGAAGGACCTCAGGACGAGCGAGCGCCGACCGTCGGGGCCGTCCAGGTCCAGGCGCCGCATCTCCGAGGTCCAGCCGCCGCGCAGCCGCTCGGCCCGCTCGATGCGTTCCGCCCCGGACAGCCGCTTCTCCACCCAGGAGCGGGTGGCGCCCCAGCCCTCACCGTCGAGATCCGCGCCCATGTCCTCGGCCCCCTCGCCCGAACTCACGGAGGCAGACTATCCGTCTATCCCTCACGGTGAACCCTTGGCCTCACCTCCCCGGGCGAGCGGCCGGCCCACACCGGAACGTACGAATCACGGCGCCGTGCCCGTCATACGGATGACCAGTTGACGGCAGGGGCGCCACCGGCAACCGTGACCGGCATGGGGAACGAACACCGGCTGCTCACTCTCGCCGTCTGCCTGGTCCTGGGCGGCGGGCTGATCGCAGCCGTACTGGGGGCGTCGCGGGCGGCCGGTCCGCACGCCGGGGCGGCGGACGGGCGGCCGGCCGCGTCCGACTACGTGGACATACGCGATGTCCCGCGCCTCCCGGCAGCCGCTGCCGCCCCCGGGTCCCAGGGATCCGCCGGGTCGGTGGTGGTGGATTGCGGCCGCAACGAGCAGGGCCACTACAACGAGGACAACCTCGTGGTCTCGCCCGGGCTGCCGGGCGGCGCCCATCACACGCACGCCTACGTGGGAAACCTCTCCACCGACGCGCTGTCGACGGAGGCCTCGCTGGCCGCGGCCGACACGAGCTGCAGGGGCGGCGACCGGTCCACGTACTACTGGCCCGTCCTGCGCCGCCCCGACCGCCCGGGCACGCGCCCGCACGAGGATTCGGCGGGGCACGGGAACGTCGGCGAGATCGTGCCGGAGACCTCGGTCCTGGTGGAGTTCCGCGGCAACCCCGTGAGCAAGGTGGTGCCGATGCCGCGTTTCCTGCGCGCGATGACCGGCGACGCCGTCGCGTACACGGCGGACAGCGAGGCCGACGTCCGGGCCCGCTGGGGGTGTTCGGGCTCCCCGGACCGGGCCACCACCCGTTACCCGCGCTGCCCCGCGGGCGAGCACGTCACCCGCACCCTGGTCTTCCCGAGCTGCTGGAACGGCCTCGACACGGTCGGCGTCACGCACCGTTCGCACCTGCTCTTCGCCGCCGCGAACGGTGTCTGCCCGAAGGACACCTTCCCGGTGCCGGAACTGCGCGTCTCCCTCGCCTACGAGATCCCCCCGGGGGTGAACGTGGCCCTCGACTCCTTCCCCGAGCAGCGGCACAGCCCGAAGACCGATCACGCGATGTTCGTGAACGCGATGACCGACCGGCAGATGGCCGCGGTCGTCGACTGCATCAACGAGGGCCGCGGCTGCCGGACCTGAGTGACGCAGGTCACGTGAACCGAATCCGTCCCGGTGGCGTGTTCCGACCGCACCACATATGCGAGGAAGACGGAGAGGGTGAGATGGCCGGACCACTGTGGCCCCGCACTCGGCGGGGCTCGACCGATGAGGCACTGATCAAGTCGGTGTACGAGGAGCACGGTCACGCCCTGCTCGCGTACGCCACCCGGCTGACCGGAGACCGGGCCGCCGCCGAGGATGTCGTACAGGAGACGCTGATCCGGGCCTGGCGCCACTCCGAGGTGCTGGTCAACGGAAAGGGCTCGGTGCGCGGCTGGCTGCTCACGGTGGCCCGCAACATCATCACCGACCGCTACCGGGCCAAGGCCGCCCGGCCGCCCGAGGTCTCGGGAGCCTCGTCCGCTCCCCCGGTGGAGGCGGACCACGCCGATTCCGTGGTGGACAGCATGACGGTCCTGGGGGCCCTCGATCAGCTGTCGCCGGAACACCGCGACGTCCTGAAGGAGTTGTACTACCGACAGCTCAGCGTCGCGGAGGCGGCCGACAGCCTCGGCATCCCGGCGGGTACGGTCAAATCTCGCTCGCACTACGCCCTCAAGGCGCTGCGCGACGTCTTCAAGAGCGACGGATTCAGGGACATCGGTTCCAGAGAAGGAAAGCGATCGGGCAGGCCGCCCCAGCAGCCCGCCGGACTGCGTGAGGTGGTGGCATGAACCGGCAGAGGCACGAGGAGGAACTGCTCGGCCCCTACGTACTCGGTGTCCTGGACCCCGAGGAGATCCGCCGGGTCGAGGAACACACGAGCGGATGCGTGCAGTGCCGGGAGGAGGTGGCCGCGTTGCGCGAGATGGAGGCGGCTCTGGGCGAGGTGCCCGACGAGGCGTTCCTCGACGGACCGCCGCATGGCGGTGACCTGCTGCTCCAGCGCACCCTGCGGCAGATGCGCGGTGAGCGGGCCGGTGATGCGCGGCGTCGGGCGGGGCTCGCGGGACTGGCGGTGGCGGCTTCGCTGGCCGCCGTGTTCTGGGCCGGTACCCAGCTGGGTACGGGCGATTCGGACGCCGTCGCACTGCCTGTGCCGCCGTCCCCGACGGCCACGGCGAACCCTTCGCCGCCGCCCGCCGGGACCAAGGTGCTCTCCGCGACAGACAAGGCCACGGGTGCGCGGATGACCGTACAGATGACGCCCGCCACCAAGTGGGTGCGGGTGCACGCGGCGGTCACGGGCGTGCCGCCGGGCGAGCGGTGCCGACTGGTCGTCGTCTCCAAGAACGGGACGCGCACCACCGCCGCCGGCTGGGTCACGGGCAGCCAGGAGAACGGCGAGGCCAAGGGCGCGGCACTGGACGGTTCGGCGGCCGTGGACCCGGCGGACGTCAAGGCGATCCTGGTCGAGAACGAGTCGGGCCGGACGTTCGTGTCCGTACCGGTCTGACCGGTCCCGGTCCGCCCCGGTCCGGTCATACCGGGGCGGGGCGGTGCGGGACGGGAACGTGACGGAGCCCGGGAGCATATCCAGCTCCCGGGCTCCTGTGTGCCACCCAATTGCGCACACCGGCACGTTTAAGAGTCGCGGATCATTCTTAGATCGACGTGTTCTACCTTTGAACTACCGCGCCATGAGAAGAGGCACAGGAGGGACTTGAACCCCCATCCATCGATGATCGTCCGCGCTCGGTCGATCCGGTGTTCGGCGGCGAATACTGAGACTGGAGCGATAATCTGAGATTGAAGGGCCGCCTCTACCAGCTTGGGCCACCCCGGCTCGGAATGCCGGGGGAGGGATTCGAACCCCCAACTGACACCCTCGTTCAGCTTCAACATCAGTTTCAGCTTGCGCTCTCGCGCACCCCCTGCAGACATACAGAGGGAGTCTTAGGGGCTACTTGAACAAGTAGCCGAACACCGCGTCGCCGACCCGCTGGTCGGTGACCTCGGCGCTGTTGGCCTCCTCGCGGGCGAACTTGACGGCCTGCTGGAGCTTCTCCACGCGGTCGAGCAGCTCGTTGACCCGCCGGGCGGGCAGCGCGCCGGAGAACTTCACGGTCGTCCAGTACCCGACCGGAACGTCCTCGTAGTACACCTCGACCTGCGCCGGGTGCTTCTCGGTGGCCTCGGCCTTCACGTGGTTGCGCGGCACCTTCTTGGTACGGATGGTGCGCACCTGGTCCGTCTTCCAGGAGTCCGTGGACGGGTCCAGGTTCCAGGATTCGGAGGCGTCCAGCACCGGCAGCTTCCGCACGAAGGTGTGCATGTCGGTGAGCTGCTTCTCCAGGAAGAGCAGGTACGGCACGGGCACCTGCGCCAGCAGGACCGTCCCGTCCACGACGACATCGGCGGCCGCGGTGCGGTTGGCCCAGTCCTTGGTGGCCGTCACGTCGAACAGCCGCGTCAGGGTCCCCGCCGTCGCCCGCAGCACGTCCTCGGCCTTGACCTGCACCCGGGTGGACTCGGGCGGCAGTTGCTCGCCCTCCTCGTCCTTGGGCTGGTAGGTCCGGGAGATTCCGGCCAGCAGGGCGGGCTTCTGGACGTCGTGGTGAGCCTGGGTGAGCTCCTGGAGGGACTTGGACTTGACGCCCTTTTCCACTGCGATGATCTGATTCAGCTTCGGCACGTGATCAACCTAGCAGCCGATTGTCCGATCATTCACCGGGATTTCCGGCACGTGCGCCCGGTCCAGCAGCCGGCGCATGTCCTGCGGCGGAAGCGCGGGGTTGGCGGCCGCGGCGGCCGCGATGTCGGGGTCCGGATCGGCGAGCAGTTCGCGGATCCGGGCCACGGGGAGCCGGGGGTCCCGGGCGGCGGCCGTGCGCGTATCGGGGTCCCGGCTGAGGCGGTCGAGGAGTTCCGGTTCCAGGCCGGGGTCGCGCAGGGCCAGGCTCCGGCGTTCCGGGTCCGGTGAATCGCCGAAGCGGGCGGCGAGCCCGGCGGCGGGGAAGCCAGGCCGGGTGACGAGCATGAGCACGGCGCGGTGGGTGCCGTTCAGGTAGAGGTCGAGGAGCAGCTCGGGCGGCGGCTCCGGGTGGAACTCGGCGAGCAGCAGACGTACGGCGAAGTCCGGGTCCCCCGCGAGCAGTTCGACGGCATCGGTCGGCAGGCCGGGGCAGACAGCGGCGCTGCGCCGCAGCCAGGTGTGCGCCGACCGGGCGCACCGCCGCAGGAATTCGGCGTCCGCGCGGCGCTCCCACACCCAGTCGAGGGTGGGCAGCCGGTCCTCTGCGTCCACGGTGTAGTCGATCGCGGCGCGTTCGGACTCGGCCAGCTCGGGACGGGCGGAGACCCGGAGCCGGACCTGCGGATCGGGATCGACGGCCAGGCGCGCCACCAGGTCGGGCGGGAGGGTGGGGTTGGCGGCGATCGCCGCGAGCCGTCCGCCCTCGGCGACCACGCGTTCGGCGAGCTCCCGGGTGAGCCGGCCGGTCCCCAGGATGTCGATCACCTGCCACGAGTCGCCCAGTTCCCCGACCAGCCAGGTGGTCGCTTCTTCGTCCTCGTGGCAGATGCGCGCGGCGGCTTCCCGCCGGACGCCGAGATCCTCGTCGTGCAGGAGCCGTTCGCGGGTCTGCCGCGCGAGCCGGTCCCAGGCACGGCAGGAAGCCCGGCGGAACAGGGGGTCCTCGTGGTCCGCGAGGGGCGCCAGGATGTGGTGGGGCGTCGCGCCGGACGCGACCAGTTCGTGGGGCACCAGGGGGTGCGGGTGGGCCAGCAGCCGTTCGTACGCGTGGTCGGGCAGGGGTTCCGCCCTCCGTCGGTACGCGAGGGGGCCCATGGCGAGCGCGAGGCTGATGCGCGGGTCGGGATCGTCGAGCAGCCGGGCACGCTGGCCGGGGTCGGCCTCGGCGTTCTCCGCGAAGGCGCACCGCACCCGGCGGTCCGGGTGCGCGAGGATCGCGTCGACCACCTCCGGAGGCAGGACGGTCCGCCGCGGAACCACCCATCGCACCCACTCGTCTTCGAGGCCGAACAGCCGTATCAGCACGTCCGGTGGTGCCGCCGTGTTCATCAGGAGCCCGTGCAGCAGCCCCGTCCACCGGTCATCCATGCCCCGGCCCCTCCCCCGTTGATCCGAAGCGGGCAGCGTAACAAGGAAGCCCACAGCCGGACCGATCATCACATTGCGGTCCATGACATCCTGTGACGTCATGACTCGCCGGACGTATCGGCGGACGTCCGGGGAATATGGGGAAGGTCCATGAGGCTCTGCTTCCTGGTGGAGGAGCACTACCGCCACGACGGCATGCCGAACGAGGTGATCCGGCAGCTGACGGCGTGGGGGCACGGCGTGGACGTCGTACGGCCGGGCGGCTCGCTCCTGCGCATGACCGAGGTGGTGGACGCGGGCGCGCACGACGCCTGGGTCCTCAAGACGGTGTCCGGCGGTCCGGGTCTGACGCTGCTCGAAGCCGCCGCCGCGGCCGGGACGACCACCGTCAACGACGCCCGGTCGATCCGTGGCGTAAGGGACAAGGCGCTGGCCGCCGCCCTCGGGCGCGGCCGGGGGCTCCCGCTGCCGCCGACGTACGCCGTGGCCCGCCCCGAGTTGCTCAGGGAGATCCCGGCGGCGGAGTACCCGCTCGTCGTCAAGCCCGCCGACGGCAGCTCCGGGCGGGCCGTGCACCTGGTGTCCTCGCCGGAGCGGCTGGAGTCGCTGCTGCCCGTGCTCGCGGGCGAGGGGCTGCTCATCGCCCAGCCGTACGTACCCAACTCGGGGACGGACATCAAGGTGTACGCGGTCGGCGGGGAGCTGTTCGCGACCGAGCGGTGCTCGCCGCTGCACCCGGACCCCTCGGTACGGGAGCGCCGCGTGCCGCTGTCGGCCGAGGTGGCGGCGATCGCCGCGCAGGTGGGGGCGGTCTACGGGCTGGACCTGTACGGCGTGGACGTGCTGCTGGGCCCGGACGGGCCGGTGGTCGTCGACGTGAACGACTTCCCGAGCTTCCGTCAGGTGCCGGACGCGGCCGCGCGGGTGGCCCGGGCGGTCCTGGAGCTGGCGCGGGCGGGCGGGTCCGCGCAGCCGCCGGCGCCCGTGGCGCTGCCGTACCCGCTGCCCCTGTCGATCCCGGCGCAGGTCTCGGCCGTGGGGGGCGACGGCGCGTGAAGATCGGCCTGATCACCCCGGATCCCGGGCATCCGCTGCTGGCGGACACCACGGCCCTGCTGGCCCCGGAACACGCGGTCGAGGCCCTCGATCCGCTCACCCTGGGGGACGTGCCGCTGCCGCTCGCCGAGGTGTACCTGCTGAAGTCGCGGACACCGCACGCGCTGGGTCTCGCGCGCCACCTGGAACGGCGGGGGGCGGCCGTGGTGAACTCCGCCTCGGCCACCGCGCTGTGCCAGGACCGTGCGGAGATGGCGGAGCTCGCCCTGCGGGCCGGGCTGCCCTTCGCCGCGACCCGTACGCACGACTCCCTCGGGGCCTGGGCGGCCGGGGCCCGGCTCGACGCCCCCGTGGTGGTCAAGAGCCGGCGCAGCCGCCGGGGCGACCTCGTCGCCCGCGTCGACGACGTGGCACTCCTGCGGGAGTTGGCGCGGGAATGGCCGCACGAGCCGGTCGTGGTGCAGGAGTACGCGCCCAACAGCGGCTGGGACCACAAGCTGTGGGCCATAGGGGACCAGGTCTTCTCGGCCCTGCGCCGGTCCGAGCTCTCCCCCGGGGGCCGTGGCCCCACCCGTCCCCTGCCCCTGGCGGAACTGCCGTCCGGCTGGGCCGGTCTGGTGCGCGAGGTGGGCGCGGTGTTCGCGCTGGACGTCTACGGCGTGGACGTCATCGACACCGGCGGCGGGACTCCGCTGATCGTGGACATCAACGCCTTCCCCGGGGTCCGGGGCCAGGCCGGCGCCCCGGAGGCCCTCGCGGCACTGGCCCTGCGGCGGGCCGCGGGGCTCACCTAGGGTGCCTGCCGGGCAGGTCCGGACGGGGGAAAGCGCGGGGCATGACGGCCGTGGCCCGGTGTCGTGGCACGGAGGGGCGGCGGGCGCCGTGAGGATCGGGGCATGGGCGTCGTCCTGCCGGTCCTCTTCGCACTGTTCGCGGCGTTCAGCAACGCGCTCGCCACCGTGCTCCAGCGGCGCGCCGCGCTCACCGTGCCGCAGAGCGACGGCTTCCGCCTCGGCCTGGTCCTCGATCTGCTGCGGCGCCCGCTGTGGATCGGCGGCATCCTGGCCGTGATCGCGGCCGGGGCCGGGCAGGCCCTCGCGCTGGCCACCGGCGCGCTGGCGCTCGTACAGCCGCTGTTCGTGCTGGAGCTGCCGCTCGCGCTGCTGATCGCCTCGCTGATGACCCGGCAGCGGCTGCCGCGGGCGCTGTGGCTGGCCGTGGCGGGGGTGGTGGCGGGGCTCGGGGTCGCGCTCGTGGCCGCCTCGCCCATGGGCAACCGGACGGACGTGCCGGCCGAGCGCTGGGTGGTGGCCCTGACGGCGAGTGCGGCCGTCGTGGCCGCCCTGGCCGTGGCCGGGCTCCGTCTCCCGCCAGGCCGCGCCCGGGCAGGCTGCCTCGGTGCCGCCACCGCCGTCTGTTACGCACTCACCGCCGCGCTGATGAAGTCCGCGGTGCACGTCCTCGACGACGACGGCTTCGTCGCCTTCCTGACCACCTGGGAGACGTACGCCTTCGGAGCGAGCGGCATCTGCGCCCTGCTCCTGCTGGAACACGCCATGCAGGGCGGCCCGCTGGTCGCCTCGCAGCCCGCGCTGACCCTCGGCGACGCGAGCATCAGCATCGCGCTGGGGGTGGTGCTGTACGAGGAACACCTGCGGTCGGGCTGGTGGCTGCTCCCCCAGCTGCTGGGCATCGGCTTGATCTGCGCGGGAGTCCTGGCGCTGGCCCGGGCCGGGGAGGGCGCGCCCTGAGGCCGGGTAGCGTGCCGGTCAGTCGAGCGGAGGGCGGGATCCATGCGAGCGGTGGTCTTCGAGCGGTACGGCGAGCAGGCCGAGGTACGGGAGGTGGCGGAGCCGGGTCCGCCGGCGGGCGGGGTGGTGGTGCGGGTGGAGGCCACCGGGCTGTGCCGCAGCGACTGGCACGGCTGGATGGGGCACGATCCGGACATCGTGCTGCCGCACGTCCCCGGGCACGAACTCGCGGGTGTGGTCGAGGCCGTGGGGACCGGCGTCATGAACTGGCGTGCGGGCGACCGGGTCACGGCGCCGTTCGTGTGCGCCTGCGGCCGCTGCGCCGACTGCGCGGCCGGTGACCACCAGGTGTGCGCGCGGCAGACACAGCCCGGGTTCACGCACTGGGGATCGTTCGCCGAGTACGTGGCCCTGGACCACGCCGACGTGAATCTGGTGGCCGTGCCCGAGGAGCTCTCGTACGCGACGGCGGCCGGTCTCGGCTGCCGCTTCGCGACGGCGTTCCGGGCGGTGGTGGCGCGGGGCCGGGTGGCGGCGGGCGAATGGGTGTCCGTGTACGGCTGCGGCGGGGTGGGGCTCTCCGCCGTGATGATCGCGGCGGCGGCCGGGGCCCGGGTGGTCGCGGTGGACACGGCGCCGGGGGCGCTGGATCTGGCGCGGACGTTCGGCGCCGTGCACTGCGTGGACGCCCGGGACGGCGCCGACACCGCGCAGGCCGTCCGGGAGGCGACCGGCGGGGGCGCGCACCTGTCGCTGGACGCGCTGGGATCACCGGAGACGGCGGCGGCCTCGGTGGCCGGGCTGCGTCGGCGCGGGCGGCACGTGCAGGTGGGACTGCTGCCCGCGGCGGCCGGCGCGGCGGCCCTGCCGATGGACCGGGTGATCGGCTGGGAGCTGGAGATCCTCGGGAGCCACGGCATGGCGGCGCACGCCTACCCGCCGATGATGGAGATGGTCCGGGGCGGGGTGCTGCGGCCGGACCTGCTGGTCACCTCGACGATCCCGCTCGACGCGGCCCCGGCGGCGCTGGCCGCCATGGACACGGCGGCCGGGCGCGGGGTCACGATCATCCTCCCGGGATCGGGCGCCCGGGGCACTGGGCGGTGACGAGGGCCGCGCCCGGCCGGGGCCGTGCAGCGCGGAGGGGCGCCCGGGAACCGGACGTGGTCGGGCGCCCCGGCAACGCGGAGCGGAGCGGTGCGGCGCCAGGCGGCGCGGGTCAGGCACGATGCGGAAGAGACACTCCCTAGCGCCAGCTGTGCGGGGCCTGGAAGCCGGAGTTGCGCTCCAGGCGGCGCCAGCCGGCCTGGGAGCGGGCGGTGCGGGCCGGAGCCTGGGCCGCGGTGGAGGCGGCGCGGGCGAGGAGGATGGCGGTGATGGCGGCGAGTTCCTCGGGCCGGGCGTTGCCCTTTTCGACCTTCAGGAGGGTGTCGGCGGT
>NZ_JBIAVW010000043.1:0-32654 GCF_042894785.1 Streptomyces sp. NPDC001502
CGCGGAGCGGGACCCTGAGCGCTGGCGCGCTCAGGAGTGACGGCCTCCGCTGCGCTCCGGCCGGGCTCCGCTGACGCTTCGCCAGATTCCCGCGCGAGCGCGGGAATTGACGTCCGCAAGCGGACGTCCAGAGAAAGGGCCGGCGCAAGCGCCGGCCTGGTGACGCTGACGCGTCACCAGATGTCCGCGCAAGCGCGAACATCGAAGGAGTGTCCGCTGACGCTCCCACCCCTTCAGGTCCTTCCGGCTCCGCCTCCAGGACCAGGCCCGCTGACGCGGGCCAGCTGGCAGCAGTCGAGGGTGCCCGGGGCCGGCTGTCGGGTGCACGCCCCGGGCACCCCCCTGTCCTTGGGCAGGGTTGGTGCTTCCCTCCCTGAAAACCTTCGGAGAATCCGGGATAGGCAGGCCAACCCTCGCCACCAGTCAGACACCCTTGGGGGATCCGGGAAGGGGCGATGCATCCCCTTCCGCGTGCAGTGCATCATGTGATGCATCACCGCGATGCACTGTGTAGAAACCCGAGAAACCAGGCACCACCACCGGGTCAATGGACAGATTGCTAACGTCTCTGGTCAGGATCCTGCGGGCGCTTTCCACCATCGCCTCTTAGACTCACCTTGCCATTCCTGCAGACGGGCAGCTGTCGCCATTGAACTTGGGTGGTGGACACCCAAATCCTCGTTCTGGTATTTGAGCACAAGCTTTAGCAGGCTAATGGCCTGCGGCTGCTTACCTGTGTTCCAGTAGGCAGTAGCGAGCTTGACTCGGCAGGACAGGGCTGAAGGGTCTGTCGGGCCGAGAAGGCGTTCTCGGACGACGAGCGTGTCTTCCAACAATGCGATGAAGCCGGCGGAGTCCTGTCTCCTGTATAGGTCGCGCTTCTCCACGTCGGCTACGCGGGCTGCCGGGTCGGCGGCAGCCGTCATCTGGGCATCGTAGGCGTAGTCCTCTTGGAATACGGCCATCGCATCTTTGCTGCGGCGGGCGTACAGGTAAGCCACAGCCAGCTCGCGTCGAGCAATCAGGGTCTTGCTATGGGTCCGCCCGAGCAGTCGCTCACTTGTAGCGGTTACCCGCTGCCAGTACGAAACCGACGAGGTCGCCAGACCGCCACCGCTCAGGCTCTTGCCTACCCAACGGAGAAGGTGATGGCCCTCAACCTCCCACAGCAAATCCCCCGCGCAGCCGTCCAAACTCTCGACGTTCGTACGCAGCACAGCCCTCTCCACGCCTTTGTGCCAGAGCTCTGTGAGCGCATCGGCTGCCGTCCTCACGATCTCTCGTTGTTCACCAGTAGGCGTGTGCTCACGAACGGCGCGCGCAGTGAGAGCGTGCAGCTTCACAGCGCGGAAGCCAGCCTGAGCATCGTCGGTGATCAGGCCATATCGATGCAGGAGCCTCAACGCCGCCTTGGCCTCGGTGGTGCTGACATCGGTAGAGCCGTCTAGTGGCGGCATAGCCGCTCGGTGGGCGGTGAGGTAGCTGATGACCGCGTTCCCTCCCCATAGGTCGCGGGGATGCCCAGCAGGGTCAAGGACAGCGGCGAGGCGCAGCGCTGGGATCGCGAGACCCACGGGTTCGCACGCTTGGGCAACGTCCAGGGAGAGGAGAAGGGCGGTCGCTACATGACGTCCGTAGCCTTCGGTGTCCGCGTGGCGCGGCATCAGGTCGTCCAGTTTCGCGGCGCTGCTGTTGAAGCGGAGGAGGTATTCCGTGCAGGGAACGTCTTCGTTGATCATGTAGGCAGCGGCGTGCGACAGCGCCAGGGGCAGATATCCCAGTGCCTCGGCCAGAACTTCTGTTTGCGCGTCCAGCAGGTGTGCCGCGCGGGCGGATCGGAGTCGTTCGCGTAGATACGTGTCGGCTTCTTGCGAGCTGTAGGTAGCAATGTCCACAACCGCACGACCGCCGCCGGACAAGACGGCATCCTGGCGGCGTGTGGTCGCCACAACCCGGCCACGGCCCCATGCCGATGATGGCGGCCACCACGGTTGCATCGCATCCGGGTCGGTAATGTCGTCGAGGACGACGAGCCACGAGTGCTTGGTCGTTGCCAGCCACTGGAGAAATGCCCTGGCGTCTTCCTCGCCGGTCTGGCCCGCCAAGGCATTCGGGGCATCAACGATGTGAGCAGCGACCGCGTAGCGGGCGATCACCTGGTCCGTTTCGCTGGCGTCGACCCAGACGACCAGGTCGACGCCTTCTGCCAGCGCCTGATGGGCGTATGCGGAAGCCAGTTGGGTCTTGCCCACACCGCCGCCACCGGACAGAACTTGGGTCAGCACCACCGCGGTGTGCCCGGCAACAGCCTGGTCAATCACGTCCCGGACTTCAGGCCGCTGCTGGAATGCAGATGCCAGTGCGGGGACCGATCCCAGGCGGAGCGGCCACTGGACTGGCCCTTGGGAAACGGCTTGGGTGATCGTCAGATGATCTACGTGGCCGCTGACGGCCACTGCACCCACGGCCGACGCGATGGCGTCACCACTGTCACTGACGGAAGAGACCGCGAGATCGTCCCTCAAGGTGGACGCAGGCTGCTTCCTCCGGCGCCACCTCATGACGCATCCAGCCTTCGCTCTACGGGCATGGCCGCGCTAGTCGGTGTAGTCGATGCCGGTGCCGGCATTGCTGCCTGCGCCACGAGCGATTGCGTCACCGCTTTCCTGGACCCGGGCTGCACCGGGGCTGCCGTCACCACCGCGTCGTACGCCTGTGTGGGCTTGTCCCCCGTCGCTGGCCTCTGCTCGTCCGGTCTGCGTGGCGGTGTCTCCTGTCTCGCCTGCGGTACCGGCCCGGGTCTGGGCCCAGGCCCACACCAGCGCAGCGACTCCGGTGGCGGCCTGAATGGATGCCCCCACGAGTCCTGCGGTGTCCGGGCCGTCAAGTAACCAAATGGCAGGTGTCGAGACAATCCCCACCACCGCGGCGACTATCACCACGATTCGCTGCTTCCTCGACACAGTCATCTCCTCTCCCGAGCCCCTGTCGTCGCCGCAGCCACGGAGCACAGAGCGGCCCTGCTGCAACGCCGTTCCATACTCCGGGAAGACTCCCCGCCTGTCGGGTGAACCGCACAATTGAAGCGGGTGCCAGTCGGCTGCTCTGGGCCCGGAGGATGGTCAGGACTGTTCGACTCCGCATAAGCAGGCGCAGGGTCATGGAGTGCTCTTTGGGCATCCCGTGCGCTACTGGCGTGGGTGGTGCCGGCGGTGACGTCGCGGAGCCGGGCCAGCACCAGCCCTGGTGCGTCTCCAGATGGGTCGCGAACCGCGACAGGGGCGGGGAGAGCTCCGCTGCCGCTGCGTCCTGCGCCGCGACGGCGTCACCTCGTCCCTGAGCCGGGTGGCCAGCAAGGAGATGAACATGTTGACCCGCCACCACGGGAGGGCGTAGTCCAAGGTCTGCTCCTGAGGGCCGGCCTGGTCGAAGATGCGCTGGCCCTCGGCGAGGAGCTGCGGTGATGTGCTCGCCGAGGAAGGCGGCGGCGGGCGCCCTGTCCGACATCACGAACAATCCGCGACGCCCGTCAAGCACCGGCCGGTAGGCGCGGCGCTGGTGGTCTGGCGGCTCTTCGGCATCGGGATGCAGTGGCGGCTGGGTGAGAGATCGGGGACCCGCCGTGCCTCTGGCAGGAGGTGCCGGCGGGTCCCCGTGGCAGACGTAGGCGATACGTCTGACCGTTCTGCCGAACCCACCTGCGTTTTCGTGCAATTGCCCCTGCTGTGACCTTTCCCACACCGACGAGGTTCGACAGAGAGGTGATGGTAGGTGAACGATGAGTCACAAAATCGTGTCGGGACGCGCGCCGATACTCCTGGCAGGGAGTGGCGTCTGCTGAGCGACGCACTGGCAGATAGGTAGGCGAACCATGCGCGAGAAGCGCGTGGGAGACGACGCGGCGGACGCCGTCGCGTCCCCTCCCGTACTCCCCATGAGCAAGCCCCGTACCGCGCTGTTCGTCGCGGAACTCGGCGTGCTCGCAGCCCCTCACCTGGGCATCGAGCCCCTCACCTCCGTGAACCCCGCTGCACCGTACGCCGTCGGCGCGGTCGCGGTGACGGTCATGTGGCCGCACGTCGCGTGGCTGGCCGAACGGACCGCTCACGGCTGCAAGGTGCTGTGCCTCAAGCCCGTCGACAAGGTGATCAAGTACTTCGTGCGCCGCGGAGACACCTTCCGAGCGGAGGCGCAGTCGGAGAACTCCAGCATCTCCAGTGACGGGCCACCCACTCAGGAGGCCCGGCACACGGACACGGCAGTGCCGATGACCGTCGAGGCACCGCCCACCTCAGCTGCGCGAGCGCTGCACAGCATCCCCCAACAAACGATGCTCAGCGAGACCGCCGCCGACATACTGCCCACGGCCGGAACGGTTGAGGAATGACCGCCCCCAGCAAGGACCAGCGCGACTTCACAGCCTTCGTCCGGAACGAGAAGGCGGAGAAGAAGCTGCACCGCTACCTCGCCAAGCACGGCGTCACCGAGCACGAGGGCGAGGACATCGCCCAGTACGCCCTCATGAAGCTGTGGGAGAGCTGGCCGTGCACCTCAAAGCCAATGGCCTTCGCCTACCACGCCGCGAAGGGCCGGTGGATTGACCTCCTCCGGTACAAGAACCGGCACGCCACCTCGGTCGAGTACATAGCCGACTTGGTGTTCGAGGTTGAGGATTCGCAGGACGATCCCGCCGTGCTCGCCGTGCAGAAGCAGCTCGTCCTGGACTTCGTGAAGACGCTGCCCAAGACGCAGAAGTACGTGTTCGTCTGCACGCTGGACGGGATGGCTCCTCGGCAGATCGCCAAGGAGCTCCACCTGGGCGAGGCGACCGTCCGTTCGCATCTGCGTCACAGCCGCCAGCGGCTGCGTCTCCTCCTTGAGGAAGATCCCGAGCTGGGAGAGCGGGCGCGTCACCGCTGCGAGGCGTAGGTCCGCAGGATCTGGCCGGGGTGGGCAGGACAGCATGTGCTGTCCTGCCCACCCCGGTTCTGCAGCTTCGGCAGGCCGCGATCGAGCAGGTGGCTAGCCGAGCCAGACGATGTCCAGGACGGACAGGTGCCGCAGCGCACGGTTGGCGAAGTAGATGACGGACAGCCGGCCGGCGGACGCGATACGGACGTCTTCACCCTCGGGGTCGGCGGCGTCCCACTGGGCGAAGCCCCACGGGTCGGCCGCGGCGGCGTCGAGCAGGTCCCACGTCGTCTCTTCCGCGTGTTCGGGGAGTTCGGCGAGGACCTTCGCGGCCGGCGTCGAGAGGCGGACCGCGTACGGCTGCAGGCTCACCGGCGCCGCCGGCCGCGGAGCTCGGCCATGTCCACGAACCCGGTCTCATCGTGGCCGGAGGCGACGAACGCGTCGACCGCGGGGGCGGAGGCGAGACGTGCCTGCCAGACGTGGACGACCTCATACAGGGTGTTCAGGGAGAACGACCGGCGCGACTCCTCCAACGCCTGCGCCCACTCCTGCTCAAACGCCGGCACCCACCGCTCCGCACGGCGGTCGGCGCGCAGCTGGGCAAGGAGTTCGGCCGGCGCGCCCGGGGCGGGCGCGTACGGGGCGGGGGTGTGGTCGGGTTGCGCGCTCATCGGCTCCTCCTGGCAGCGGGTGCTACCGGCAACGGTAGAACGCGGTGGCCGAGGCCGTCAGTGTTCGGGCGGATGCGGTAGCCGAAGCCGGTCAGGACGGCGGCGAGCGCGGTGTTCATCGCGTCGCGGACCGTCTCGAAGCAAGTGACGGCTTCTGCCTCCAGCCGGTCGGCGTTGACCATGTCGAGCGCCGCAGTGTTGAGGCGGGCGTGGGAGAGCCACCCCACGACGACATCGCCCTGGTCGACGCCGGCCGCCTTGCACGTGCGTCAGGCGCGCGACTCCTCGGCGTCGAGGCGACGAGCCCGCCCTGGGCCTCGTCGGTCGGCCAGGACGTGCAGAAGCCGGCGGTCTCCAGGTCGAAGCGCACGGTCCGCCAGGCCGTCGGGGGCCGGCGGCGCTGTCCCGGCTCCCTATTTCCCGGTTTTGATGCTCGTCATTTTCAGGTTCCTGTTCAGAAGGAAACGTCGAAATAGTCGATGTCCGTGAATTCGATTTCAAGGCCGTCCGCGCGGGTTCCGCCGTCCTTGAAATAGATTTCCTGCAGTCCTTCGGCGACGATTGCACGCATCTGCTGGTCGCTCCCGCCCGTCTCGCGGGCGTCGAAGAGGCGCTGCGCGTACGCGGGCGGAAGGTGGACGGTCAGGCGTCGCATCCTGCCGTCGTCGGTCGTGCCGACCGGAGCGGTGTAGCCGAACCGGGCCCGCGTCTCCACCGTGATCCCGGTGCTGGTGGCAGCCTCCTTACGGCGCCGGCCGCGCACCACCGGCTGCCAGCGGGCGCGCACGGCCGTGTCGATGCGGTCCGCGACGGCCTTGGGCGGAGTCTTCCGGTCGCCCTTGCGGTAGCGCTCCACCGACCGCTGGCTGACCCCGAGCTCCTCGGCGACGGCCTTGGTCGACTTCAGCTGTCTGACCAGGAAGTTGATCCGGCCCTTCAGGGTCTTAGGCGGCTCCCGCGTGAACCCTTCCCGGTCCGCGCGGTCCAGCGCGTCATCGATGTCCCCCACCAGCTGCCTGTCCTTCCTCTCGGCCCCCGTCCCGGGCGCAGCGCCAGGGACGGGGTGCCCCAGCCTGTTTTACGACCCGGCCGCTGGGCCTGCCGCTGCCGTCGTGTGCAGGGCGGTCTTCTCGTCCGTCGTGGTGGCAGTCTGCCCGACCGCGGAGGGCCGTGTGGCCGCGCGGCGGGACAGGTTGTTGCAGCGGATCCCGCCGCCGGGATGCCACTCCAGCACCGGGCCGACGGCGTCGCCGTGCTCGGCGCACCAGGAGACCGGGACCACGCCACCGCAGTCGTGCCGCGCGCATACACAGGCCGCGCCCGGCCCCGCGTACGCGACTCCGTGGCGGACCACCCCGCCCGCCGGATGTGACGCGGCGGTGCCGCGCAGACCGGCCGGCCACGCCAGCGTGAGGCGCAGGCCTCCCGATCCCGACCGGAACCGGTCGATCACGCGTGCTCCGCCGAGGACGGCCAGGGGCGGCGTCCCGGGCGCGGCCAGGTGCTTGACGGTCAGTCCGAACGTGCCTGCGGACAGGGCGGCGAGGGTGTCAGCGTCTTCGTCGTTGGACCAGCCGGACAGGCGGTCCTCGTCTTCGGCGTCGTCGGCCAGGAGCAGGTGCGGGTCATCGAGCCGGAACCGGCGCGTCCCGCGCTTGTCGTCGGCGACGACCAGGGCGGCGGAGGGTGCTTCCGTGGGGACGGCGATCTTGCCGTGGGCCAGGAGCCAGGCGACCACCTTGGCGCGGTCGAACTCCGGGCTCGTCTCCGTACCGCCCACCGGCGCCGGGAAGTCGTCGTGCCGGCGGCGCCAGTTCGCCGCCGCGGCCCGGCCCACTCCGGCGATCCGCCCCACCTCCGCCAGCAGCACCCGGTCCTCGCCCGGGACGACCGGGGTGAGGGCGGCGAGCGGAGAACGGCGGCCGGTCCGGGCGGTGGCCACCGCCTGCCAGTCCACCAGCGGCCGGACGACGGGGAGCAGGGCGACGTCCTGGGCGGAGTAGAGCGGAACCGTGGTCCACCCGCCGTGGGACTTGTAGTCGACGTCCACCGTGCCGACCGGGGAGAGGAACCCGAGCCGCACCACGGCGTCGAAGTCGACCCTGCGGACACCGAGCCGGCGGGCAGCCTGGTTGGGGCCGAGGGGGACGTGCCGGTCGAGCAGGGCAGGCAGGTCCCGGCGGCGGGCGAGCGTGTTGACCTGGTCCGGGTGGACGTCGGGGAACTCGACCTCACCGCCGAGGTAGACGAGGAGCCCGGCACCGACCAGGTGACCGACCGCGGACGCGGTCACCCGCGGCCGGCACCGCGGCAGCGGCACGCCGAGCGCCTCCGTCAACCGGTCTGCGGCCCACCCCGCCCCCACGGGACCCCGCAGCGCGGCGCGGACCCCTTCCGGGTCGGCGGCCTCCACCACCGCACGCGACCACCGGCCCGGCCCGAAGTCCGCGGCCGGGACCAGGCCCGAGCCGGTCGCCCACCGCCACGCCGCGACCGGCACCCGCAGCCGGCCCGCCGCCTGCCCCTCGTTGAACACCTCACGCACCGAACGCACCACGACACACCCCAATCCACACACCGAGGCGGCCCGCCGATCAGGCCGCGCCGGAAACATGCCGAAAGATTGTGTTTGTTGTCAATAGGCATGATTTTGGGGCGAGTTGGAGGCGCACCGAACAAGCCGCGTACGCGTACACGAGGCCCTGATTCACCCGGGCGGGGGACGGCAGCGGCCACCGAGGGGCTGCGGTCGACGCGCTCCGGCCGCGCCGTCACCGGGCACGAGCAGGGCCCCGACGCCGCGGAGCGCCGACAACGATGAGGACCGGCTGTGGAACAGCGGCGACCGGCCGTTCCCCGGGACGAGCAGGGGGCAAGTTTCCTGTCGCCGCCCCGCGTTCTTGCAGGTCAGAGGGCTGTGGAGATATTCGGGCGCGAAAGTTCAAAAAAGTTTTCAGATCTTGTGTGACATTCGCAGGTTCCC
This sequence comes from Streptomyces sp. NPDC001502, assembly GCF_042894785.1. Lineage (NCBI taxonomy): Bacteria > Bacillati > Actinomycetota > Actinomycetes > Kitasatosporales > Streptomycetaceae > Streptomyces > Streptomyces sp. NPDC001502. The sequence continues at coordinate 8,569 of NZ_JBIAVW010000043.1, forward strand.
GCCGCACATCAGCCCGTACAACCAGGCGACTGTTCCTGGGATCGCGCGACAAAGAAGCATCGTCGCCGATGCGGAGTAGTCCAGAACCGGGGAGGGCTTTATGCATACGGATGACGAGATCGCGCAGGCCGTCGACAACGGCTTGTCCGACGACCGGGCGGCGCGGATTCAGGCGGACGTCGCCCGTGTTAGGGAACTGGCTCACTACGGCTTCGAGGGGCCGGTGTACGAGGTGTTCCAGGACGAGATGCTGCTGGAGACCGAGCCGCTCCTGAAGGGCATGCTCCGTGACGGATCGCTCGGCCGGCTCGCGATGAAGCGCTTCAACGAGCGGGGCATCGAGTTCTGGATTCACCCCGAGGACTCCGCCACCCTGCGCGCCGACGCCGCAGCCCGCGACGAGATTCTCATCGACATGCAGGTCGGCGCCCTCAAGACGTTCCGCCGCAACGCGCTCGTCAAGGAGAAGTGGAACCCGGACCACCGCGGCCCCCGCGGGGCCAGCTGCCTGCGGTCGTACTTCGTCGGCACGTGCATCTGGGAGTTCCGCCGCGCGTACCTGAGGTGGGCGAAGGCGCGGGTCAAGTGGGCCGAGCTGCACGCGCTCTGCGCCTTCGACGGGACGCCCGGCGGAGGCAGAGGGATCCTCGGCCTGCTCCAGGCCCCCGGCTACCTGGCCGAGCCCGAGGCCATCGTCCTCACCACCAACTTCGAGGACATCCTGGCCGAGCAGACCCCGCAGACCCAGGCCGTCATCGGCCTGACCGTCCGCGGCTACGTGGACACCGAGATCGCCGACCAGCTGAAGATCACCCACGGAGCGGTCCGCAGCTGCAAGACGCGTTTCCGCAGCACCCTCTACCAGGCCGCCCGCGAGAAGCGGATCTGGATCCCCGCCCAGCTCCACACCAAGGCCAACCACGACAAGCAGCAGGCAGGTGCCGCGTGAACACCCCCGCCCCGACGACCCCGCCCAACCCCCCGACCGCGGCCGCGGAGCCGCCCGCCGTCTCCCCGCCCGAGGAGCCCACCCCCATGAAGAAGATGGCGATCCTCGTGTCCTTGTCGCTCGCCACCGCAGCCGCGGTCATCGCTCTGTTCCTCACCCGCCACTACGGAGCGGAGCCGCTCATCTCGCTCGGGTCCGCCGGCGTCACCTTCATCGGCACCTACAACCTGGCGCAGAACATCCTGGAGAAGCTCGGATACCTGTGACCGAGCGGGGCCCGGGCGCCGTCCCTCGCGGGAGGGCGCCCCCCGGCCCGCGCTGGCCTTCGGCCGGGGGGCGCCGGGAAGCGCGTCGCGGTCGCTCGACCTGCCCGTCGTCCCGCTTCTGTACGGGCAGTCGGTCAGAGGGCCTGAAGGCGTGCGCCTTTGCGGCGGCGGGCGGCAAGGCTGATCACGGGGGCGCTACGGCGCGGAGCTGGGTCGGCTGCGACATCCGGTGCGAGGGAACGCATGAGGACCGGGTGCAGACCGAGGTCTTCGGCGGCCTGGAGCAGGGACGGCGGCTCGCCGTACCTGCGGCCGAGCATGGCGCGGACGAGGGTGGGCTGCTCGGGGTGCACGGCGACGGGCTCGTTGGTCCGCCAGCCCCGGGCGGCGAGCTGCTTGTAGAGGCTCTCGCGGCGGGCCTGGTCGATGTGGCCCAGGTCGTGAGCGCGGTTGATGAGGGCCTGGATGGAGATGCCCCAGCGCTGCTTGAGGACGGCGAACTCGCGGAGCATCAGCGGGCCGCTGAATGCTTCCTCCGCGCGTTCCTTCGGAAGCAGGAACGCGCCCGCGAAGCGGTGCGCCTCGGTTTCGGCCTGCTTAGGGTCCAGGCCTGCCCGGCGGTGGGGGTGCAGGACGAGGTGTCCCAGTTCGTGCGCGGTGGTGAATCTCTGCCTGTCTCCGCTTCCGGCGGAGAAGTAGCTGATCATGGACGGCCCCGTGGTGCCCTTCCAGCAGGAGACCCCGGAGTGCCCGACGACGGCTTCTTCTCCGGCGCCGTCGGAGTCGAGGAGCATGAGCGGGACCACGGGGATGCCGGCCCGTTCGCAGGCGCGGATGACGTGTCCGATCACTCCGTCCGAGGCGATGCCCAGGGCGGTGCGGGTCCGGTCGGCGAGGTCTTCGATGTCGTCGGGGGTGAGGGTGCCTTCGGCCACCGGGAGGGTGGTGCGGCGCACCCTGGTCTCGGCCATGAGGCGTACGGCGACCCGGTACGCCTCCCTGACCGTGGCCTCCACCCGTGCGACCTCCTTGGCCGAGGCGCTGGCCTTCTTGCGGAAGGCCAGCGTGTCGGCGGGGAGGTCGGAGGGGTCCACGTCGAAGAACGACATGGGTGTGCCGGTCGCTGCGGCGATGCGGGCCAGGACGTCGTCGCTGACCGGCTTGAGGCCCTTTTGGATCTGTGAGATCAGCGGCTGCGAGACGCCGGCGGCCTGCGCGAGTTCCCCCTGGGTGAGGCCCATCAGGGACCTCAGGGTCCGGATGCGCTCCGCTGGATCACGCACTACTTCCTTCACCCTCTTCGCGCACGTCCTCGTCGAACTCGAAGGGCAGTGTGAAGCCTTCGTCGTCCGGGATGAACTCCCAGTCGGTAAACGACTCAGTGTTGCGGGGGAGCTCGTAGTACAGGTCGAACTTCGCGGCCCGTCCCGGCTTCCATTCACCTATCGGGCGAACGATCCGGACCGAGATCTCCCCGCCATCGTCGGGCGGAGAGAGCCAGACCGCGATGAGGTTGCTGCCCGCCACACCGAGTAGATCAAGTTTTCGATTCTCATAGTAGGTGATCCGCGCCCGGTTCTTCCCGGGGGCCGGGACCATCTCGTACGGGGTGGCGTGCAGGACACGGATGATCATCGTCTCGTGACGCAGGTGCAGGCGGCCGCTGGACGTCTCGATGGGCACCCAGCCGCCGAGGTCGAGCCCGTCGGCACGGCGGCGCTCGATGAAGCCGCGGGCGTGGTCGCGCACCAGGTCGGTGCGGCCCTTGGTGTAGCCGTTGCCGGTGAGGCCCGAGTCGTCGTAGTGGCCGTGGGCGGCGATGTAGCCGTGGTCGAGTGCTTCGTAGAGGGGCGCGGACAGACCTTCAGTGGTCCGCGTGATGTATGACGCGTCCTCAGGTGTGAGCATGGCGGTTATTTTATAACCGCAAATCCCACACCTTCAACGACTTCCCCAGAAGAGATCCCCTCCAACACCTATGCGGACCACGGCCGGACGGCCGACTTCTGAGCGGGCACGGCGTCGGCATGCAACCGCCTGCGGCCCCGGGACGGACTCCGGAGCATGACGAAGGGCCGCCACCTCGAACGACGAAGATGGCGGCCCTCGGCCCGCAGACAGCTCTACGGGGCGGGGGTGAACTCCACGTCGGTTCCGCCGCAGCCGGCCGCGATGTCGAACAGGCGGTCCCGCTCGGCCTCGTCGACCGCGAGGCCCCAGCGGAGCTTGGTCGCGGTCCACTCGGCGCCGTACCGGCACAGCGCATCCGGCGCCGGCGGCAGCCACTCCGCCGGATCCTGGTCCGCCTTCGACCGGTTCGAGCGGGCCGTCACCGCCACCAGGGAAGCTGGCTGACCCTGGTCGTTCGCGTACGCCTCGCGCCTTTGTGCGGTCCACGAACTTGCGCCAGCTGGCGGGGAGCGTCATTCGAAGCGTGCGGTATTCCCGCCCTCAAAGGGCCCCAGATCTGTCCCTTGTGACTTAGTGACAGCGAGGACGAACATCCGGCGCGCAGACCTACCCCCCCTTCTGCCGGGACTCTGCCGCTCCCACCAGGCGGTCCAGAAGCAAGCCCGTGCAGCGGCTCCCGCATCCGGGATGGCACTCCATCGCGGGGCGCTCAGCCAAGGACCGCGAGGTGGTCGGCGGCGCCCCCGCGCCATTCGATCATGAAGAGGGTGGCGTCGTCGCTGGTGTGCCCGCCCCGTTCGCTCTTCAGCATGTGGGAGAGCCGGCGCAGGTCCGCCCGCAGTCCTTGTGAGGGTTCCTCCCCCAGGCGGTTGACGCAGCGGATGAGGCGTTCCTCGCCGAACAGCTCCCCGCCGGCGACGTGCTCCTCGATGATGCCGTCGGTATAGCACAGCACGCGGTCGCCTTGCTGGAGTGTGTGCTCTCTGATCCGGGGCTCCTCACCGCCGAAACCGACGGGCAGCGTCGTCGCGCTCTCCAGCTGCCGCACGACGTGCCCGTCGCGGATCAGCAGCGGTGGCGGGGTGGCCCGCGTTGACCAGCTCCATCGCACCGGTGGCGACGTTGATGTGCATCAACTGCGCTGTGACGAACCGGTCGGGGCCGAACAGCCGGGAGATGGCATCGTCCATGAACGCGTACTTCTCGGCCAGGCTGATGAACACGCGGCGGGCGTGCCGGTAGGCGCCGATGGCCACGGTTGCCATGGTGGCGGCTTCCACGCCGTGGCCCATCGCGTCGATCACGGCGGCGTGCAGGATGTTGTCGTTGAGGGCGTAGTCGAAGCTGTCTCCGGCGACGCGGTAGGCGGGCTCCAGCATGCCGGCCACCTCCACCTGCGGCACGGCCATCGACAGCGGCGGCAGCAGGCCCCACTGGATCTCTGCGGACACGCTCATCGGCTCCCGGCGCCGGGCCTGGAAAAACTGGTCGGTGTAGGCGTTCTTGGTGACCAGCAGGTCGGCCACCAGGCATGAGAGCCGGCTCAGCAGCCGCCGGTCGTCGTCGCCGACGGTGTCCAGGGTGAGGGCCATCACGCCCACCGTGTCGCCGCCGTCCAGCAGCGGCAGATACATCCGCACGCCACCGCGGGCCTGCGGCACTTCGACGACCACCCCGCGCAGAAAAGCCCGGCCCACGGGTGAGTCGATCACCGATTCAGGCTGGCCGGCGTGCAGTTTTTTGCCCGGAAGCGGCACCAGCAGCTCCTGCGCGTAGTCCTGGAGCAGGATGGAGACATCACGGCCTCCGACCCTGCCCACCTCCTCCGCGATGAGCGGGGCGATCAGCTGCGGCGGCAGCAGCCGCGCCCGGTCCAGCAGCAGGCCCAGCAGCCGCTCACCGAAACCCTCCGACCGGTCCTCCTCGATCTCCTCGCCCATAGCCCGCTTCGCCGATCCTTCCTGCCACCACCCCGGTCACGCCTGCGCACAACGTGGCCTCGGAAGCCCGCTTGAGTGCCTCATTACGCCAAGCGCGGCATGTCGGCCCACGGCGCGTCCCTCAGTTCGAACTGCTTATGGTGGCGGACTCGGACCTCGCCCCCAGGCGGCCCAGACGCAGGTCCGTGTAACGGATCCCGCCTCCGGGGTGCCACTCCATCGCGCGCAGCGCTGCCGTGTTCCGGGCACCGGGACACGGGGACGATGCCGCCGCAGTCGTGCTGCCTGCACACGCACACACGCACTCTTCCTCGGGGCCTGCGTAGGGAAGGCCGTGGCGGACCGGCCCCGCCGAGCCCGCGCTTGCGGTGCCGCGCAGGCGGGCGGGCCAGGCCGGCGTCACGCGCAGGCCGCCCGACCCCCACTGGAACCGGCCGATCGCCCGCACCTCGCCGAGCACCGCCGGCGGCACCGTGCCGGGTGCGGTCAGCCTGTGGACCGATGCCCCGGCCTACCCAGCCGCCAGTTCGACCAGCGCTTCGGCGTCCTCGACGGTGGAGCAGCCGGACAGCCGGTCCTCCCGCTCCACGTCGTCCGCCAGGACCAGCACCGGGTCGTCGAGACGCACGGTGCGCGTACGGCCGCGGGGGCCGGCCACGGGCGGCGTGACCGCGGGAAGGGCGGTGGGGATGCCGATCTTGTCGTGGGCGAGGAGCCAGGCGCGCCGGTCGAACTGCGGATGCGGCTCGGCGCCTGCCACGTATGTACCCCCTGACGCCACGTCACTCATGCAGACCATTTTCCCGATTTGCAGTCTATTGCTACGTAATATACGGAAATGCTCCCACGAGACGACCCATCACCACCTCTGGCACGGAGCATCTGCGCCCCTGCCGGGGTGAGCCCGCGTGTCGGCACAGGCAGCGGGCCGGCGGCCCTGACCAGCAACAAGAGAGGTCCTGCTATGGCATTGGATGTCATCCGGTCGGCTCCACCCGACACGAGCCCTCAACGCAGTCTGCTCAAACGGGGAGCCTTTGCCCTCCTCCCCGCAACGCTCCTGGCGTCGGCCGCCCTGGTCCCGACCCTCGCCCACGCCGCAGAAGCCCCCGTGTTGCTGGGGACCACCGCCCGTTACGGGGTCCTGGCCGGTTCGACGGTCACCAACACGAACCCCACCGTCATCAACGGCGACCTGGGCCTCTATCCGGGCACGTCGGTGACCGGCTTCCCGCCCGGCATCGTCAACGGAGTGACGCGCGTGGCCCCCAACGCCGCCGCCGCTCAGGCGAAGTCCGACCTCGTCGTCGCCTACGACGACGCGGCAGGCCGGGGGCCCGGGACCATTCTCGCTTCGGACGAGATCGGCGGACTGACGCTGGCGCCCGGCGTCTACACGGCCCCGGCGTCCCCGGACTCCCTGCAACTCACCGGGACGGTCACCCTCGACGGCCAGAACGACCCCAACTCCGTCTTCATCTTCCGGATCCCCTCGACCCTGACCACGGCTTCGTCGAGTTCCGTGGCCTTCATCAACGGAGCCAATGCCTGCAACGTGTTCTGGCAGGTGGGCAGCGCCGCCACCCTCGGCACGAGCACCCAGTTCAAGGGCACCATCCTGGCCATGCAGTCCATCACGCTGAACAACAGCGCCGTGATCGAAGGCCGCGCCCTGGCGCGTGTGGCCGCGGTCACGATGGACAACAACACCATTACGGTGCCGACCTGCGCCGCCGGCCCGCCCGGACCTCCCGGACCGACGGGCTCGCCCGGCCCCACGGGCTCTCCCGGCCCGACGGGTGAGCCCGGCCCCCCCGGCCCGACGGGCTCCCCTGGCCCGTCCGGCAGCCCCGGCGCGCCTGGCCCGTCCGGCAGCCCCGGCGCCCCTGGCCCGTCCGGCAGCCCCGGCGCCCCTGGCCCGTCCGGCAGCCCCGGCGCCCCTGGCCCGTCCGGCAGCCCCGGCGCACCCGGTGCACCCGGTCCTGACGGTAGCCCCGGTGCCCCTGGTGCACCCGGTTCCCCCGGCCCGTCCGGCAGCCCCGGCGCACCCGGTGCACCCGGCCCCGACGGGGCTCCCGGCCCCGCCGGACCCACCGGTTCTGCCGGACCCGTAGGACCCGCGGGACCTGCTGGACCCGCAGGACCCGCAGGACCCGCAGGACCGGCAGGACCCGCAGGACCCAAGGGGCCTCGCGGTGACAAGGGCGAGAAGGGTGACTCGGGCGACCACGACCACGGTCACGACGAGGACGACGAGGGCCACGAGGGCGAGCACGGTCGCGACGACGACCACGGCAAGCCCGGCCACGGTCACGACGGCCCCGGCAAGCCCGGCCACGACCAGGGCAAGCCCCCGTGGGCCGACTTCCTGCCCGGTGGCCTCGACGACGCTCTGGGTCAGTTCCGCCCCGGCCACACCGCCAAGAGCGTCAACTTCGCCCCCGTGAGCGCCGCCACCGACCGGCAGCCGAAGGTGGCGTCGCAGAACCTCGCCACGACCGGCTCAAGCAGCGAGGCGAGCATCGCGGCCGCCACCGCAGTCGCGCTGGCCTTCATCGGAGGCTCGGCCTTCTTCGCCATGAAGCGGACCCGCCGAGGTGCAACAACCCGACAGGACTAGCCGGCACATGGCAGGCGTGACAGCCTCACGCCTCTGACCGACCGGTCTCGACATCGCCCGAAGCCGAGTCCCTGGGCACGTCGTCCAGGGGCTCGGCGGTGGGATTGACATTGACACCCACGGACCGTGTACCTCCACTCAAAAGGACCTAGCGAGGCCAGCAGATTGTCACGGCCAGCGGCCACTCGACTCCACCTTTTCACCGTGTCGCACATAGCGATGGATGCTGAGCGAAGAACGTCCTCAGCTTCATGCTATTTCTCACCTTCACTTCCTAAATGAATTCACACTGGTCACATTTTCCATTGCGGATAAACCGCATGCCGGTACAGGTTTCTGCGCAATATGCCAGGCCGTGGAGATACGCCCCCGAGTGCGGCCAGATGCATACCCCGTCTTGTTGCCCGGTTGCCGGGCAACAAGACGGAAGCCGGCCCTCTTCTACGCGGCCGGCTCGTAGACGACGGTGGTAGTGGAGCAGTCTTCGGCGAGTCCGAGGAGGGCCTGCCGCTCGGCCTCGTCGACGGCCAGGTCCCAGCGCAACTTCGTGCCGACCCAGGTCGCGGCGTAAGTGCAGTGGTAGGAGCCGTCCGAGGGCAGCCACTCGGCAGGGTCCTTGTCGCTCTTGGACCGGTTGGAGGCGGCGGAGACCGCGATCAGCGTGTCCGGGCTGTTTTGGTCGTTCGCGTACGCCTCCCGCCGGGCCGCACTCCACGGGGTCTGTTCCGAGTCGTAGACCTCGGCGAGCGGGACGAAGTGGTCGACGTCGAGGCGGGCCGCGTCGGTGACGACCAGGTTGTCGTATGCGCTGCGCCAGGTTCCACCTGTCAGCTTGCAGCCAGCCGCGACCTGCGGGGCGCCGACGGCCTCGGCGAGGATGACCTCTTTGCGGGTGTCACAGCCGTCCGTCGCGTTCAGACCCCGGTTCCAGTGTTTGTACAGGTCCCGCTTGTAGCCGGCGCGGTGTTCCTCGGCGACCGGGAGCCTGTCGATGGCCTCGAACAACGGCAGCGGCGCCCGCACCCCGGCCGTGCCCTGGACCGGCACGAGTTCGGTGAGGGTCGTCTTCTTAGTGGCCGGTGTGTCGGCGGCCGCGGGGAGGGTGGTGGCGAGCAGGGGCAGGGCGGCGAGCGCAAGGGCGGGAAGACCGCGCCGCATCAGCTTGATGATCATGATCCGGTTTGTAGCCGGGGGTCGCACCGGGCGGAAGGGGGTCGTGGGGCAACTCACCCGGCTGGGTGGCCGTTTTCACCGAAGAAACGATCACGGCCCGGACGACGGTCGTCTGTCCGCGAGGGCGCGCTGGCGTGCCTGGAGATAGGCGGTCCAGTCGGTCGCTGCTCGGCGGCGCCATTGCAGCGCGGTGATGACGTGGAGCCCCAGGAGCGGGGCCAGGACCGCGGGCGGCATCTCCTCAGCAAGCTGAATCAGGGCGGTCGCACGGGACGGACGGATGGGGATGCCGTGTCCGGTCAGGGCCCGGGCGAGGGAGCTGGCGGAGCGGTGGGTTCACGAACCGCTCCGGGTACCCGAACTCGATCAGGTGCGTGATGTAGGTGTGCCGCAGACAGTGCAGTTCCAGCTCGTCCGGCAGCCCGGCCAGATCCCGGACCAAGGAGAACACCTCGTCCAGGCGCCGCAGGCTGATCCGGCCGCAGCGCTCGGTCACCCACAGCGCCGGATGCCCGCCCACCCCGAACCCGGCCCGGACCTCGGCGGTCCACTCCGTGAGCAGCGGCACGATCCAGTCCATCTCCGGGACGGTGAGCACCGTGCGGCGCTTGGGCGGGCTGCCCCGCGAGGCCTTCCCGAAGCGGACCTCCAGGGCGCCGAACCTGCCGTAGGCCTTCGCCCGCGGGTTGTGCCGAAGGTCGTGGAGGTCCAGCATCGCGGTCTCGCGCCTGCGGGTCCCGTACGCGTACACCGCCTTCAGCAGCACGGCATCGCGCCAGGCCGACAGCACGCCCTTGCGACCCCGTCGGCGGATGGACTCGACCCGCTCGTCCGCCGCGTCGAAGAGAGCCTGGAGTTCGTCGTAGGTCAGGGCGCGACGTCCGGGCCGGCCCTCGTAGTCGGCGACGTGGTCGGCGGTGTTCCAGTCGTGGCAGACCTGGACCGGTGCTCGCCCGAACTCTTCCAGGCAGGCGGCCGCCCAGCCGTAGCGGGCATCGGTGACGAATGTGCAGAACAGGCGCAGGTCGCTCTGCTGGCCACGCACCGTGGAGTGCGCCAGCGGCAACGGGCCGGAGATCTGGGCGGAGAAGTAGGCCTCGACATCCTCCGCGGTCCACTCCCACGGGTACGTGCCGTTGAACAGGGCGAACCGCCGTACCAGACTGATCCGGTCGGCGATCGTCTTCCGCGCCAGAAGGCGGCTCTGCTGCTGCCGCGTCCAGCCCGCGAGCATCGCGTCGAACATCGCAGGCGCCGGGTCCAGGGCTCGAACATTGCCCGGCATCACCAAGCGCATCGCGCCCGGCACATCGACTGCATCCACGCCCGCTCCCACGATTGCATCAGATGCAACATCGTGGCGTCGAAGTGGGATCGTGCGAGGCCGAAAGCCTAGCCGTCACCGAGACGAGTGACAGGCTCGCCCTCCCCGGCCAGGCCAGGGCCCTTGCAGGGCCAGGCGGAATGATGCAACCAGCGCAACACCGCCTACTTGGAGTCCCAGGCCTCGGCGAGCGGGACCATGTGGTCGATGTCCAGCGCACCGGCCGGCGTCACCTCCCGCTCGTCGTAGTACGACCACCACACTCCCCCGGTCAGGGTGCAGCCCGGCCCGATCTCCGGGTACACGACCGCCTCGGCCAGCAGGACCTCCTGGCGGGTGTTGCAGCCGTCGGCCGGGATGTCGCCGGCGTTCCAGTGCCTGAAGGAGGTCCGCTGGTAGCCGGTGCGGTCCTCTACCGCGACCGGCAGCGCGGACACCGCGACACCGATGGGCAGCACCTGCGGCACGACGGCCACGGCCGGAGCCGGGGCGGCGGGTTGTGCGGCCGCGTGCGCGGCCGTGGGCAGAATCAGGGTCAGGGCAAGGGCGGCGACCGCGACAGCGGACCGCTTCATGATCATCATGGGCCGGTTGTACCGGCCGCCGCACCGTCAGCAACAGGCCAGCCCGGCCCGGTTCACCCGCCCGCGCACACGGTTCACCGGCGAAACGCCACTGCACCCGACCCCCGCCCGGTCAGCCGGCGGCCGTCGCCGGACCCTCGCCGAACCTGGGTACGTCTTCGAGCCCCACGTCCAGGCGCAGCCGCTGAAAACGGAGTGGGTGGCGGTAGACGCCGCCGTGGTCGATGGCGCGGTCGGCGCTGACCTCGGCGACCAGGGCGGGGTGGACCAGGGTGGTGTCGAGGACGTCGCGGCTCCCCCACGTCGCCGAGAAGCGCACGCCCTCCCACGGGTGCCCGGGCGCGGCCGCGGTGAGGTGCTCGGCGACCTGCCGGGCGGCGTCCGGGCGCAGCGGTACGGTCCGGCCGACCGCACGCAGCCGGCCCGTTTCGTCGTGGCGGCCGAGGACGAGGAGTTGCGGGCGGGTCAGGGTGCCGGTGATCGCGCCGACGATCATCTCCGTGGTGTCCCGCCTTCTGATCTTGGTCCAGCCGCGATACCCGGTCAGATAGCGGCTGTTCAGGGGCTTAATCAGGATCCCCTCCACCCCGGACACGTCCGTCCAGGACTCCAGCCATTCCCGTGCCTTGGCCAGGTCCGTCGTCTGCGGGCAGAGCGTCCACGGGGCCGTCAGGGCGTGCTCGGAGAACAGGTTCTCCAGCAGTTCGCGCCGCTCGGCGTACGGGCGGGCGAGGAGTTCCTGGCCGTCGTGTTGCAAGAGGTCGAAGGCGACGAAGTAGGCCGGCCACCGGGCGGCCAGGGTCAGGGCGCCGCGGGCTCGGGTGGCGGCCCGGCGCTGCAACGCCTCAAACGACAACCGGCCGGCCTCGATGTCCCAGACGACCAGCTCGCCATCGAGGACCAGACCGTGCGGCAACTGCGCCTCCGCGGCCGCCACCAGGTCCGGCCACCGGTCCTGCACCAGCGCCCCGCGACGGGTCTGCACCAACACCGTGCCACCCGGGCCGGCCGCGGTGAACAGCAGCGCCCGGTGACCGTCCAGCTTCTGCTCGTACGCCACCCCCGCCCGCACAGCGGCCGGGCCCGGCACGGCTTCCGCGGCCTGCGCCAGCATCGGCTCCACCGGCGGTCTGAGCGTCACAGGGGCCTCCGTCACGGCTGTCTGCCCCTCTTCCAGGGTCCGCCAGACCAGCCGGAGGCGGCCCTGCAGGCGGCCCGTCGCATCATCCATCCGAGGGGCGCAGCGGGCCGGTCAAAGGCGCCCTGCGGGGGGGCTTGTGCGGCACGGTGGCGGCATGCGTCGCTGGCCCCTGCCCCTGCTCCTTACCGCGCTGCTCGCGGCCTCGGGATGCGTCACCGTCCACCCCACACCTACCCGGCCCGCCGGGTCCTCGCCCGTCGCGGTCTCGGAAGACCACAAGCACAGCAGCGCAAAAACCCAGAAGGCTGAGCAGAAGACTCAGGCTGTGGCTGGCGGCGGGTCCTCGTCGGTGTAGGGATGGAGACTGGCCCCGTCGTCTTGCCCGATCATTTCCCGGCGCATTTGGCTCCTGGCGCGCTGGGCAATCGCTCGGCGCTCATGCGGATCCGGCTCGCTATACCAGCGGCGGACCAGGCTATCGACAGGCTCACTCATGCACACCGACATGCGCAGGAGCCCCTCCTGGTCGTCCCGCAATCGCCAGCCAGCCACCTGCTGATCGTCGCGTTCGAACTCGGTCAGCAGCCTGTCGTAGATCGCTTCGAGTCGTTGCTGCTTCCGGTCCTCAAGAGCAAGGCGCTCCTGGCTTTGGATTTGCAGGCGCGCCACTTCGATCGCTGTCTGCTGCTGTCGGCGGCCAGCAAGGTGCGTGGCAACGATTCCAGCAAGCCCGACGACAGCAGTGCCGCAGGAGGCGAGAACGGTAGCAATGTCCACAGCAGCATCGTGAACGCTTGCGGGGCTTGATCGGTAGGGCGCCGCTCCGCGTGACAGATCCGGCCCTCCCCGCCGGACCGAGGCACCGGAACAGAGGCGCCCGCCAGTCCGGCCACAACCGACCCGGCGGGCACACCAAGATCCCCATGCGAATGCCGTGCTCAGACTGTCCAGCTACGGTGCTCAGTCACACCTACGGCTGATGACCGGAGCGTGGTGTTCGCGGAGGAAATCGAACACATGTTTCACTAGAGGTGTGAGACCACCGTTCCGCTTCTCCGAAGACCTGATCACGCTCCAAAGGGCGTGGCAGCAGACGTACGCCGAGCTCGCGCAGGCCCCCGCCGGGGCCGGTACGACCGTGCTGCGGCGTCGGCTGATCGCCCTCTCCGGAACCCTGTGCACCCATCCCTACTGGGCGGCCCCCACCGCCTGGCGGGCCGGCGGCGTCGAGCTGCGGCGCGCCGCCCGCACCCACACCTCCGCACCGGCGGACGGGGAAGCAGCAGCATGAACGAGCAGACCACCACGCCCCGCCCGCAGGTCGCCACCTGGGCACCCAGCCAGACCGGCCCCTGCGCCCGGTGCCACACCTCCACGTGCCGCTACGGGGTGGGCGGGAACCCCCTCTGCAAGCAGTGCCAGCAGGCCCGGCAGGAACAGCCGGCCCACCCCTGACCGTGGCCCCTTCCCCGTCGGCCCCGATCACTCTGGTCCTCCCCGACGGGCAGGCCATCGAGCGGGTACGGCTCTACGAACGCCAGCAACTCGACTCCGGCCTATGGATGTACCGCATCGGCGTCCCCCTCTGGCAGACGGCCGCCGGGGGCGGCGTCGAGCCGGCCGAGTACAGCACGTGGGTCACCGCCGAGCAGCTGCGCCCGCTGCCCGGGGTCGACCTCGGCCGCATCCCCGCCCACCCCCGTACCCATACCTCGGCGCCGACCCGGTGGGCGTGGCTGCTCGACGGCCGCGCCCACGGCCGCCCGGCCACCGTCCACGCCGAGGGCTGCCGGAACACCACCGACCGCGCGCACCCGCTCGGCACGATGCAGGCGCTCGACGCGCTCGCGCGCCCCGGCACGACGGCCTGCACCGTGTGCGACGCCTCCGAGGCACTCCTGCCGATCCTGGCCCACGGCCAGGACGACGTGCCTTCCTCCGGCGACTGATCACAGGTCAGACGGTCGGGGACCCGGTGTAGTCGTGGCGTTGGTAGCCGCGTCCGTCGCCGTGCCAGTCCAGGAACAGCACCGAGTCTCCCAGCGCTCCGCGGCCGGCCCGGTGGCTGATCGTCGGCGTTCGATAGTGGCCGTCGTAGTTCGCGCCTGCCGTGCTGTCCTCCAGCCGCTCTTCGAGCCCAGGGAAATCACGCTCGACCACCACGGGGTCGGTGCCCTCCCGGGACTGCTTGATCTGCAACCGCAGCTTGGCCCCGTCGAAGATCGTCGGGTCGTCCACCTCACGGAACGCCGGGCCGTCCCACTTCACCTCGGCGTACGCGTACACGGTGCCGCCGGACCGGGCCGCGCACGTCTGCACCGTCACCTTCCAGTTGTCCGGCCACGGCCCGTCATAGCCGCTGTCGTCAATGTCCTTCGTGCTGCTCGCGCACCGGTAGGTCGGGGCGGCCGTGGCGGTGGGAGCGGCGAGCGCCGCCACCGCCACCACTGCCAGCGCGGCCACCGCCGCGCGCTTGATCGTGGTCATGCCCGGTCAATGCCGGGCCCGCAGATGCGACACGGCCCCGCCTCGAAACCGCCTCGGACGAGCGACACCCGGCGTCAGGGCGTCGATCGCACGTCCGGTCAGCCGGAAGCGGATACCGCTTCGGTCCAGGCGAGTACGTCGTGGCGGCGGTAGTACTCGCCGAGGATGGCGAGCATGTCGGCCAGGCGGTCCGCGAGGTCGGCGGCCTTCTCCGGGGACTCCTTGCGGAGCAGGTGCCAGCAGGCATGCGCGTTGCGGGCCGTACGGATCGTGTCGGCCTCGGGGCGGTACCGGGCCCCCTGGCAGCGCAGGGCGGTCGTGATGAGCAGCTCCGTGGTCCCGTACCAGTCGGTGCGCTGGCAGAGGGTGAGCCAGGCCCGGGGCCTTGACCCCGGATTTTGAACACGTCTATGCGGCTCGGGTCAGGGTAGTTGACGTCAGTTGGAAGGCGTTCTCGAAGGCGATCGGAGACCGCTGACCGAGGCGGGAATGCCGACGTCGGGTGTTGTATCGGGTCAGCCAGCGGAAGGCGTCGAGCCTGGCCTCGCGCTCGCTCGACCAGCCCTTCCGGCCTTTGAGCGTCTCTCTTTTGAAGGTTGCGTTGAAGGACTCGGCGGCGGCGTTGTCCGCGCTGGACCCGACCGCGCTCATGCTCTGCCGGACCCCTGCTGACCTGCAGGCTTCAGCTTCGGTCAGGGGGCCCCAGGAGCGCTTCGCGTCCGTACTCGCGGGCGCAGCCCACGAATCGGCGGCCTCCCCACGAACCGCGGCGCAGCGGGCGCGGGGGTGGCGGCCTGAGCGGGCGCGGGAGCGGGGACCCGGCGGGGGTGCGGCCCATGGGTCACCGGCCGAGCCCATGCGTTCGGCCAGCACGTCCCTCGCGGCGCCAGCCGCAGCCGCGGGTGCGGGAGCGGGAGCGGCACTCGCCGCGATCGATCCGGACTGGAATCCGGCCTGGGCCCCGGACTGCCAGCGGCACTACGCCGCCGTACGCGAAATGCTCTCCGAGGAAACCGCCGCCGCGCACATCGAGCCGGGCGTCACGGTCCACGGCATGGACATCGGACGATGGCTCCAGAAGCAGCGTCAGCACCCGGTGTGGGCAGGCGGCAGCGCGAGCGCCTGGAACGACTCGGCATCCAGCCCCTACCGCCGGAGCAGGAGACACCCGCCAAAGCCCGCAAGGGCGGTTCTGGGGCCTTCGAGCGGGGCGTTGCGGCCTGGGCGGTACAAGGCCCGTACGGGCTCTCTGACGGTCCCTAAAGGCACACGTGGAGACCGTGGTCGTCGACGGCCAGGAGCACGCCGTGAAGCTCGGAGTATGGCTCAGCAACACCAAGAGCAGGCGTACCAAGCTCAGCGCGGAGCAGCTCGCACAACTCGCGGAGCTCGGACTCGAGTGGGTGGCCTGACGGTCGCAGGGCGGGCGAGCCCGGCTGTGCTGCTCCTGTCGTCCGCCCCCAGCAACGGGGCGGCCTTGCCCAGGATCGCGCCTGAGGGCTTGCCCCGCCAGGTTCGAGGAGAGGACGTTGGGCGGGTCCGCTCCGCTTCCCCACCCCGGGTTCTTCCGGCTCCGCCTCCAGGACCAGCCCGCTGACGCGGGCGGCTGACGCGGGCGGCTGACAAGCGCGCATCACCAGGCCGGAGTCCTGCGCTGCGGCTTCGCTGCGCTCCACCCGAACGGGCCCGCTCCGCGAGCCCGAGGGCCTCCCGCGCGGAGCGCGGGAGGCTGACCCCGTGAAACGGGGTCCCAAGGCCTACTGATCGAACGGGAGGAGTGTCGAGCCGAAGGTGTACGTGCCCGCCGGCTGGCGGAACCCGTCAGAGTTGATGTGCGCCGGCTCCGAACCGACCTTGGACAGACGGGAATACTGTGCGTAGCGGCCGTTGAAGGGGACGATGCAGTCGACCCAGTAGTAGTCCCCCGCCTCCAGGTATATCTCGCGGGTCGTGTAGCCCCCGTCCATGAACATCTTCCACGTGTAGTCGCTAGTTTTCAGCCATATGGTCCGATTCACACACGCGTTTTGGTCGGTGTACTTCGGATTGCCGTTCAACCAGACACTGCGCGTGTTGTACGCCATGGAGCCCGCACTTGCGGGGCTCCCCGCAAACGTCACCAGCGCCGCCGCAGCCGCCGCAGCCGCCACGAATTTTCCGATCTTTCCAGCCATAAGCTGTATCCCCCTAGAAGACTTCTACCCATCAGCGCCCATGCCACAACCAGCCGCACCCGCTCTGCCAAAGCAGTGCGGGTGGCCTTCGCAACTCACGCTGTGGCGCTCTCTCCAACGGAGAATACAGACTTGATCACCGCATGATAGTGGCCATCACTGGAGACCAGCCGCCACGTCCCGCCGGACCGGGTGTGGTCGGCGTGGCTGTCCGGGGACCACTCGACACATCTCTGACCAGCCGCAAAGGCCACCGAGCACGGCCCCAGCCACTGACACTCACCACCACTGACACCAGCCCGAGAGATCGCACATGACGAAGGGCTGCCACCCCGCCAGGGTGCGGGCCCTTGGCCTGTGTAGCCCTACGGGGCGGGGGTGAGCTCACGTCGGTGCCGCCACAGCTGGCCGGGACGTCTCACAACCGGTCCCGCTCCGCCTCGTCCACTGCAAGGCCAACGGATCCTCGTCGCCGTCCACTCGGTGCCACACCGGCGCAGCGCCGCCCGGCGACGCGACCCTGGCCTTCCTTCAGCCGGTTCGAACGCGCCGTCACCGCGACCAGGGAGGCCGGCTGGTTCTGGGCAACCGGCCGGGTGGGGCCTGCGGCCCGTTGCTCCCCAGCACACCAGGTCAGCGGCAGCCCCTGCGGACCGGAATCGAGGATTTGATCAATTCTGAGCACTTCGTATGTTCAGCTTGGTGCTTTATCGGCTCAGCTTGCTGCACCTGCTGGTTTCTCACGTTGACCAGCGGCCGGCCGTCTCCGGACCGATTAGTGTCTCGAATTCGGAGGCCCCTGCCCGGCCATCAACCAAGAAGCAGGGGCTCTCCTCATCACCGTCTCGAACAAGGGAGCGCAATGTCCTTTATCCGAGGGTCTGCCGAGCACGTCATGGCCCTGAGCAGCGGTTTCGACCGTAGCATGCCCCCTCAAGGGGTGGCCCAGTCCTCCGGGGCCATCGACAAATGTGTCAACGTTCAGTTGATGCCGTTCCTGGCAGTGCCTTTCATCGGCGTGATCCTCATTCTCGCCCCCGCGCAGGCTCCGTCCCTGCTCGTGCTCCTGCCTGTTCTGCTGGCTTATGCACGGCGTTCATCCTGGTCAGTGCGGCGTATTCAGCTCTGGACCACCCTGCGCCGCGTTCCGGAAATCGCAGCCTGAGGCTGTCGGCCGGCCCGCTCGTCACGGCTGCGCTGTGACGAGTGGGCCGTTTCTTCCTCCCTCAGGGGTCCAGCGCCTTGAGGGGCTGCCGCAAAGAAACCGGGGTGGCGCGACTCACAATTCGCCACCCCCGGTATGTCCGTTAGGAAACGTATGCCTCAGAAGGCTGCGCCGAAGATCATCTGTGCGCACTGCAAGAACAAGTTCGACCGTCCGAAGCCGACAGGGCGGCCGCCGGAGTACTGCGGCACGGACTGCCGTACCGCTGCCTACCGGGCACGGCAGAAGGCGGTGCTCTGCTACTCCCGGAATCACGACGAAGACGTCGTCCGGATCGCGAAGTCGGTCCTGGCCAGGTCGAACGCCGCCCTGCAGCGCAGTCAGTTCCCTGATCCGGCACGTCCCCTGGAACTGGTCGCGGAGGTCTTGCGGATGGAACGGGACCTGGCCGACCTCAGGGCAGTCGCTGTCCGCCAGGCAGCCGAGTACGGGGCGGCGTGGGCGGACACCGGCCAGATGCTGTCCGTGTCCGTCTCGACCGCACGGACCAAATACGGCGACGAGGAGGTCGCCAGGGTTCTGCGCCGGCGCGCCGAGCGCGGCTCGGCACCCGGGCCCCGGCCGCCGCAGCTGCGTGCTCCGCGCCCAACCTCTTCTCCTGACGCGGTAATAGGGACCGGCGGACCCGCCGGCCCCGCCCTGCCCGGTGACCCCGCCTACCAGCTCACGACAGCCCTCTCGCATCTGCACCGCGCTTCCGGACACACCCAGCGGTGGCTGGCTCAAGAGGTCGGCGTGTCGCCGTCCCTGCTCTCCCTGATCCTGCTGGGCAGGCGACACCCGAAGTGGAGGGTCGTCAAGGCGATCGCGGAACTGTGCAGGACCGACCCGGCCGATCTCCGGCCCCTGTGGGAAAAAGCGCTGGGTATCAAGCCCGTGGCACTGCCGGGCCCGGACGACTTCCTGCAGGCCGCTTCATCCCTGCAGGCGGCGCTGCGCGGCATGTGGATCGCGGCAGCCTCCCCCGCCCCGGACGACATCTGCTTCCAGCACCCACTCCTGACCCCACGCCGCGTAGCGCGCGCCATGATGACCAGCCGGCCCGAGCAGGACCTGGCCGACTGGCCGTTCGTCGCCGCCCTGGCAACCGCTCTGCGGGGACAACCCGAAGACGTCCGGCCCCTGTGGCAACGCATGCAGGTCGCCTCCGCCCTCATCACCCCGGCGGAGGCCTGGCCGTACGGGGATGCCGAGCCGTACCCGGATACGGCCGCCGAGTCACAGCCCGACCACAAGACCACCAGCGTGCACGGCCCTTCCGAACAGCCTTTCCCCCGCTGTCCGACGGCTGTCCTCCGGCCGCACGTGACGAGTGTCCCGTGGACATCCCGCGTGAGCCGTGGCAGCCAGAACACCGATTCGGTTCTGCGGCGCCTGGACATCCTGCACCTCCTGAAGAGCGCGAACGCGCCTGTCGGCCTGTCTGTCCTCGCCCGCAGCAGCGGTCTGCCGACCCGCCAGACCGCCGAGGTAGTCTCATGGCTTCGCGAACACCACTTCGTCACCACCGGCAAAGACGGCGGCCACACGGCCGGTCCGGTCCTCCAGGCCATCGCCGCAGGCCACCACGTGGTGCAGGAGCTCCTCGACGAACTCAGCCAGCAGACCCAGGGCGCGATCTACATCGGCGCATACACCGAGGGCGACATCCAGGTCTCCCACGAAGCCGCCCAGCCCGGAATCCCCACCGTCGTCGAGCACGTCGACTTCCGCGAGTCCGCTCACGCCAGCGCCCTGGGCAAGGCCAACCTCGCGCAACTCGACCGCGACGCCTGCCTCGACCACCTGTCCCGCTACCAGCCCATGAAGCTGACCGGCCACACGATCACCGACCCAGACGAGCTCTTCCGCTCGTTCGATCTTTCTCCGCTCCAGTACGACTTCAAGGAATACTCCGAGCGCGAGATCTGCGCGGCCAGCCCCCTGATACTGCCCGGCCGGCCCTCCTGCATCGCCGTGGCCGTACCCGCCACCGAACGGCGGCGACTCAACCAAGCCACTGCCGCCATCAGAAACCACTCGACCGCCATGGCACTGTCCCTCAGGTTCGCCCTCGACCCCAGCACCCGATACCCGCACCACGCCCACCAGCCCGACACCAGCCCCGCATACTCGGCATGACCCCAGACCGACCGGCCCAAGACCGACCGGCCCCAGGCAGACAGGCGCCCGCAGCAAGGACCCGCCCAGCCCGCGGACCGGAATCCGCTCCAGCGAAACCGAAAGCCAACAGAGCCGATGTTGTGACGCGCGGCGTCACCTGTCCTGCGCGGCCAGGAGCATGAACAGGGCTTTCGAGTATGTGGTCCCTAGCCCGGTGGCCACCGCTTCGGCAGACAGGCCGTCGTCACACAGCGCGCCAGCGGCCTCCCGCCCCACCCGGGCCGCCACCCGCTCCAGCACACCGGCGGCACGCAGCGCAGCCAGCGGCGCGTCCACTGCCGTTACGGTCAGCCGCTCGGCCATCTCCACCAGGAGCGCAGCCAGCGGTTCGGGCAGCGGCACGGCCGCCTCCCGGACCACGGACAGGTGCGCGGACCAGTCCGCGAGCGGCCCCGAAACGTCGACGTCCGCTTCGTACAGGGGCCGGTCACCGACCGCCGCCCAGTCCAACGGGTACTCGGCGGCGCCGCGCCATCCACACGCACACACCGCCCGCAAAACCTCCGCGCGCGGACGGCGGTACCGGCCGTCGTACGCCGACCAGTGCTTCGTCGACGGCACGTCCGGACCGCTCCCGACATCGAAATACACCGGACCCGGCTCGCTCCCGCCGATGAGGACACCCACCGCGCCCGCGTGCGCGTCCCCGAAATCCACCGTCCACCAGTCCCACTCCACCACCGCACCACCCTCTCGCAGGCCCCCGCCGGCAGACCGGCCGGATCACACCACCGACTCTGCCCCGCCCGCGAACCCGCCCACACCCCCACGACTCCAACAACCGGTGCAGTTGGGCCGGTAGGCACCAGTCCCCGAGGCCGGGTTCGGGGTAGAGACGCGGAAGGCCCCGCACGGAACCGGGAGGCCGGGGGTTCACGTGCGGGGCCGCGCTCACGGGGTGGGGGTTGTCAGACTCCGGTCAGGGTGTACGTACCCGTGCCGTCCTGCCTGCCGCTGGAGTACTGGCGGATGAGCTCCCCGTCCGCGTACCGGTCGTGGCCCATCATGGAGCCGGTGTACTTGTTCTGCAGACCGATCTTCGAGCTGCCGGGTACATCGCGGTAGATGTAGAACCGCTGGAGGTCGTCCTCCCCGCAGGTGGCCGTTGTCAGGTAGGCCTGCTCCTGGTTGGCGATGCTCGCCGGGATGGTCGCGCATCCGCCGTTGCCCCAGTTCCACAGAGACGCCTCGATGACCCCGTTGTGCTCCGTCACGTTGCACAGCCGCCAGTTGTCCAGGTGGGCGCTGAAGAAACTGGATTCGCGCAGGCGGATGCCATCGTTGGCCAGGAGCGGTGCACTCCAGTTCAGGGGCTTGCCGGGAACGTCGATCTTGTAGGCGCCGGGTTGGCAGTTCAGGGCGGCACGCGGGGCGGGCTTGGCGGCCTGGGTGGCCTTCATGCTCTGGGCGGCCTTGGCGGCTGTTGCGGCGTTGTCGGCGTCGTGCTTGGCCTGGTCGGCCCTGGCCGAGGGGACGGGACCTGCCGGGTGCTTCGCGGTGGCGGCGGGAGAGCCGCAGTCCAACAGGCCCTGGGCCTTGCGCATGATGCTGTTGGCGGGGACCTTGTCCTCGCAGCGCACCGCGCCTTCTTCGAGGGTGGTGAAGGTGGTGTAGCTGCCGGTGTCGGGGCCCTCGGTCCACTTCAGGCCGCCCGCATCCGAGCGGTTGCAGTTGAGGCTGCCGTACGTGCCGGTGACCTTCTTCGTTCCCTCGTACAGGCCGTAGTAGCCAGGCTGGCGGAAGTTCCACGAGATCGACTGGGAGGTGCTGGATGTGCGGGTGTAGTTGACCTGGACGTTCAGGCCCAGGCTTGCGCCGACGGAGCCGAGGGCCTCGACGGCGAAGCTGCCCTGAACGCTGCCGTTGAGACCGACGGAGACGGAGATGGTCTCCGTGGTGTTCGTGTTGACGCTCTGGTTACCGGTCGAGCCCTCGGTGACGTACCAGCCCTTGAAGTGCGTGATGGTGGGGGTGACTTCGGCGCTCTTGATGATCGGGTGGCGGGTACCGAGATCGGCTGCGGTACAGGTCTGGCCGGGCTGGACCGTCTGCCCGGAGGCGGCCGGGGTGGCTGCGGCCGGGGTGGCGGCCAGGCCCACGGCGGCCGTCGCGGTGGCTATGAGCGCTCCCAGCCCTCGGCTCAGGCGGGTCGTTGTGCGGCGCATCGTTGTTTCCCCCTGTGTGGTCTGTGAGGTGAGTGTGAGTGAAATTAGCCCCGCCGGATGCGGCAGGTCTATACCACAACTGGCCAAACAAGATCAAGAACTGTCGCGTTCTCAGTTGGCATGAACGGGAGTTGCCCGGTTCCATTCCTCCGGTGTGCCCGCATGGGGGCCACCGAAGGAAGGGACCACTTTGTGAAACACGTCAGACGCGGCCTGGCGGCGTTAGCTTCGCTCGCCCTCGCCGCAGCCCTGTGCGCCGTGGGCACCTCACCGGCCACAGCCTCCCCCGCGAGCTCGGTGCCTCCCCAGGGCCACTGCACGGCCGCGGCCGACGGATCCGCCGCGCGCAGCCAAGGCGCGGCGTGGACCTGTGTCGAGGCGGATCCCGTCGCCGACTTCGCCCCCGCCTTCGCCCCCTCCGATCCGGGGGAGGCGCTCAAGCTCTGCCTCGAACACTCCAGTAAACGTGTCGTCTCCAACCGGCACGCCTACTGCACACGGATGCCCCTCAAATACATCCTCCTCAACGACAAGAACGTGAAGATCGGCGAAGCCCACATCGTGGTCGATGCCGTGGGCACGCTCGACTCCTACACGGGGCAGTGGACCGAGAACATCATCGCTGTCCCCGGCGACATGGACGACAGCGTGTCCGCCGTGGATGTGGCCGTGAATGCCACGTGCAGCGGCATGTGCAGCACGGCGGGGCCGGCCTGGGGCGGCGCGCACGCGGTCGTGGAAAAGGGGGGTGACATTGTGCAGGGCACCATCACGTACAGGTCCAGTGTCGCCGCCAAGACGGACATCTCCCACATCAATGTCACCTACTTTGTGGACGGCGCCGCCCTCGGCGCCACCGGCGTTCCCGGGTATGACAGTGCGATCTTCGACGGCCCCACCGTGCGCTGTGACGCGACGATCGGCGACACCAGCCCCGTCCCCGGCTGCATCGTCATGGGGCACACGCCCAATGTGACGTTCTCGAAGTCGAAATACCGGGGGGCGGCCGTCGCCTACGAGTGGGCGCAGAAGAACCTCACGGGCAGATTCGGCGACGCCGACCACCTGCTGTCGCGGTTTATCGACCCTCTTGACCCGGACGCCGAAAAGAGGCGTGCCAAGACCTGTGACCGTGGGCCGCAGCGCTTCGTGCGGGGCGCCACCGGTGTCCCCAACGACTCCTGCGACGAGTACCCCTTCGCCAGGTCCTGGCAGGGCGGGAATGACGGTGCGCAGTGTATTGACATCACCCCGCGCCAGATCGGCGGCGTATGGGACGTCGCGGGCGTCACCGTCGACCGGGGCACCCCGCCCAACGCGCCCTGCATCCGAGCCCATGTCGACAATAAGGACAACACTGCTGCGGGTGGCGAGCTGGGGCGGGCGGTGCAGTCCGACCGCATCCTCGATAGTGAGTGGTACCAGGTGATCATCACCCCGTAAGCGGCGGGTCTGCCTCCCCGGGCACCCGGGGAGGCAGACCAGGGGCCGGTTAGCAGTGGACTGCCGCCCCGCCCGCACCTCCCGCTCACCAGGAGAACGAGGAGTCACCACAGCTCGCACCGGCCGCCCGGTCAAATCGCACGGCTTCCGCACGGCCCAGGGCGGGAGCACTGCCGGCTGTCGCGCTTATCGCCGTTCTCCTCGGCTGGCGCCTCGTTGTGAACTGAGACGCCGGCCCGCGAGCTCGCCGACGCGGCACCGAAGCGGTAGTGGCCCGGAGGACGGTACCCGGGGGCCGACGGCCCGTCCGGCACGGTGCGGTGCCGGGGACGGCCACGGCCCGAGGAGCGGAAAGAGCCCCGACCGGCCGGGGTGGCCGGGTCGGGGCCGCGCCCCGACCGGCGGGGGGGGTGCCGGGCGGAGCGGTCAAGGGGTCCTACGTTGTTGGTGGGTTGCACGGGCCGTCGTAAGGTCCAGAGGCCCAGAGACGCCGGGTATGGCTTTCAAGGGGTTGCCCTCGA
>NZ_JBIAVW010000044.1:0-29938 GCF_042894785.1 Streptomyces sp. NPDC001502
CCGCCACATCCAGCCCCGCCACCCACTGAGGCACGGGCCCACATCTCCAGCCCCGCCGGCGTTTGAGGCGCGGGTCCGGGCAGAGCCCGGCAGACAGCCCGCACCCGGCAAACGGCCCGCGCCCGGAAGACGGCCCGCACCCGGCAGACGGCCGCACCCCAGGGGCGGCGTCAGGCCCGGGCGGCCTCGATGAACGCGCGGATCAGCTCCGGCGACTTCACGCCGCGCTCCCGCTCCACCCCGCTGGACACGTCCACGCCCCACGCCCCGGTGGCCGCGAGCGCCTCCCGCACGTTGCCCGGGTTCAGCCCGCCCGCGAGGAGCCAGCGCCCCTCGGGCGCGGTGAAGTCCGCCGCGCCCCAGTTCCACGGCTTGCCGGAGCCCGGGTCGGGCGCGTCCAGCAGCAGCAGGTCCTCGCCGTACTCACCGCAGCGCCGCACGCGCTCGGCAGTGGCCCGCAGCAGGGTCCGGCCTTCGGCGCGCAGCGCCGCGAAGTCCTCGGGCCCCTCCTCGCCGTGCAGCTGCACCCCGCGCACACCGCTCTCCTCGGCGAACCGGCGCACGTCCGCCACCGCCTGCCCCCGGAACACGCCGACGGTGAGCACCCCGTCCGGCACCCGCGCGGCCAGCTCCCGCGCGGTGGCGGCGTCCACGGTCCGCGGACTCCCGGGCGCGAAGACGAACCCGACGGCGTCCGCCCCGGCGGCCACGGCCACGTCGACATCGTGCGCGGTCCTGAGCCCGCAGATCTTGACGAAGAGATCAGCCATGCACCCAGCCTATGCGGACCGGGGCGACGGCCTCAGCGGCCCCGCTGCCCGGGGCCCAGCACCGACCCGCCGATCGCGGCCGCGAGATGGGCGGCGCCCGCCTCGTCGTCGTACCGGAAGTGCACGTAGACGGTGTGCCGGCCGTCGGGATGCTCCTCGTTGATGTCGAGTTCCACCCGCTGGTTCGTCGAATCCTGCGACCAGGACGGGATCGCGGGGGACCACTCTCCGCACCAGCGCATCCTGGCCGCTCCGCTGCCCAGCGTGCGCAGGAAGGCCTGTTCGACAGGGCCCGGAGCCACGTCCGCGTCCACGGTCAGCGGCAGTTCGGCCGCCAGCGCCCGGTCGTCACCGGGCAGTTCGGCGCCCGTGAACCAGACGTCCCGGTCCCAGTCGTACGACGGCTCGAACAAGCCCGTCGGAAGGAGCGCCGCCAGCGCCCGGGCCTCCTGGACGGTGTGCGCCTGCGCGACGAGCCACATCTGCGGGTCGAGCGGCTTCATCCACGCGCACAGCAGGCGGGCCCGCCGATGGGCCTCGGCGAGGTCGTCGGTCCGGAACACCGGGTAGGCCATCGAACTTCCCATCGCTCAGCAGCCCCGCTCCGGCTCGCCCAGCACGCTGCCGCCGATCGCGGCGGCGAGCCGCTCGGCGCGGCCCGGGTCGCCGAACTTGGTGACGTGGACGTAGACGGTGTGGACCCCGCCGACCTGCCGGGACCACTCGCATGCGTCACTGTTGAGGACCAGCTGCACGCCGTCGTACTTGGGCGAGGCGTACGAGCCCAGTTCGGGCTCGTCGGGCCAGCAGCCCTCCCAGCCGAGGGACGCGGGGCCCGTACCCACGGCGCGGACGAACTCCTCCTCGGCCACCGCGGCCGGCAGTTCCGTGTAGCTGAAGTCGAGCGGGACCTCGACGGCCAGCTCCGCGTCGGTGGCCGTCCGCACGTCCACCTCGAAGAAGAGGGGCTCGTCCGTCTCCGGGTGCGTGCGCATCTCCGTGTAGTCGTACCTCGCGTCCGGCAGCAGCGCTGCCATCCGCCGCACGTCCTCGACCGTGCTCAGCTCGGCCCCCACCCGCACCTCCTCGTACCGGCGGGCCAGCAGCCCGCACAGCAGCCGCGCCTTGGCGTACGCCTCGGCGGGATCGGTGGTGCGGTGGACGGGGTACGCGACGGAATGGCCCATGGCCGTACGGTCACACGCCCCCACCCGCCCCGGCCAGCGGTTTTACCCCCCGATCGGCGGAGAACGCCCCGCGGGCCGGGCACGCCTGTCCCCGCGCCGCTAGCCTGGAACATGGACGTGTACGGACAGCTCGTCCCCGTCTACCTCATCGTCGACATGCAGGCGTCCGAGATCACCTGCTTCTCGGATCCCTCCCCGCACGGGTACCAGTTCCGCAAGACGGTGCCCTTCGGTACGGCCCTGCCCGTCCCGGACCCCTTCGGCTTCGACGTCGACAGCTCGGGCTTCTGACGCCTCCCGAAACGCCCGAGGGCGGCACCCCCGTGGGGGTGCCGCCCTCGTTCGAGAACAGCCGATCAACCAGTGGCCGGAGCCGGGGTCGATCAGAAGTCCATGTCACCACCCGGCATGCCGCCGCCCGCGGGGGCACCGGCCTTCTCGGGCTTGTCGGCGATGACGGCCTCGGTCGTCAGGAACAGCGCGGCGATCGACGCGGCGTTCTGCAGCGCGGAGCGCGTGACCTTCGCCGGGTCGATGATGCCCTCGGCGATCATGTCGACGTACTCGCCGGTCGCGGCGTTCAGGCCGTGACCGATCGGCAGGTTGCGCACCTTCTCGACGACGACGCCACCCTCAAGACCACCGTTGACGGCGATCTGCTTGAGCGGGGCCTCCAGCGCGAGCTTCACGGCGTTGGCGCCGGTCGCCTCGTCACCCTCGAGCTCCAGCTTCTCGAAGACCGCGGAAGCCTGCAGCAGGGCCACGCCACCACCGGCGACGATGCCCTCCTCGACGGCCGCCTTCGCGTTGCGAACGGCGTCCTCGATGCGGTGCTTGCGCTCCTTGAGCTCGACCTCGGTCGCGGCACCGGCCTTGATGACGGCCACGCCGCCGGCCAGCTTCGCGAGGCGCTCCTGGAGCTTCTCGCGGTCGTAGTCCGAGTCGGAGTTCTCGATCTCGGCGCGGATCTGGTTCACGCGACCGGCGACCTGGTCGCTGTCACCGGCACCGTCGACGATGGTGGTCTCGTCCTTGGTGATGACGACCTTGCGGGCGCGGCCGAGCAGGTCGAGACCGGCGTTCTCCAGCTTGAGGCCGACCTCCTCGGAGATGACCGTGCCGCCCGTGAGGATGGCGATGTCACCGAGCATGGCCTTGCGGCGGTCACCGAAGCCCGGGGCCTTGACGGCGACGGACTTGAAGGTGCCACGGATCTTGTTGACGACGAGGGTGGAGAGCGCCTCGCCCTCGACGTCCTCGGCGATGATCAGCAGCGGCTTGCCGGACTGCATGACCTTCTCCAGGAGCGGCAGCAGGTCCTTGACCGAGCCGATCTTGGAGTTGACGATCAGGATGTACGGGTCGTCGAGGGACGACTCCATGCGCTCCATGTCGGTGGCGAAGTACGCCGAGATGTAGCCCTTGTCGAAGCGCATGCCCTCGGTGAGCTCCAGCTCCAGACCGAAGGTCTGGGACTCCTCGACGGTGATGACGCCTTCCTTGCCGACCTTGTCCATGGCCTCGGCGATGAGCTCGCCGATCTGGGTGTCGGCGGCGGAGATGGAGGCCGTCGAAGCGATCTGCTCCTTGGTCTCGACATCCTTGGCCTGGGCGAGCAGGGCGGCGGAGACGGCCTCGACGGCCTTCTCGATACCACGCTTGAGGGCCATCGGGTTGGCACCGGCGGCCACGTTGCGCAGGCCCTCGCGGACGAGCGCCTGGGCCAGCACGGTGGCGGTGGTCGTACCGTCGCCGGCGACGTCGTCCGTCTTCTTGGCGACTTCCTTGACCAGCTCGGCGCCGATCTTCTCGTACGGGTCCTCGAGCTCGATCTCCTTGGCGATGGAGACACCATCGTTGGTGATCGTGGGGGCGCCCCACTTCTTCTCAAGGACGACGTTGCGACCCTTGGGGCCAAGGGTGACCTTGACGGCGTCGGCGAGCTGGTTCATCCCACGCTCGAGACCACGCCGGGCCTCCTCGTTGAACGCAATGATCTTGGCCATCTGAAGTGGTCCTCCCGGACAGCGGTGGATTGCTCCCAGGACCGCGCCCGCGCCCGCGACGGACGGCCTGCGAGCCCGGCGGTTCCTTCCCGCCGGACCCTGCGGGCCTCACCGACCCGGTCCTCGTTTCAGTAGCACTCTCACGTGGAGAGTGCTAACGCCAATGATTAGCACTCGACCCCTCCGAGTGCAAGCGGCTTGGGGTGATGGCCCGCCACTACCGGGCACACGGACGAGGGGCCCCCATCCCGTGTCAAGGATGTGGGCCCCTCGTGGTGTGCCAGGTCTTCGCTGACGACTGTGCGTCGGTGGTCGATCGCGCCAGGACTAGCCGAGTGCGAGCTTGACCATGTCCGCCTGCGGACCCTTCTGGCCCTGCGAGATCTCGAACTCGACCCGCTGACCCTCTTCAAGGGTGCGGTACCCGTCCATCTGGATGGCGCTGTAGTGGACGAACACATCCGCACCACCGTCGACCGCGATGAAGCCGTAGCCCTTCTCCGCGTTGAACCACTTGACGGTGCCCTGAGCCATGCCTAACTCCCCTATTACTGGCCCTTGCGCAGGAACGCACTTCACGATCCCGGGTCAGAACTTGCGTCGGAACGCGTCGACCGAGGCTGAATGTATCTGCGCGGATGCTGTCTGCAACAGGTCAATCCGATGAGAATTCTGGACACCGAGAAACATTGAAATAGAGTGAAAATTTGCCATACTCCAGGGCAACTCGGGCCTGACATATCTCGCCAAAGCCCCATACCGCACCCGCACATTGGCCCGATGTCGACCCTCACGCGGCCCGTTCATATGCGGCGGGCAAAAACAGCGGAGGGGACTTCCCCAACCCTACCGTGCCCAATCAAGCAGAATTGCCCCCTCCGTTTTAGCGGAGGGGGCAATTTCGGTTTGCGCGTGTCACCTGGGCGGTGACCCGGGAGAACCGGGAGAGATCCGGGGAATCAGCAACCGCCGGCAACAGCCGGGATGATCGAGACGCCGGCGCCGTCGGGCGTCGCCGCCTGCAGCCCGCCCTCGAAGCGCACGTCGTCGTCGTTGACGTAGACGTTCACGAAACGGCGCAGCTTGCCCTGGTCGTCCAGGACGCGCGCGGCGATGCCCGGGTGGTTCTTCTCCAGGGACTCGATGACCTCGGCGAGGGTCGCGCCCTCGGCCGGGACCTCGGCGACGCCGCCGGTGTAGGTGCGCAGGATGGTGGGGATGCGGACGTTGACGCTCATGGCGCTACTGCCTTTCCGGTAGTACGTGGAGGGTGGTCAGGCCAGGCCGGCGGCGCGGAAGGCGTCCAGGCTCGGGCGGATGGTGGCGGTCTGCCCGCTGTCCGCGGCCACCGCCTCCAGGGTCTTGAGGCCGTCACCGGTGTTGAGGACGACGGTGGTCAGCGTCGGGTCGAGCTGACCGTTGTCGATGAGCTTCTTCGTCACGCCGACGGTCACACCGCCCGCGGTCTCGGCGAAGATGCCCTCGGTCTGCGCGAGGATCTTGATGGCCTCGACGACCTGCTCGTCGGTGACGTCCTCGACGAAACCGCCGGTGCGGCGGGCGATGTCCAGGACGTACGGGCCGTCCGCCGGGTTGCCGATGGCCAGCGACTTGGCGATGGTGTTCGGCTTCTGCGGGCGGACCACGTCGTGACCGGCCTTGAAGGCGGTGGACACCGGGGAGCAGCCCTCGGCCTGGGCGCCGAAGATCTTGTACGGCTTGTCCTCGACGAGGCCGAGCTTGATGAGCTCCTGCAGACCCTTGTCGATCTTCGTCAGCTGCGAGCCGGACGCGATCGGGATCACGATCTGGTCGGGCAGCTGCCAGCCGAGCTGCTCGCAGATCTCGTACGCGAGCGTCTTGGAGCCCTCGCCGTAGTACGGACGCAGGTTGACGTTGACGAAGCCCCAGCCCTCGCCCAGCGGGTCGCCGATGAGCTCGGAGCAGAAGCGGTTGACGTCGTCGTAGTTGCCCTCGATGCCGACCAGGTCGCCGCCGTACACACCGGCCATGACGACCTTGCCCTGCTCCAGGTCGTGCGGGATGAACACGCAGGAGCGGAAGCCGGCCCGGGCGGCCGCGGCGCCGACGGCGCCGGCCAGGTTGCCGGTCGAGGAGCAGGACAGGGTGGTGAAGCCGAAGGCGCGGGCGGCCTCGACGGCGATGGCCACGACGCGGTCCTTGAAGGAGTGCGTCGGGTTGCCGGAGTCGTCCTTGACGTAGAGCTTGCCGGTGATGCCCAGCTCCTTGGCCAGGTTGGCCGCGTCCACGAGCTTGGTGAAGCCGGGGTTCAGGCTGGGCTTGGACGCCACGTCCGCGGGGACGGGCAGCAGCGGCGCGTAGCGCCAGATGTTGTTCGGGCCGGCCTCGATCGCGGCGCGCAGGGCCTCGGGGTCACCGGTCGGGAGGTCGTAGGCGACTTCCAGCGGTCCGAAGCACTCGGCGCACGCGAAGATGGGGCCGAGGTCGAAGCGGGTACCGCACTCGCGACAGGAAAGGCCGGTGGCAGGTCCGAGGTCGACAGAATCAAGGTGGGCAGAGGTGGCGACAGTCTGTGCAGCCATGATGGCGAGGCCCTTTCTCCTCATCTTCCCCATGGCGCACTTCGCCATGAGACGGAATTGGCACCTTCCCTAGCCGGGGACCTCGCTGACGAGCGCTGACGCGCGATCGCGAGAACCGACTGGAGGGTTGCCGGGGCTTCAACGGGCCGTGTCCCTCTGCCCCTCTGGATGAGCGGTATGGCACCGGCACACGCGCTCTGTGGCGCGCCGGTGCGTTTGTACGCGGGGACCCCCGGCATGCGGTGGTCCTTCGCGTTGTTCAAGACTGTAACCGAAGGCCCGGGCGGTTGAGACAGCCGTCCGAACCGCGAGATGGATCACATAAGGGCGAATATCGCCGACACGCAGGGAGTGCTGAGGGTGCTGGAAGAGGTGGAGCGATGGCTGGCCGACCGCTCCTGGTCCGCCGCCGACCGACCGCTCGACCAGCTGCTCGACCGGAAACGGGCGGCCGGGACCACGGTCAGCGTCGTGCTGCCCGCGCTGGACGAGGAGGCGACGGTCGGCGCGATCGTCGAGACCGTGCGGCGTGAGCTGATCGAGGGACTGCCGGTCCCCCTGGTCGACGAGCTGGTCGTCATCGACTCGGGCTCCGCCGACCGGACCGCGGAGGTCGCGGCGAAGGCCGGGGCCCGGGTGGTGCACCGCGACGAGATCCTGCCCCGCCTCCCGGCGCTGCCCGGCAAGGGCGAGGTGCTGTGGCGCTCGCTGCTGGCCACCGGCGGGGACATCGTCTGCTTCGTCGACGCCGACCTGCGGGACTTCTCCGCCACCTTCGTCTCCGGCATCGTCGGACCGCTGCTGACCGACCCCGACGTGCAGTTCGTCAAGGCGATGTACGACCGGCCGCTCGGGGGCACCCCGGGCCAGGGCGGCCGGGTCACCGAGCTGGTCGCCCGCCCGCTCCTCAACCTCCACTGGCCGCAGCTGGCCGGCTTCGTGCAGCCGCTGGGCGGCGAGTACGCCGTACGCCGCTCGCTGCTGGAGCGGCTGCCGTTCCCCGTCGGGTACGGCGTCGAGCTGGGCCTGCTGGTGGACGCGCTGCACACGGTCGGGCTGGACGCGCTGGCCCAGGTGGACGTGGGCGTACGGGTCCACCGCCACCAGGACGGGCAGGCGCTGGGCCGGATGGCCGCGGCGATCTACCGCACCGCCCAGGTACGGCTCTCGCGCGGGCACCTCGTACGGCCGGAGCTCACGCAGTTCGAGCGCGGGCCCGAGGGCTTCGTACCGCGGACGCATCCCGTGGACACGGAGGAGCGGCCGCCGATGGCGGGCATCAAGGAGTACGCGCTGCGTCGCGTGGCGTGAGCGAACGTACGGTTTGAGCGGGCCCGGGCCGGGCTAGGTTGGCCGCATGGCTTCCCAGGTGCTCGTCGCAGCGAACCGCGGCCCCCTCTCCTACGCCCTCGCAGAGGACGGGACGCTCAGCGCCCGGCGCGGCGGGGGCGGTCTGGTCTCCGGACTCTCCACGGCCCTCGCCGAGCAGCCGGAGGCGCTGTGGATCTGCGCGGCGCTCTCGGACGCGGACCGGGAGGCGGTCCGCCGGGGCGTGGCCGAACCGGGCGTCCGGATGCTGGACATCGATCCCACGATGTATGACGACGCGTACAACGGGATCGCCAACTCTGTGCTGTGGTTCACGCACCACCACCTGTACGACATCCCGCGCGAGCCGGTCTTCGACGCGGAGTTCCGGCGGCGGTGGGAGTCGTACGAGCGCTACAACCAGGCCTTCGCCGAGGCCCTGGCCGAGGAGGCCGCCGAGGGCGCGCAGGTGCTGGTCCAGGACTACCACCTGGCCCTGGTGCCCGGACTGCTGCGGGTGCTCCGCCCCGACCTGCGGATCGCGCACTTCACGCACACCCCGTGGGCCGCGCCCGGCTATCTCGCCATGCTGCCGGACACGGTCCGCGAGACCCTGCTGTGGGGCATGCTCGGCGCGGACGTGCTCGGCTTCCACACCGAGGCGTGGGCGGCCGAGTTCCTGGGCTCGGCGCGGCTCGACGACGCCTGGGGGCAGGCCGAGGTGCGCGACGGCTCGGTGGTGGAGCACCGCCGGTACACGGTGTGGCCCACCCGCACCACGCAGGTGCGCGCGTACCCGCTGGGCGTGGACGGGGACGAGCTGCGGGCGCTGGCGCACCGGCCGGAGGTGAACGCGAAGCTGGCGCAGCTGCGGGCGGAGGTCGACGGCCTGCGGACGATCGTCCGCGTGGACCGCACGGAGCTGTCGAAGAACATCCTGCGCGGCCTGCTGGCCTACCGGGAACTGCTGACCACGCGCCCGCAGTGGCGGGGCCGGGTGGTCCACCTGGCGTCGGCGTATCCGTCGCGGCAGGACCTGCGGGTGTACCGGGACTACACGGCGGCGGTGGCGGCGCTGGCGGCGGAGATCAACGCGGAGTTCGGTACGGAGGACTGGCGGCCGGTGCTGGTGTCGGTGAAGGACGACTTCGCACGCTCGCTCGCGGCGTACCGGCTGGCGGACGTGGCGCTGGTGAACCCGGTGCGGGACGGGATGAACCTGGTGGCGAAGGAGATCCCGGTGGTGTCGGAGGCGGGGTGCGTGCTGGTGCTGTCCACCGGGGCGGGGGCGTACGAGGAGCTCCGCCAGGACGCGCTGACGGTGAACCCGTACGACGTGACGGCGACGGCGGACGCGCTGCACGCGGCGCTGGCCATGCCGGTGGGTGAGCGCGCGGAACGCACCAAACGCCTCGCGGCGGCGGCGACGTCCCTCCCCCCGACGGCCTGGTTCACTGCCCAGCTCTCGGCCCTGGACCCGTCCAGCCCCGGCTGAGAAACCGGGCTCTGCCCGGACCCGGTCCTCAAACGCCGGACGGCTGGAAAATCCAGCCTCGCCGGCGTTTGAGGCGCGGGGGTTCGGGGGCGGAGCCCCCGCAGCGGACCGTCAGGTACGGATGGCTTCGGCCAGGGCGGACAGGAAGGCCGCCACCTGGCCCGGGCCCGGGAGGACGAGGTCGGCGCGGGCGGCGAGCTCGGGGACCTCGGCGGAGCCACTGCACACCAGCAGCCCCGGCAGGCCCTCGGCCCGGCGCTTCTCGACCGCCGAGTAGGCCGCCAGGTCACCCAGGTCGTCGCCCGCGTACAGCACCGCCTCCGCGCCCCGCTCCGCCAGGAACTCGGTCAGGGCGACGCCCTTGTCCATGCCGGGCGGCCTCAGCTCCAGCACCGCCCGACCCGGCTCGACCATCAGCCCGTGCCGCGCCGCGAGCTCCGCCAGCGGTTCCCGCAGCGCCGCGAAGGCGGCCGCCGGGTCCTCCGCCCGCCGGGTGTGCACGGCCAGCGCCCGGCCCTTCTCCTCGATCCAGGTGCCGCGCCAGGCCCCGATGGAGTCCAGGAACCCCGGCAGCTCCGCCCGGACCGCCGCCACCCCGGGGTGCTCGGCGGGCGCGTGGACGATGCCGCTGACGGCGTCCCACCGTTCGGCTCCGTAGTGGCCGAGGACGACCAGGTGCTGCAGGCCGGGGACTCCGGCGAAGCCCCCGTAGCGGACGGCGACGCCCGCCGGCCGTCCGGTGATCACCGCCACCGAGTCGACCTCGGGGGCGAGTACGGACAGGGCCGGGACGGCTCCGGGGTGGGCTCGGGCCTGGTCCGGGTCCGGGACGATGTCGGCGAGGGTGCCGTCGAAGTCCAGGGCGACCACGGACCGGCGGGGTGCGTGCAGCAGGGCCGCGAGTCCCTCGCGTCCGGCTGCGGTGACGGGCATCGGCAGGTCGTGCGGATGACTCCCCATACGCACGACCCTAACGGCCGGGCGGTGCCACGGCTACGGCTATCGCCGGGCTCGCTGGGCCTCGCGGATCCTGCGCAGCCGGTTCACCGTGCCCGGGGCGTGGGCCAGTGCCCGCGGGTCGTCCATCAGTGCGTTGAGCAACTGGTAGTAGCGGACGGGGGTCATCCCCAGCCCTTCCCGTATGGCCCGTTCCTTGGCTCCGGGCCCGGGCCAGGTGCGTCCCTCGTACGCGAGCACCGCGGCCTCCGTGGCCGTCAGCTGCCCCTCGTCCGTCATACCGCCAGATTAACGCCGCGCTCTGACACCCGGCCCGCCGCCACCGGTCAGTGCGGGTCCGCCGCCCGCGCGGCGGTGGCGATCTGCTCCAGCACCTTCGCGGGCTGTCCGCCCGGCTGCACGGTCTTGCCGATGTTCTGCTTGATGTCCTCGCTGACGCCCGCCCAGGACTTCTTGCCGACCGGGTACAGCCGGGAGCTGGGCAGTGCCGCCAGGAAGGGCTTCAGCTGCGGGGCCGAGCCGCCGGTGGCGGCCTGCTTGGCCTGGTAGCCGCTGGTGGTGGCGGGCAGCAGGTCGTACTTCTCGGTGAAGGCCGTCACGTTCTTCGGCTGGTACAGGAAGTCCAGGAACTTGCCGGACTCCTGGCGGTGGCCGTTCTTGAAGGCCATGACCCAGTCCGCGACGCCCATCGCGGGCTGGTCGCTGCCGTCGGACGTGGGCAGCGGCACCATGCCGAACTTCACGCCCTTGGCCGCGGCCTGCTTGAGCAGCGTCGGGTGCCCGTTGAGCATGCCGACCTCGCCCTTGGTGAAGCCGTCGAAGGCGGCCTGGCGGTCCAGCTTGCCGGGCTCCACGGGGCCGGTCAGCCCCTGGCCGACCATCTTGTCCCGCAGGAACTCCAGCGCCTTGACGTTGGGGGCGGAGTCGATGGAGTACGACTCCTCGTTGTCGGTGTAGCCGCCGCCGCCCGCGAGCATCCACATCATCGTCTCGGCCTGCGCCTCCTCGCGGCCCAGCGGCAGCGCGAAGGGGGTGGGCACGTTCGCGGCCTTGAGCTTCTTGGCGGCGGCTTCGAGGTCCGCCCAGCTCTTCGGCTGCCAGCCCTTGGCGTCCTTGCCGATCACGCCGGCGTCGGCGAGCAGCTTCTCGTTGTAGAAGAGCAGGCGGGTGCTGGACACGAAGGGCATGCCGTACTGGACCTGCTTGACCTTGCCGGCGTCCGCGAGCGGCCCGAGGAAGTCGGCCTCGGTCTTCACGGAGAGCAGCTCTTCCGCCGAGTACAGCTTGCCGGCGGCGGCGTAGTCGGAGTAGGCGCCGATCTGGGCTATGTCGGGGGCCTTGCCGGCCTTGACCATCTCGGCGACCTTGGCGTCGACCTCGGACCAGGAGTAGACGCTGACCTCGACCTTGGTGCCCGGGTTGGCCTTCTCGAAGCCCGCGGCGAGGTCCTTCCAGTACGCCTCGGAGGAGTTCTGCGGATTGTCCCCGTAGTCGGCCGCCACGACCCGCAGGGTCACCTCGTTGTCTCCGGTGAGTCCGCCGATGGCTCCGCAGCCCGTCAGCGTCACGGCAGTCAGGCACAGCACGGCGCCGGACGCGGCCAGGCTCAGGTAACGGCCCTTCACAGTTCTCCATCCACCCCTTCTTGTACGTACGATCCACGTAAGGTCTACACCACTTTGGCGGCTCGTCCACATCGGGCTCCCGACCCGGGTCCCGAATTTGTATGGCCACTCAACAATCCCTCCCAATGGACTAGACCTTTCCCCGCCGAGCACGCGAGACTGTCTCTGTGAAACCCGTGAAACACGTCATCGCCCTCGATGTGGGCGGCACCGGGATGAAGGCCGCCCTCGTCGCAGGCGACGGCACCCTGCTCCACGAAGCGCGCCGGGCCACCGGCCGCGACCGGGGCCCCGACGCCGTCGTCGAGACGATCCAGGACTTCGCCGCCGAGCTGCTCGACACCGGCCGGGAACGCTTCGGACGGCCCGCCTCGGCCGCCGGCGTCGCCGTCCCGGGCATCGTCGACGCCGAGAACGGGATCGCCGTCTACGCGGCGAACCTGGGCTGGCGCGACGTACCGATGCGCGCGCTGCTCAGCAGCCGCCTCGGCGGCATCCCGGTCGCCCTCGGCCACGACGTGCGCACGGGCGGACTCGCCGAGGGCCGCATCGGCGCCGGCCGGGGCGCCGACCGCTTCCTCTTCGTCCCGCTCGGCACCGGCATCGCCGGAGCCATCGGCATCGCCGGCCGCATCGAGGCCGGCGCCCACGGGTACGCGGGCGAGATCGGGCACATCGTGGTGCGCCCGGGCGGCCCCGCCTGCGGCTGCGGCCAGCACGGCTGCCTGGAGACCCTCGCCTCCGCCGCGGCCGTCAGCCGCGCCTGGGCGGCCGCCTCCGGCGACCCGGAGGCCGACGCCGCGGACTGCGCCAAGGCCGTCGCGTCCGGGGACGCGCGCGCCCGGGAGGTCTGGCTGGCCGCCGTCGGCGCCCTCGCCGACGGACTGGTCACCGCCATCACCCTGCTGGACCCGCGCACGCTGATCATCGGCGGCGGGCTGGCGGAGGCCGGGGAGACCTTGTTCACACCACTACGGACGGCCGTGGAGGAGCGCGTGACGTTCCAGCGGCTCCCCCACATCGTTCCGGCTGCCCTCGGGGACACCGCCGGATGCCTGGGCGCAGGGCTGCTCGCCTGGGACCTACTCGCCACGGAGGTACCTGCCTGATGTCCGGAAGCGCGCACAGCACTGTTCTTTCGGGCGCCAGGGTGGTGCTGCCCACCGGAACGGTGGCGAACGGCAGGGTCATCGTCGACGGCGACCGGATCGCCGGCAGCGCCCACGAGGGTGCGCGGACCGTCGACCTGACCGGGCACTGGATCGTCCCCGGCTTCGTCGACATGCACAACCACGGCGGCGGCGGCGCCTCGTTCACCTCCGGCACCGCCGAGGACGTCCTCAAGGGCGTCCGCACCCACCGCGAGCACGGCACCACCACCCTGATCGCCTCCACCGTCACCGGGGACCTGGACGAACTGGCCCGCCGCGCCGCCCTGCTCGCCGAGCTGACGCAAGCGGGCGAGATCGCCGGCATCCACTTCGAGGGGCCGTTCATCAACCCCTGCCGCAAGGGCGCCCACAAGGAGGACCTGCTCCGCGACCCCGACCCGGCCGAGGTCCGCAAGCTGATCGACGCCGCGCACGGCGCCGCCCGCATGTTCACCCTCGCCACCGAACTGCCCGGCGGCCTGGACTCCGTACGGCTGCTCGCCGAACACGGGGTCATCGCGGCGATCGGCCACACGGACGCCACGTACGAGCAGACGCGCGCCGCCATCGACGCGGGCGCGACCGTGGCCACCCACCTCTTCAACGCGATGCCGCCCCTCGCCCACCGCGAACCCGGCCCGATCGCCGCACTGCTGGAGGACGAGCGGATCACCGTCGAGCTCATCAACGACGGCACCCACCTGCACCCGGCAGCACTGGAACTGGCCTTCCACCACGCGGGCGCGCACCGCGTCGCGCTGATCACCGACGCGATGGACGCGGCCGGCTTCGGCGACGGGACCTACCACCTGGGCCCGCTGGAGGTCGAGGTCAAGCACGGCGTGGCACGGCTGGTGGAGGGCGGCTCCATCGCCGGCTCGACGCTGACCCTGGACACCGCGTTCAAGCGCTCGGTGACCCTCGACAAGCTGCCGGTGGAGTCCGTGGTCCAGGCGATCTCCGCCAACCCGGCCAAGCTGATCGGCCTCTACGACGAGATCGGCTCGCTGGAGCCCGGCAAGTACGCGGACCTCGTCGTGCTGGACGCCGCCTTCGACGTCACGGGAGTCATGCGGCGCGGCGAATGGATCGTCAGCCCGCCCTCCTGACCGGTGATCTGACGGCCGAGCGGCCGCGCGGAGGGAAAACGGTCGGCCCCGGGACTGGGCCGACCGCCCTGCGTTTGGCATGATCCCGGCAGCATCAGACCCGGGAGTGCCGATGATCCTTACCGTGACGCTCAACACCGCACTCGACGTCACGTACCAAGTGCCGAGGCTGCTTCCGCACGCCTCGCACCGGGTCTCCGCCGTCACCGAACGCGCCGGCGGCAAGGGGATCAACGTCGCGCACGTCCTGGCCGCCCTCGGCCACGAGGTGACCGCGACGGGCTTCGCCGGCGGCCCCGTCGGATCCGTCGTACGGGGGCTGCTCGCACGGTCCCCGGGGGTGGTCGACGCCCTGGTGCCCTGCGCGGGCACCACCCGCCGCACGGTCGCCGTGGCCGACGCGGCCTCCGGCGACACCACGCAGTTCAACGAGCCGGGGCCGCTGATCACGGCAGCCGAGTGGTCGCGCTTCCTCGCGCGCTACGAGGACCTCGTGTACGGCGCCCGCGCCGTCGCCCTGTGCGGCAGCCTCCCGCCGGGCGTGCCGGTGGGCGCGTACGCGCTGCTCGTACGGTCGGCCCGCGCGGCCGGGGTGCCCGTCCTGCTGGACACCGGCGGCGAGGCCCTGCGCCGCGGGGTCGCCGCCCGCCCGGAGATCATCAAGCCGAACGCCGCCGAACTGGCCGAGCTCACCGGATCCCGCGACCCGCTCCCCGCCACCCGGGACGCCCGCCGCCGGGGCGCCCACGCGGTGGTCACCTCGCTCGGCCCGGACGGCCTGCTGGCCGCCACCGCCGAGGGCTGCTGGCAGGCGGCCCCGCCGCGCCGGCTCTCCGGCAACCCGACCGGAGCCGGCGACTCCGCGGTCGCCGGCCTGCTGTCCGCGCTGGTGGAGGGCCTGGACTGGCCGGAACGCCTCACCCGTGCGGTCGCCCTCTCGGCGGCCACGGTCCTCGCCCCGGTGGCGGGAGAGTTCGACCCCGGCGTCTACGAGGAACTGCGGCACGCCGTACGTGTCTCCGCCGGCGTTTGACGGCGGCCGTCGGCAGCTGCCGGCAGCTGACTACGGCTCCGCAGAGGGGGCCGAGAATCCGTCAAAGTGCCGTGCGGGCCGCACTCTTGACGCCCGATCCGCAGCGTGAGGCCCGCAACGGATCAGGCTCTGCCGCATGCGCGGCAGAGCCTGATCCGTTGCGGGGAAGTCCGTCCCTGCCGTCAGCGCCTGACGTGTCCCGAAGCCAGCTCCAGCTGGTCGAAGACGACGTCGCACTGGTTGCCGGCCTCGCACGAGATCTTCATCGCGTTCGGGCCCTTCTTGAGGGTGATGAACGCGAAGGTGCGCGTCCAGCCCTTGTCCCAGGCACCGTCCGCCGCCTTGGCGAAGTTGGCCAGGTTCAGCGACTGGTTCGGGCTCTGCCCGTTGACCGTGAGGGTCGCCTTGCCGTCCTTGCCGGGAACGCCGTAGTTGACGAACAGCGTGTACTCGCCCGCCTCCGGCACGTCCACCGTCCAGGTGAGCGCCGCACCGGGCTGGTTGAAGCCGGCGACGTACTGGCCGCCCGAGCTCTTCGAACCGGGCACCGTGCTCTCCAGCCGCGCACCACCGGTCAGCACCATGCCCGCACCGGCCGCCTCGCCCTTCGGCAGCGGGGCCTGCGAGGGCTTCGGGCTGCTCGGGGCCTGGCTGGCCGGGTTCTGGGGGGCCGCCGACTGCTGGCCCTCGTTCGCGGTGGGCTGTTCCTTGCCCTTGTCCTTGTCACCGAACTGCAGCGCCGCGACGATGCCGATCACGACCACGGCGACCACCGCGACGGCCGCGATCAGCAGACCGCGCCGGCTGGACCCGCCCGCACCGCCACGACCGCCGCCGTGACCACCCGGCTGCCCTACCGCCTGCGTCTGCTGCGACGGAACGCCGTAGCCGCCCGCCTGGAGCGCTTCCGGGGCCTGGTACTGGGCCTGGTAGCCGGGGGGCTGCTGCGCGGGACCCTGCTGGTGCGGGACGGGGCCGCGCTGGCCGCCGTTCCTGCGCTCACCGACCGTACGCACCTGGTGGTGCGAGGTGCGGGGGACGCCGGGCTGGGGCCCGGGGTGACCGCCGGCCGACGCGCCCGGGTAGCCGTATCCACCGCCCGATGCGGGCGGGGTGGCTCCGGCCGCCTGGCCATCCTCGTAGAGGTAGCCGAACGGATCGTCGTCCTCGGGCTTGTTCGCCCCACCGTGCGGGCCGTTGTTCGCGGGCGTCGTCATCGCAGGTCACTCCTTTCGACCCCCGGGAGCCTACCCCGAACACGTGCACCCACGAGCGGCAGACCGCCTCATCCCGCCCGGCGATGGGCCTTCGACCGGGACCTCTTCTCGATGTACATCCGCTGGTCGGCGGAGCGCAGCACCTCGTCGGCAGACATCCCGCAGCTGGCCCAGCCGATGCCGAAACTGGCCCCGACCCGCACCGCACGGCCGTCCACCCGGATCGGCGGGATGATCGCGTTGCGCAGCCGGACGGCGAGGTCGGCGGCGTCGGCGGCGCCCAGGCCGTCGGCCAGAACGACGAATTCATCACCACCCAGCCGGGCGACGGTGTCACCGTCCCTGACGCCGGTCGTCAGCCGCCGGGCCACCTCGATCAGGACCGCGTCGCCCGTGTGGTGCCCGAACCGGTCGTTGATCGACTTGAAGCCGTCCAGGTCGCAGAAGAGGACGGCGAGCCCCTTCGTCCCGTCGTCGATGTCGGTCGCGGGCGCCACCGTGTGCACGTGGTGGTCGTAGGGACCGTCCGACGGGGCGGGCGGCGCCCCGGGGAATTCGAAGGGGTCGGACCCGGAGAACCGGTCGGGGCCGTCCGCATGAAACCCGTGCTCACCGGCACCACCCGCCTCCGCCCCCACCGGGTGCCCGTCGTGCCCCGCGTGCGCCGCATGCCCCCCGTGGGCCCCGTGCGCCGTGTGCCCGTCGTATCCGTCGCGCCCCTCGAAGGCCGCGTCCAGCGCCTCGATCGCGGTGGCCCGTGCGGACTGTGGCCTACGGCACAGCCGGGCGCCGAGCCGGGCCCGCAGCTCGGCGCTGTTGGGCAGGCCCGTCAGCGAGTCGTGGCTGGCGCGGTGGGCGAGCTGGAGCTCGTGCCGCTTGCGCTCCTCGATGTCCTCGACGTGCGTGAGCAGGAAGCGGGGTCCGTCGGCGGCGTCGGCGACGACGGAGTTGCGCAGCGAGACCCATACATACGTGCCGTCGCGGCGGCCCAGGCGCAGCTCGGCGCGGCCGCCCTCGGCGGAGGTGCGCAGCAGGGTGCCGATGTCCTCGGGGTGGACCAGGTCGGAGAAGGAGTAGCGGCGCAGGACGGAGGCGGGCCGGCCGAGCAGCCGGCACAGCGCGTCGTTGGTCCGCAGCAGCCGGCCGTGCTGGTCGCCGCCCATCTCGGCGATGGCCATGCCGCTGGGCGCGTACTCGAAGGCCTGGCGGAACGACTCTTCACTGGCCCGCAGCGCCTGCTGCTCGCGCTCCAGCCGGACGAGCGCGCGCTGCATGTTCGCCCGGAGCCTGGCATTGCTGATCGCAATCGCCGCCTGGAAGGCGTACATCTGGAGCGCTTCGCGGCCCCAGGCGCCGGGCCGGCGGCCGTTGCGCGGTCTGTCCACCGAAATGACACCCAGAAGTTCCCCGCCGGACGCATACATGGGGGCGTAGAGCCGGTCCTCGGGGTGCCACTCGTCCTCGAAGCGCGGATCGGGGCCGTCGGTGTGCCACTGCGGGACGTCGTCCTCCATGAGGACCCAGCCCTCGGTGTGCGGGATGAACCTGAGCCCGTCCCAGTTCTCACCCATCGTCAGTCGGCGTTCCCAGGAGGCGCGGGAGCCGACGCGGCCGGTGATGAGGGCCTCGGCGGCGGGGTCGCCGGCGAAGGCGGCGACGACGAGATCACCGTCCGGGCGAACGAGGTTGACACAGGCGAGTTCGTAGCCGAGCCCCACGACGATGCCGTCCACGACGGTCTGCAGAGTGTCCGCCAGGCTCCGGGCCGTATTGAGCTCGGCCACCACCCGGTGCAGCTGCCGCAGGGTCGCAAGACGGACGTACGGCTCCGACTCGGTCTCCATTGCTCGCTCTCCCCGAGACCTCGACAGCAACTCCAGGTTTGTCATCGGCGTTTCGTTGCGGTGTCCCGTCCACTGAATCACAGTGAGCTGTGCGGCAGGTACACAGGGTCAACAAATCTTGCCCTCTGTGACTCAAGTCACATCAGGTGAATATCGGTACGCAGTGGGCTCGTGCACGGCTGGGAGCGCTCCCTCCCATTCCCGTGAGCAAACGATACGCCCGGGCCTAGGCCAAGGGGCGGGGACGCGACTCGGACCAGGGCCCGATGTGCGGCGCGGAAGGGCGAGATTAGCGTTTCAGCGTGCTGAAGACGACCCCCGTACCCGCCCCGTCCCACCGAACCCCCCATGCTGAGGGAGTGAGCAATGACGAGTTCCTGGCCGCGATGTCCCGGCTGGCGGCGGGCGTGTGCCTGATCACCGCGCACGAGCCCCCGCTGACGGCGGACGGCCCGCGCGGCGAGGACGTCGGCATGACGGCGACCGCCTTCATGTCCGTGTCCCTGGATCCGCCCCTGGTCCTGGTGAGCCTGCGCGAGGGCTCCCGGATGGACGACCTGCTGGCGGAACAGCCCGTGTGGGCGGTGTCGGTCCTCGCCGACCACCAGCTCCAGGTGGCGGGCCGCTTCTCGATGAAGGGCCGCATCAGCGACCGGCTGCTCTTCGCCGACCTGCCGTACTCACGTGGCGAGGCCTCCGGCGCGCCCCTGCTGAGCGGCGCCCTGGCCACCCTGGAATGCCGTACGGAGAACCGCGTCGAGGCGGGCGACCACACCCTGGTCGTCGGCCGGGTCCTGACAGCCGGCCTGCCGTCCCCGGACGGACAGCCGCTGACGTACTTCCGCGGGCGCTACCGGCACCTGGGCGCGTAAGACGGGCACGGGCGGGGCTACCAGTCCCGCCCCGTGCGGCCGCGCTTGGTCTCGGCCCGGGCCTTCTTCTCCCGCAGCCGTCGCTCGTTGATCCCGCGCGGGATCTTCGTCGCCCGGCGCTGCCTCGGCGGCGGCGCCGTCGCCTCGGCCAGCAGCGAGGCCAGCCGGACCAGCGCCATCTCCCGGTTGCGCAGCTGCGAGCGGTGCTCGGAGGCCCGTACGGTCACCACCCCGTCCACCAGCCTCGCCGCGAGCCGCTCCAGCGCCCGCTCCTTCCACACCTCGGGCAGCGCCTTGGTGGCCGCCAGGTCGAACAGCAGCTCCGCGCGCGAGTCCGAGGTGTTCACGTGCTGACCGCCGGGCCCCGAGGACCGCGAGAAGCGCCAGGCGAGCTCTCCCTCGGGGAGCACGACCGAACCGCGGATGACATAAGGACCAGGCATGCCCCTATGATCCGCTCCCGGCGCGGCTGCCGTCACCCGTATTTACCGCCCTCCCCGTCCGGCTCGCCGAGATTCGCCGAGATTCGCCGTCACGGACCATTCACGACGGGAACCCGACCGGCCTCTCGTCGCGTTATAGGAGGCAGCGGTAGTTTGACCGCCTGTACGTGCATGTTGGATGAGGAAAGGGACATTCCCATGGCTGTCAGCCTGTCCAAGGGCGGCAACGTCTCGCTCACGAAGGAGGCCCCGGGCCTCGCTGCCGTCACGGTCGGCCTCGGCTGGGACGTCCGTACGACGACCGGTGTCGACTTCGACCTCGACGCCTCGGCCATCGCCGTCAACCCGACGGGCAAGGTCGTCTCCGACGGCCACTTCGTCTTCTTCAACAACAAGTCCACCCCGGACCAGACCATCGTCCACACCGGTGACAACCGCACCGGCGAGGGCGCGGGCGACGACGAGGCCATCAACGTCAACCTCGCCGGCCTCCCGGCCGACGTGGACAAGATCGTCTTCCCGGTCTCCATCTACGACGCCGAGGCCCGCAGCCAGAACTTCGGCCAGGTCCGCAACGCGTACATCCGCGTCGTGAACCAGGCCGGCGGCGCCGAGATCGCCCGCTACGACCTCTCCGAGGACGCGGCGACCGAGACCGCCATGGTCTTC
The DNA here is from genome assembly GCF_042894785.1 of Streptomyces sp. NPDC001502. Lineage (NCBI taxonomy): Bacteria > Bacillati > Actinomycetota > Actinomycetes > Kitasatosporales > Streptomycetaceae > Streptomyces > Streptomyces sp. NPDC001502. The sequence goes on from NZ_JBIAVW010000044.1 coordinate 20,251, forward strand.
GGCGAGCTCTACCGCAACGGCGCCGAGTGGAAGTTCCGCGCGGTCGGCCAGGGTTACGCCTCCGGCCTCACCGGCATCGCCCAGGACTTCGGCGTCAACGTCTAAGACCGCCAGGTCCGGCAGGTCCGGCACCCGCCGGACACCAGCGCTGGTGAAGCCCCCTCCCGGCCGTCCGGGGAGGGGGCTTCGCTACCGTTCGACAGGTGATCCTGCAACCGCTCGTCCCCATCGACGGCGCCCTTCCCGGCCCGGTACTCACCGAGATCGCCGCCCTCTACTCGACGAACCACGCGTTCTTCGAACTCAGCGGAGACTTCCCCGACCCGGACCGCATCACGGTCGAACAGGTCGCCGCCGCGCTCGCCGGTGAACTCGCCCACGACAGCGCCGAGGTGCTCCTCGCCCGGTCCGCCGGCCGCCTCGTCGGACTGGCCGCCACCCTCGCGCAGGCACCCGCCGACGACGACCCGGACCCGTGGATCGGCCTGCTGCTCATCGACGCCACCGCACACCGCGAGGGATACGGCCGCGCCGTGGCCACCCTGGTCGAGGACCGCTTCCGCACCGCCGGACGCGCGGGCGTACGCATCGCCGTGCTCGACAACAACCCCAAGGCCCTCGCCTTCTGGCAGTCCCAGGGGTACGTCACCCTGCGCAGGTCCAAGGACCGCGAGATGGGCCGCGACTGCACCGTGCTGCGCAAGACCCTCGAAGCCCCGTAGCGGACCGCGCCCCTACACGGGGCGATCCTTCCCGTACAGCCACACGTCCCAGACCTTCTTCAGGTCGTGCCCCGTCCTCTCCTCGGCGTAGGCGGTGAACTCGGCCGTACTCACGTTCCCGTGCCGGTGGTCGGCGGCCCAGCCGCGCACCAGGGCGAAGAACTTCTCGTCGCCCACCTCCTGCCGGATCCGGTGCAGGACCATCGCACCGCGGTAGTACACCGGGACCGCGGTGATCTCCTTGGGCCCGGGCGGGGAGGCCGGCGGGAAGGCGTCCCAGTCGACACCGGCGTCCTCGTCCACGTCCGTGTCCCCGGCCAGGAACGCCTCGAAGTGCCGCTGCGCCGTGGGCCCGCCGTGCTCCTCGGCCCACAGCCACTCGGCGTAGGTCGCGAAACCCTCGTTGAGCCAGATGTCCTTCCAGGACTTCGGCGACACCGAATCGCCGAACCACTGGTGCGCGAGCTCGTGCACGACGAGCTCCTCGCTCTTGGGCGCGCCGGAGTAGACGGGCCGGCCCTGGGTCTCCAGCGCGTAGGTGAGGGTCCCGGCGGGCACCACGATCGCGCCCGCCGTGGCGAAGGGGTACGGGCCGAACCGGCCGCTGCCCCACTCCACCATCTCCGGCAGCCGCGCGAGCGGACCGGTGCTCGCGGCCTCCTCCCCGGGCGCCACGGCACTGTAGAGGCCGACCCCCGAGGGCGTCCGCCCGGTCGTCACCTTGTACGGCCCGATGGCGGCGGTCGCCAGATAGCTCGCCATCGGCTCCGGACTGTGCCACGCGAAGGCGGTCCGCCCGTCCGCGTCCTCGGTACGGGAACGCAACTCGCCGTTCGACACCGCCTCGTAGCCACGCGGAACGGTGAGGGTGATGTCGTACGCGGCCTTGTCGCTCGGGTGGTGGTTGCCGGGGAACCAGGTCATCGAGCCGACCGGCTCGCCGACGGCGACCGCACCGTCCTCCGTGGTGATCCAGCCCTCCTTGGAGCCGTCCGGATCCGCGAGGGGCTTCGGCTTCCCGCTGTAGTCGACCTCCGTACGGAAGACCTCCCCCTTCTTCAGGTCCTCGGCGGGGCGCACGGTCAGCTCGTTCCCGGTCCGGTTGTACCGGGCCCCCTCGCCCTGGACGGTCACGCCCTCGACGTCCAAACCGCTGAAGTCCAGGTTGAAGGAGCTGAGCGCCTGCTCGGCACGGGCGGTGATCACGGCCGTACCGTGCAGCCGCCCGTCGGCGGGGTCGTAGTCCAGGTCCAGCGCGTAGTGGTCGACCTGGTAGCCGCCGTTCCCGGCCCGGGGGAAGTACGGATCACGCAGCCCCGACGCACCCGGCCGCCCCTGCACCGTGTCCCCCGTACACCCCGTGGTGAGGGCGAGCAGGGCGGCGACGGCAGGGGCGGCGAGGCGGGAGAGAGCACGGGGTTCCACGCACTCGATCCTAGGCGGGCCGGCCGGGCGGGTTACTTGCCGAGCGCGTCCACGCCCGCCTTGGCGAACTTCTCGTCCAGGTCACCGCTCGGGGCACCGGCCACGCCGACACCGGCGACGGGCGCACCGTTCGCCTGGACCGGGGTGCCGCCACCGAGGAAGAGGGTGCCCGGGATGTCCTTCAGGTTCGGGGTCTGGGCCAGCCGGCCCGCGAGCACCGAGGTCGGGGCGTTCCAGGACACGGCGGTGAAGGCCTTGCGCTGCGCCGACTCGTAGGACTGCGGACCCGCGCCGTCGCCGCGCAGGGTGACGATGGTGTTGCCGTTGCGGTCGACGACGGCGACCGTCACCTTCTGGTTCTCGGACTCGGCGGCCTTCAGAGCGACCTGGGCGGCGCGGGTCGCGGCGTCGATGGTGAGGTGCGTGGTCGTGGTGAAGTTCTTGTCGCCCGGCCCGTCCTTCTTCGAGGAGACCGAGGCGACGGACGCCGAAGCGACGTCGGAGGCGGGGGTCGCGCTGGCGCTCACGGCACCGAAGGCTCCGGCGCCCAGGGCGACGGCGAGGGCGGTACCGGTGAGAACGCGGGTGCGGGTGTTCATCTCTGCTCCTGAGAACGGTGGCACGGTGGCACGGGGGCGGCATCGGGTCGGTCCGGGCCGGTCGGACCGGCTCCTTCACTGCTCCAAGCCTCGGCCCGGAACCCCCCGCACCCCGTCCCCGTACCGGCTCGCCCCACCCACCGCACCGGCTGACCCAAGGGTCATCCGATCGGTCGATGCGGCCCGCCTCCGGCGAGGTATTTCCTGGTCACGACCCGGCCTGCGCCTGAGGCGCGGGGTCCGGAGGCGGAGCCCCGATCCTTCAGCCTCACCGCTCCCCCAAGCCCCGCCGGCGAGGCGCGGGGTCCGGGGGCGGAGCCCCGATCCTTCAGCCCCGCCGCTCCTTCAGCCCCGCCGGCGTTTGAGGCGCGGGGCCGGGGGCGGAGCCCCGATCCTTCAGCCCCGCCGCTCCCCCAAGCCCCGCCGGCGCTTGAGGCGCGGGGTGCGGGGCGGAGCCCCGGAGCGGCGCCGCAGCCGACAATGGACGCATGCCCCCGACCGAGGAGCACCCCGTGCACCCCGCCCCGCCCCCGCGCGACGACACCCGCACACTGACCACGGTCGCCCACACCGCCTTCTTCCTGCTCCTCGGCGCCTCCGTGGTCCGCTTCCTGCTGCGCCACCCCGGCGAACCCCGCACCCCGTGGATCATCGCCCTCAGCATCACCCTGGCCCTGCTCTACGTACTCGGCCCCGCCCTCGGCGCCGCCCCCACCGCCCGACGGCTGCTGTGGCTCGGCCTGGTCGTCACCACCTGGATGGTCCTGGTCGTCCTCGCGCCGAGCTTCGCCTGGTGCGCCGTACCGCTGTTCTTCACCGCGCTGCGCACCCTCCCGCCACGCGCCGCCATCGTCCTCGTGGCCCTCCTCACGGGCTTCGTGGTGATCGCCCAGCTCCAGCTGGCCAAGTCCTTCGACCCCAACCTCCTCCTGGCCCCGCCCGCCGTCGCCGCCCTCGCCACCGCCGTCTTCGTCCACATGGAACGCCAGGCCCAGGCCCAGCGCACCCTCATCGACGACCTGATCCGCACCCGCCGCGAGCTGGCCGCCACCGAACGCCGCGAAGGCACCCTCGCCGAACGGCAGCGGCTGTCCATGGAGATCCACGACACCCTCGCCCAGAACCTGTCCAGCCAGCAGATGCTGCTCCAGGCCGCGGACCGCACCTGGGACACCGACCCGGCCACCGCCCGCGCGCACGTCCGTACCGCCACCGGCATCGCCGCACACGGCCTCGCCGAGGCCCGTCGGCTCGTCCACGACCTGGCCCCGCCCGAGCTCGCCGACGGCGCCGGCCTCGCCGAAGCCCTGCGCTCCCTCGACGCCGGCCCGGACATCGAGGTCCGCTTCCACCTCGAAGGCACCCCGGCCCCGCTCCCCGACCGCGTCCAGTCCGCCCTGCTGCGCATAGCCCAGGGCGCGCTGGCCAACGTCCGCGAGCACTCCGCCGCCCGTACGGCCGCACTCACCCTGAGCTTCCTGGGCGACCAGGTCGTCCTGGACATCGCCGACGACGGCCACGGCTTCACCGAACCCCGCACCGGAACCGGCACGGGCGCCGCCGACCGCGGGCACGGCCTCCCGGCCATGCGGGCCCGCGTCCGCCAGCTCGGCGGCACCCTGACGATCGAATCCACGCCGGGCGAGGGCACCGTCCTCTCCGCGGCCATCCCCCTGGAGCCGGCCCCATGACCACGATCCTCCTCTGCGACGACCACGTGGTGGTCCGCGCCGGACTCCTGGCCCTGCTCGGCAGCGAGCCCGACATCGAGGTCCTCGGCGAGGCGGGCAGCGGCGAGGAGGCCGTCGCCCTCGCCGCGAAACTCCACCCCGACGTCGTCCTGATGGACCTCCAGCTGGGCGAGGGCATCGACGGCGTCGAGGCCACCCGCCGCATCACGGCGCTCCCCCGGCCCCCGCACGTCCTGGTCCTCACCACCTACGACACCGACGCGGACATCACCCGTGCGATCGGCGCCGGCGCCACCGGCTACCTCCTCAAGGCCGAACGCCCGGAGGAACTCTTCGCCGCCATCCACTCCGCGGCCCAGGGGCGCACCACCCTGTCCGCGCCGGTGGCCAGCCGCGTCATGGCCCACATGCGCGGCACCCGCCCCACCCTGACCGACCGCGAACTCGACATCCTCGGCCAGCTGGCCCGGGGCCTGGGCAACCGCGACATCGCCCGCGCCCTGTTCATCAGCGAGGCCACCGTCAAGACCCACCTGGGCCGCATCTACGACAAGCTCGGCGTCGACACCCGCGCGGGCGCCGTCTCCGTGGCCAAGGAACAGCGCCTCCTGCCCTGACACCGGAGGTGAACGCCCCCGGCACCCGTGACACCATCGGCTACGTGCTCGACATCGGCTATTCCCTCTCCCGGCGTTTCCCGGACCCCCCGCAGACCGACTACCGCTCCGCGGACGTCCACACCCTGCGGCACGACCTGTTCTGCGGGGACGTCTACCTCGCCGACACCAACGCGGACCGGGAAGTGTCCACAGCCTGGGGATGGGTGCCCGTACTGGACTTCGCCTGGGCCCTGTGCGACATCGTCGAACAGCTCGACAAGGACCCCCGCGGCAACCGCTCCGCCAACCGGCAGTACGCCGAACTCGACTTCACCGAGTCCACGGACCGGATGCTCTTCGAGCGCCGCTTCGGCTGGGTCGACGTCGAAGCCGACTGGATGCCGGCCGAGGAAGCCCCGCTGACCTTCAGCCACCGCCTGCTGCGCCGCGAGGCCCGCGATTTCCTGCACGACCTCATCGCGGACCTGATCGACATGCACGACGGCCTCGCCGACAACCCGGCCATCTGGACCCTCCAGGCCCGCTTCCCCCGCGTCCCGGCGTAGTCAGACCGGTCCGCCGGACAGGAACTCCCGGAACACCTCTGTGGAGCGCGGATTCTGCCCGCACTGCCACACGCCGTGCGGGCAGTAGTCCGTGATGCTCTGGTAGAGCGGCTCGTGCTCGGCGAACCAGGCCAGCATGCGCCGCACGTACTCGGGATTGTCCCCGTGCCGGAACAGCCCCCATTCGGGGTACGAGATCCGCTTGCCGTGCGCCTTCGCGAAGTCGACCTGCTGCTGGAGTCCGTAGGGCTGGGTGACCTGCTCGTCGAAGGTGCGGCCGGGCTCCTGGTCGTAGGAATCCATACCGACGATGTCGACCACGTCGTCGCCGGGATAGCAGCTGGTCCAGGCGATCGCGTCACCCCCGCGGTTGGGGGCGTAGTCGAACCGGAACCGCTGCCCCTCCACCGAACGCATGGCGGCCACGATGCGCCGCCAGTACGTCTTCCAGTTCTCGGGGTCGGGACGACACCGGTGGGTGTAGTTGAAGCCGTTCATCTCCCAGCCGAGGACGATCACCGTGTCCGGTACCCCGAGGTCGACCAGACGCCTGGCCAGCTGCCGGAAGTGATGGTCGTTCGCCCCCTGGGCGCCGGAGCGGATCAGCTCCGCGACCCGGCCGTCGGAAACACCGGCCTCGTTGCGCTCCTGCATGGGCACGTTCAGGACGAACAGCCGATCGGCCCGCTCGTTGCGCCACCGCGCCCAGGTGCGCAGGGAATCGGGTGCCCCCTCGATGTTCTCCCAGGTGTCACCGGGCAGATAGGTGTGCCCGGCGCGCAGCTCGGTACCGCCGAGCCAGTGCGAGAGTTCCTGCATCCGCTCGACGCCGGGCGAGCCGTAGTGGAGATAGGCGCCCACGGCGGTCCCGGAGGCCTCGGCGTCCTCGGTCCCCGCACTGCCCCCGGCCCCGTGCCGCGGCGGCGGTGTGCCGAGGACGACCCACACGACGAGCAGGCCGACGGCGACCGCACTGACGCAGGCGCCCGCCAGCCGGCGGCCCCGACGGGACATGGCACCTCCACAGGCCTCGTGCACCGATGTGTCTGCCTGCGACGTTAGCCACCCCATCCGGCGCCCCGCCCGTCCGGACACCCACCCACTCGGCCATTCGCCGCAACCGCCCCGCCATCTCAGCCCCGCCGCACCATCTCAGCCCCGCCGGCGTTTGAGGCGCGGGGTCCGGGGCAGCGCCCCGGGAACGGCGCCGCAGGCTACGGAACGACCCGCACCCCCAGCTGGGAAGCAAGCGCCGGGGCCAGGTCGAACAGCTGCGCCGGGCTGATCACCGCCCCGGCCAGCGCCTCCACCCCCCGCGCGATCTCCAGCACGGACGCCTCCCGCAGATCCACGTCCGCCATCCGCACCCCGCTGAAATCCACCCCCCGCAGCGCGCAGTCCCGGAACTCCACCCGCTCCAGCACCGCTCCCGCGAAGTCCGGCTCCACCAGCACGCACCCCTCGAAGACCACGTCCTTGAGGTGCGCCTTCCGCAGGTTCAGGTAGTCGATCTTGCCCCCGCGCACCACCACCCGCTCCAGCACCGCCCCGTGCAGCTGCACCCCGCCCAGCCGCGCGTCCACCACCTCCACGTCCCGCAGCGAGGCCCCCGACAGGTCCGTCCCCACCCCCCGGACCCCCTCCAGCACCGAATCCAGGAGCCGCGCCTTCGCCAGCCCCACCTCGTCCAGCGCACACCGCCGCACCGCGCAGTCCATGAACCGGGACCCGATCCCCTCCTGCCCTCCCAGGTCGAGATCCGCGAACTCCAGCCCGTCGTAGTCCCCGTCCGGCTCCAGCTCACCCCCGTCCCACAACGTCAACTCCGGCAGCCTCAGCTCCGGCCGCCGCGCCGCCTTCACCGTCGCCTGCTGCCCCTGCTGTCCTTTGCGCGCCATCCCCCCATCGTGAACCACCCCACTGACAACAGCCGCCAACGGCCACCCTTGACCTCAACCCCGCTTGAGGTCACACCGTGGTCGCCATGACCACCATGCGAGCCATCCGCCTCCACGCCTTCGGCCCCGCCGAGAACCTCTCCTACGAGCACACCGACGCCCCCGTCCCCGCCCCCGGCCAGGTCCGCATCGCCGTCGCCGCAGCCGGCGTCCACCTCCTCGACACCAGCCTCCGCCGGGGCATCCAGGGGCCGCCCGCCCCGCTCCCCGAACTCCCCACCATCCCCGGCCGCGAGGTCGCCGGCACCGTCGACGCCCTCGGCCCCGGCACCGACCCCGCCTGGCTCGGCCGCACCGTCGTCGTCCACCTCGGCTTCGCCCCCGGCGGCTACGCCCAATACGCCGTCGCCGACGCCGACCGCCTGCACCCCGTACCGCCCGGCCTCGGCCCCGCCGAAGCCGTCGCCATGATCGGCACCGGCCGCACCGCCCTCGGGATCCTGCAGTTCGCCGGCCTCGGCCCGGACTCGGTCGCCCTGATCCCCGCCGCCGCCGGCGGCATCGGCACCCTCCTCGTCCAGTACGCGGTCAACGCCGGCGCCACCGCCATCGCCCTCGCCGGCGGCCCCGCCAAAACCGCCCGGGCCTCCGCCAACGGCGCCCACCTCGCCCTCGACTACACCGACCCCGGCTGGCCCGACGCCGTACGCACCCACCACCCCGACGGCGCCACCGTCCTCTTCGACTCCGTCGGCGGCGAAACCGCCCGCACCGCCCTCGACCTCCTCGCCCCCGGCGCCCGGCACCTCGTCTTCGGCTGGTCCGGCGGCCCCCTCCACCTCACCGACGCCGAACGCGCCGACCTCGACGCCCGAGCCATCACCACCCAGGGCGTCCTCGGCCCCACCATGCTCCAGCGGGTCGGCGCCCCCGACCCCCTGCGCGTCCTGGAAACCCGCGCCCTCGCCGAGGCCGCCGCAGGCCGCCTGCGCCCCGCCCTGACCCGCTACCCGCTCGCCGAGGCCGCCACCGCCCACCACGACCTCGAAACCCGCGCCACCACCGGCAAGGTCATCCTGGAACCCTGACCGCCCGTCACCGCTCCAGGAGCACCTCGGCGACCGTCAACTGGTCCTCGTCCAGCCGCTCTTCGCCGTCCTCCACGTCCCACAGGCAGTTCCGCAGCACCCGCCCCAGCGTCCAGGCCCGCGCCCGCTCGCGCTCCAGCCCCGCCACCTCCGTCAGCAGGTCGAACCGCCACCGCACGTCCCCGGCCCGGAAGTTGTTGATGATCGCCGGCATCAGATCGAAACCCGGATCGCCCGCCAAGGGCTTCGGGTCGATCGCCAGCCACGGTTCCCGGCCGCCCGCCAGCACGTTCTCGTAGTGCAGATCCCAGTGCAGCAGCCGGTCCCCCGGCTCCCCCACGACCTCCGCCACCGCCGCCGCGCAGTCCTTCAGCAACCGCCGGTCCCGCGCCTCCACCAACTGCCCCAGCGCCCGCGGCACCTCCTCCAGCATCCCGGCGGCCATCTCACCGAGTCCGCGCAGCCCGGCCGGAGCCGGCACCGCCGTCAGCCGCGCCAACAGCTCCCCGACGACCACCACCGCCTGCCGGGCGTCCTCACGCGCGAGCGCCGCCAGGTCCCGCCCCTCGTCCAACCGCTCCAGCAGCAGGGTCCCGGTGTCCACGTCGTGCTCCAGCAGCCGTACGCACCCCTGCCCGTCCCACGCGCGCAGCGCAACGGGCTCCCCCGCGCTCTCCTCGTCCACCGCCACCAGCTTCAGCACGGCCCCACTCCCGTCGGCCCGCTCCACCGGCAACACCAGCGCCGTCACCCCGTGCATCACCGGCCCGGTGCGCCGCAGCTCCCACCGCTCCAGAAACCGCGCGGCCCGCCCGGGCAACCCGGCGATGAACTCCCGCCCCGCGTCCCCGTTGTACCTGACCTGCGCCTCGATCAACCCATGAGGAATTTCCACCATGCGGTGACCGTAGCCGGTGCCCCTGTGGGGGGCTTGGCGGTCGACCCGGCGGCGTGGATTCGTCCTGCCGTGGTAGTTCGCCTCAATCGCCGGCGGGGCTTCAAAGGGTGGGGCGGTGCCCCGCACGAGGGTCTCCTCGGCTCGCGCCAGGCGGCCGCGGTTCGGCCAGACGGCCTGGGTTGCGCGCTCGTCCTGCGGGGAC
>NZ_JBIAVW010000045.1:0-24499 GCF_042894785.1 Streptomyces sp. NPDC001502
GAAGCCACCCCGCCACCATCCGGCTCCGCCCATCCGGCTCCCGCCCCCCAAGCCACGCCCCAGCCCTCTATCCGACCGGCCCGGCCAGCGTTTCCACGGGCAGAGCCGCCGAGTCGCCCTCTCTCCGGGTCAGGCTCGCCAGCTCCTCCGGTGGTTCGGCACCGTCCCGGACGGTCGCTACGTAGGCCTTCGCCTGCTGCAGGCTCAGCTGCGGGGCCTGCTTGCGCAGATGGCTCATGGCGGCCACGAGGCCGGCCGAGTTCGCGAGCTCACGCACAGCGGCGGCCAGCGCATCGGGCGGTCTGACGCCCTTGGTCTGCAGGAGGTATTGCTCCTCCCAGCCCTCGTCCAGCCACCAGGCGGCGGGGACGTAGTGGATGCTTCCGTCGTGCCGGTCCACCAGGCAGTGGCCGCCGCCACCCATGAGGCCGTCGCTCGCGTCACGGGTGCGGGCGTACTCCGCCGTGTTCCAGAAGGCGAGCCAGCCGACCGCGTATTCCTCCACGTGACAAACCGCCAGCTCGGGTACCGGCCCTCGCCACGGCCACGTCAGCCGGTCCCTGGCCAAGTAGGAATCGACGAGCTCGACGGCGCGCTCCTTGGAGATCACCGCTTCATTCTTCACCACAGGCCGGGAGGAGCGGTCAAGGGCCGTGTGCGGCCCGTGACCGCCGCAGGCGGCGGCCGGACGCCGAGGGCCCCGGCCCGACCGCCCCGGCCCCGGCCCCGCCCCCGGCGACACCTCGAACGGATAGCCGCACCCCGGGGGCGATTACCCGGTCCTTCGATTCCGCGTTGGCCGGGTATGACCATGCTTCAGTCTTCAACGGGCCGAAGGCGTCGCCCGGTGGCGCCGGGTTTCGAAGAATCGGTTCAGCGTCCGCGTGAGCAGGCGCAGCAGGTGCCGGATCCCCCGATCTACCGGGATCTGCTGGCGCGGTGGGCCGATGCCGGCCGGACGCTGCCCGGCCGGCGTGACCCGGAGTGGTCGCGGCTCACGTCCTCCCCGGTCTGGCCCACCACCAGCAGCGGGCTGTACTGACCGCGGTCAGCGCGTCTCCGGGCCCGCCAGGTGGCGGGCGATGACCATGCGCTGGATCTGGTTGGTGCCCTCGACGATCTGGAGCACCTTCGCCTCCCGCATCAGCCGCTCGACGGGGAAGTCCGCCGTGTAGCCGTACCCGCCGAGGACCTGCACCGCGTCCGTGGTGACGGCCATCGCCGCGTCCGTGCAGAACAGCTTGGCCATGGCCGCCTGGCGGGAGAACGGCTTGCCCGCGTCCCGCAGCCGTGCCGCCGCGAGGTAGAGCGCCCGGCCCGCCTCGATCTTGGTGGCCATGTCGGCCAGCATGAAGCGCAGTCCCTGGAAGTCCGCGATCGGGTGCCCGAACTGCTTGCGGTCCAGCGCGTACGTCAGGGCCTCGTCCAGTGCGGCCTGGGCGACGCCGATGGCGCAGGCGGCGATGCCCAGGCGCCCGGCGTCCAGCGCGGCCAGGGCGATGGTGAAGCCCTGCCCCTCCTCGCCGATGCGGCGGGCGTCGGGGACCCGTACGCCGTCGAAGTGCAGCTGGGCGGTGGGCGAGCCCTTCATGCCCATCTTCTTCTCGGGTACGGCCGCGGTCAGGCCCTCCGCGTCCCCGGGGACCAGGAAGGCCGTGATGCCCTTGGGGCCCTGGGCGCCGGTGCGCGCGAGGACGGTGTAGAAGTCGGCGACGCCGCCGTGGGTGATCCAGGCCTTGGTGCCGGTGATGACCCAGTCGTCGCCGTCGCGCACCGCCTTGGTGGAGAGCGAGGCGGCGTCGGAGCCTGCGGCCGGCTCGGAGAGGCAGTAGGCGCCCAGCAGGCCGCCGCCGAGCATCGCGGGCAGGTGGGCGCTCTGCTGCTCCTTGGTGCCGTAGCCGGCGAGGCCGTGGCAGGCCAGGGAGTGGACGCTGACGCCGAGGCCGACGGTCAGGCGGGCGGCGGCCAGCTCTTCCAGGACCTGGAGGTAGACCTCGTACGGCTGCTCGCCGCCGCCGAATTCCCCGGGGTACGGAAGGCCGAGCAGGCCGGCCTCGGAGAGCAGGGTGAAGACCTCCCGCGGGAACCGGCCGGAGTCCTCCTCCTCGGCTGCCTTGGGGCGGATCTCCCGCTGCGCGATCTCGCGTACGAGGGCGAGGAGGTCCCGGGACTCCTCGGTGGGCAGCTGTCGGTCCACCGGCTGCGGGGCGCGGTCAGTCATGGCGGCGCTCTCCTCCCTGGTCGGGCACGGCGGCGACGCGTGAGGTGTGGGACGCGCCGCCGGGTCTCGGTAATCTCACAGCCGATGTTGCCCTCCCGGGTTACGGAAGGGGCTGTTCAGCGGCTGCGGCGGCTTGAGTATGCCCGATCAGGGGCTTCCCGTCACCGGGGCAAGATCACCGAGTGGATCGAGCGGCTCTTCGGGGCCGGGAGGTGCCGGACACTCCGGGACGAACTCCTCGATCACCTCCAGTGTCGCGCGCAGCTGGCGCACCAGCAGGGCCCCGAGCTCGGTGCGATCGGGCTGTTCCGGCCGGTCGGGGGCGCTCGGTGCCCCGATCCAGTCCAGGGTGGTTCCTTCGACCCCGGAGAGCCAGCCCACGAGGGCGAGGCGGGCCATCGGCGGGAGGGTGCGGCGTCCGTACGCGCCGTCGGCGATGGTGGCGACGAGCTCCTCGCGGACGGCGTCGCGGATGGCGAGGACCTCGGCGTCGGAGCCGACGCCGCCCGTGACGATGGTGCGGTAGGCGGCGTGGTGGTGCTCGGCGTAGTGCAGGTAGGCGTCGATGGTGCGGCGGACGCGCTCCGCGCCGGGGAGGCCGGTGTCGCCGCCGGCCCGGGCGACGAGCTCGGCCACGGAGTCCTCGACGATGGCGAGGTAGTAGCCGCGCTTGCTGTCGAAGTAGTAGTAGATCAGCCCCTTGGCGACGCCCGCGTGTTTGGCGATGTCGTCCATGGAGAGCGCGTCGTACGAGGTGTCGGCGAACAACTTGCGCCCGGTGGCTATGAGTTCGCCCCTGCGCGCCTGCGATCGGCCGGTCGTTCCACGCTGTTGACCATTATTCAATTTCAGCCCTAGCCTCGAACCGCCACAGGACGCCCACCCTAGGGCAGACCCTGCGCGCCGAGCCCGTTTCGCACGTCCCCGCGCATCGGACGACGCACGGGAGGCACGGTCTCGCGGTCAGGCCCGAGGCCTCGTGATCCCGGACCGGGAGGGGCTCAGAGCCAGCCGACCTGGGTGACGAACATGGCGACGACGACCACGAGGGTCCAGCCGAGCACGTGCTCCAGCCAGCTGGAGTCGTCCTTGGGGCCTCCGGTCCGGACGAGGTCCCGGGGCGTGGCGATGGGGGCGGCACTGTCGGCAGTCATGACGTCCAATGTGCCAGCGTCCGCGGCTTTCGCGGTAGGGACGTCGCGGGTGGCATGCGTCACGCAAACCCCGACATACAGGGACAGAGGCAGAGGCGGGGTCAGAGGCCGGGACAGGAGCGTGGGCCGACCCCGGCCGGCGCCCCGGCGGCAGACGGCCGGGCCCCGACCTCCTCGGACGGGACCCGGCGCGCTCAATTCATCCGGCGCCTCCTCCGGCGCCCCGGTCAGGCGCGGGACTCACGGTCGCGGCTCGCCATGCCCGCCATCGCGAGGCCGAGGCACAGGGCGACACCTCCGGCGATCACATTGCTGACCACCGTTCGCGTCGTGTCCATCTCGCCGGCGATGGCCCACGGGGCGATGATCGTCCACGCGCCGAGGGCGACCGCCGTCCACGCCATCGCATGGGTGCGCTCATAGGCGGAACCCAGACCGCTCATGCACAGGCAGAAGGCCAGGCCGGCGATCAGGTTGTTGATGGCCAGCGGGGTGAGGCCGCTGAATCCGACGATCCAGGGCGAGGCGGCCAGATACAGGCCCGTGATCAGGGCCAGTGCTTCGACGGCCTGCGCCCGGGGAGTGCTGGTCACCCGCTCGAACCGGGTGCGCATCTCGGCGAGATCGGGGTGGTGCTCGATGCTGGCATGGGTGGTCATGGCCGGCCGCCTCCTACTGAGAAGCCTTTATGTGCCATTTACCCCACCATGTTCCGCTTATCCGCACCGCTTGGTCAACGGGCAATTTCGCGGCATTCTCACAGCACCCCCACCGCCCGCAGCGCCCGGAACTGCGTCCGGCTCAGGCGGGCCGGCGCGTAGAGGTAGCAGATGCCGCCGGAGCCCGAGGTGACCTTGCCGGAGGCCCCCGCGCGCTTGGTGCGCAGCCAGATGTTCTCCCACTCGGCCCGCTTGTAGACGCGGCGCACGGCGGGGTTGTCCCGCGAGTGGGGGTCGTTCGCGATCACGTCCCCGGCGGCGGTGAAGCCGATGACGGTCATCAGGTGGCCGGCGGTGCCGTAGCCCGCGCCCGTGAGCTCGTCGGGGCGGAAGGACTGGGAGGTGATGGCCGGGATGCCGGACCGGACCAGGGTTTCCAGGTCGGTCAGGGAGGTGAGGCGGGTGACGACTCCGGCCAGCCCGCGGTAGGTGGCGGCGTACGCAGCGTTGAAGGGCCAGTTGCCGCAGCCCTTGTAGGCGGCGTCATAGGTGGAGCGGGCCGCGTGGCAGATCTGCGGGTCGGAGTACTTCGGATCGACCCAGGCCAGGGCGGAGGGGGCCGCCTTGCCGCCCCAGTACTCGATGATCATCTGCGAGGAGGTGGGGCTGCACCAGGCCTCGCCGCCGTTGTCGTACTCGGGGTAGCGCCCGGCGTGGATCTCCTGCGAGTAGCGCGGGACCTTCAGCTCGTGGGCCGTACGGGAGGGGGTGGAGGGCGGGACGGTGAAGCGGTCCGGGATGTCGGAGACCATGGCGCCCGCGAGCCGTACCGTGGGACCGCGCTCGGCGCCGGGCCTGCGGTGGAGGGTGAGGCGCAGCTGCCAGGCCGCGATCCGCAGGCCTGCGGTGGCGGACGGGGCGTCGAGGGCCAGGGTGTCGGTCCAGACGGTGGACCTGCCGTCGCTCTGGCCGTCCACCGAGGTGCGGCGGATGTCTGCGTCGCCGGAGGCCCAGCGGCCCATCACGTACCAGGGGGTGGCGGTGCCGTCGGTGTAGGTGCCGCGCAGTTCGATCTGGATCCAGGTCCCGGCCGGGGTGCGGGCGTTCCAGGAGGCGATGGCCTCGGTGGCGGGCACGGTGGAGCGGTGCACGGGGGAGGTCCAGGTGGCGTACTCCCAGGTGCTCTTGCGGCCGGTGTGCGGGTCGGCGTACTCGGTGCGGCCGACGGCCGTCGCGATCTCCAGGCCGGGGCGGGCGCCGCCGACGGCGGTGGTGCCCCGGTGGGTGCCGGCGAGCCAGTGGCCGTAGGAGTACCAGAAGCGGTTGTCGACGGTGCGGCCCGTGGGCCGTGGGGCGGGTGGGGTGGGAGGGGTGGGAGAGGCCGCCGAGGCGCTGCCGCCGGAGACGGTGGCGGCGGTGGCCGCGGTGGCGACCGCGAGTGCGGCGACGAGTACGGCCCTGCGCGGCGTGGGTTCGGTCATCGCGTGTTCCCCCAGGGTGGGTCGGTACTTCGGTGGCTCTCGGGTGGCATCCGGCATCACCCTTCCAGTTCCCGGCGGCGGCGGCCCGAAGCCACGGGTCGTGTCGGGCCTGTCTACGCTGGTCGGGTGGAGTCACAGCAGTCACTTGAGTCACTCGCCCGGGAGCTCGCCGCCCTGCCGCCCTCCCTCGGTCCGGTACGCCTGATCGGGATCGACGGGCACGCCGGATCCGGGAAGAGCACCTTCGCAGGGCGGCTCGCCCAGGCGCTGGGGGCGCCCGTGCTGCACCTGGACGACGTGGCCACCCACGAGGAGCTGTTCGACTGGGAGGAGCGGCTGCGCGCGCAGGTGCTGGAGCCGCTCGCCGCCGGACGGCCCGCGCACTGGGCCCCGTACGACTGGGTGGAGCGCCGGTTCGGGCCGGAGCGGGTGCTGGAGCCGGCGCCGGTGCTCCTGGTCGAGGGGGTCGGAGCGGGGCGGGCGGCGCTGCGGCCGCGGCTGGCCCGGCTGCTGTGGATGGAGACGCCGCGCGAGCAGTCCTGGCAGCGGGGGCGAAACCGGGACGGGCGTGAACTTTCCGACTTCTGGGACGGATGGGAGCGCGCGGAGCGCGCGCACTTCTCCAACGACCCTTCGCGCCCCTTCGCCGACACCCTGGTACGCCAGAGCGGTACGGGATACGAGTGGTCTTCCGGGGCCCGTGCGACCGCAGGAACCTCCGCTTCCGTCACCGGTAGTGACGAACTCCCCCGGGCCTGAACGCCCCCGGAAATACGCTCCGCCGGGGCCCGGCCGACCCGCTTGACCTGGGGCCCGCAGCGGCCTTACGTTCTCAATGCGAGGCCTTCACCGGCCGCCGCGGACACGAAGCCCCCGGTTGTTCCCCCGTGATCGGGGGCTTCGTTCTGCCCGCGAACCCCCTCCCCCGCGGTGTCACGCGAGGCCGATCCACCCCGATTCTTCACCCTGAGTCACCGGCCGCCCCAGGGGCGCACGCCGGAACCGGGCCTGTCGCGCCCTACGTAAGGTGCGTGACCGCAGGTACGATGCAGCCCTGATTTCATCGGCGCAGTGGGCAACTCATGTGCTCGTCACGGAGGTTGCCGCGCACCACGGGGGCAGGCTTGTGGGGGACGTGATGGATTTCGGCACGCCGGGCAGCATGCACGCCCCGGCCGAACTCGCCTGGCTGCGCGGGGTCGACGCCTGCACCATGGGCGCCTATCCGCAGGCCGAGGAGGAGTTCCGGGCGGCCGTACGACTCGACCCCTCCATGGCTGACGCATGGCTGGGCCTGCACGCGCTCCGGGTCGACACCGGCAACGCGTTACTTCGGATGTACGCCCACCGGGACCGGTTCGGCGAGCAGCGCGCCCGGCATCGGCGGACGCTGAACTCCTGGTACTGGCTGGGCTGGTGGGTGCAGCCGGTGCTGGAGAGCCGGCGCGACCTGCTCCTCGCCCATGCCTCGCACTGGCTGGACGGCCGCCACGTGCCCGAGCTGGACCAGGCGCTGGCCGCGCTGCCGCCGGTGGACACCGACGCGCAGGTGCGGTTCCTGCACGCCTGCCGGGCCTATCTGGTCAAGGACTGGGAGCAGCTGGTCCGCCACACGGAGCCGCTGGTCGACGATCCGCTGCTGGGCATCGAGGCCGGGCTGTTCGGCGGGATGGCCCGGGTCCGGCTGGAGATGTACGGGCAGGCGGAGCCGATGCTGGCGGCCGCGCTGATGCGGTGTCGCAGCGAGCAGCCGCAGCGCAAGGAGCTGCGGTACTGGCTGGCGCGGGCGCGGGAGGGCACCGGGCGCAGTGCGGCGGCGCTGCCGCTGTACCGGGCGGTGCACCGGGTGGATCCCTCGTTCATGGACACCGCGGCCCGGCTCACGGCCATCGAGGACAGCGACGACACCGACGGGGTGGCCGATCTGGCGGGCCTGGCGGGGTACGCCGCGTACGGGGGCTACAGCGGGCACGGCCCGTCCCCGGCCGGCGGGGACTTCGCGGCGGTCGCGCTGGGCGGCGGGCCCGTCCAGGACATCGCGGCGGACGGGCAGGTCGAGCCCGATCCGCTGACTCCGCCCACTCCCCCGTCGGGACGCGTGGAGGGGGCGCGGCGCAAGGCGCCGGTGCCGCCGCAGGGCACGCCCGAGGGGCTGCCGGCCGGGCCGGCGGACCCGGCGGCGCTCGCCGAGGCGCTGGCGGAGCTGGAGCGGATGGTGGGCCTGGAGCCGGTCAAGCGGCAGGTGAAGGCGCTCTCGGCGCAGCTGCACATGGCGCGGCTGCGGGCGGGTCAGGGGCTGCCGGTGCAGCCGCCGAAGCGGCACTTCGTGTTCTCCGGCCCCTCCGGTACGGGCAAGACGACGGTGGCCCGGATCCTGGGCCGGGTCTTCTACGCGCTGGGGCTGCTCGGCGGCGACCATCTGGTGGAGGCCCAGCGGGCCGACCTCGTGGGCGAGTTCCTCGGGCAGACGGCGGTGAAGGCGAACGAGCTGATCGATTCGGCGATCGGCGGGGTGCTGTTCGTGGACGAGGCCTATTCGCTGTCGAACTCGGGCTACAGCAAGGGCGACGCGTACGGCGACGAGGCCCTGCAGGTGCTCCTGAAGCGGGCCGAGGACAACCGGGACCACCTGGTGGTGATCCTGGCGGGCTACCCGGCCGGGATGGACCGGCTGCTGGCCGCCAATCCGGGGCTGTCCTCGCGCTTCACCACCCGGGTGGACTTCCCCAGTTACCGGCCGCTGGAACTGACCGCGATCGGCGGGGTGCTGGCGGACGCGAACGGGGACCACTGGGACGAGGAGGCGCTGGAGGAGCTGCGCAGCATCAGCGCTCACGTGGTGGAGCAGGGCTGGATCGACGAGCTCGGCAACGGCCGCTTCCTGCGGACCCTGTACGAGAAGAGCTGCGCGTACCGGGACCTGCGGCTGGCGGGCTTCGCGGGCGAGCCGTCGCGGGACGACCTGGCGACGCTCCGGCTGCCGGACCTGATGCAGGCGTACGGGGAGGTCCTTTCGGGCCGCGGCCCCCAGGAGCGGCCGGAGCCCCCGGCCCTCTGAGGGTGTGAGGCGGACACGCCTGCGGGGCCCGTCGTGACGGGCCCCGCAGGCGTGCGGACCTGAGCGGTCAGTTCTTCGGCTGGCGGCCGCAGACGAAGTCGTGGTTCTGGGCGGTCGTGTTGGCGCACCAGAGGCTGGGCCGCGCCGGCGGCACGAAGACGTACTCGGACAGCTTCATGTTGACCGGTGCGCAGTCCTGCTTGCCCTTGTACGGCGAGTACTTGGGGCACTTGCCGTTCGGCAGCTGCTGCAGGTGGGCGCGGAGCGCGTCCAGGCCGAGGTCCTCGACGCCCGGGTTGGTGGACGGCATGAAGCGGTTGGCCGACCAGGAGCCGCCCATGGTGGCGAACAGGGCGGTCACGCAGATCAGGCCGGCGGCCAGCTGGGACAGCAGGCGCGGGGAGATCCGGGCGGCCCGGGCCGGGGCGACCTCCTGGAGCGTGCCGCGGATCCAGCCGAAGACGCGCTCGTAGGTGAGCATCAGGCCGAGGACGGCCAGGATGATCAGGCAGTAGAAGATGATCCAGGTGGTACGCGGGTACAGCTGGACGGCCTGGTTGTGCTCCATGTGGGAGGCGAACCAGAAGCGCAGCAGCCAGGCGCCGGCGAGGACGAAACCGGCGGTGCGGACCACGATGTTGCGCAGGCCGAGGCCCACGCCGATGCCCACGCCCAGCAGCAGCAGGACGCCGAAGCCGGTCTGGCCGGCCAGCTCGCCGGACACCGGGAAGTTGTGGTAGGTCTGCTCGCCGGCGCGGTCGGACGCCCAGCCCATCACGTAGGCCGGGTCGAGGTAGGTGTTGATGTAGGCGTAGCGGTCCACCGTCGAGGCGCCCAGACGGGCCAGCTGGTACAGCAGCGGCGCGCCGATGACGGCGGCGGTGGCCAGCATGGCGCCGAGGAAGGTCAGCGCGTGCTTGACGGCGACCCGGCCGCGGCGCCACGGGAACAGCAGCAGGCCGAGGACGAACCCGCCCGGCGCGGCCCACAGGTACCAGCCGGAGTACCAGAGGAACACGACTCCGAACACGATGCCGAAGCCGAGGCCGCGCAGCACCGCTGAGCGCGTCGTGAGCTGGTCGGCCCGGCGGATCTCGCGGAAGGCTGCGGCCAGGAGCGGCAGCAGGACGAGCATGGAGCCGTGGCTGTAGGGCCGGATCGGGTCGAGGAAGACGATCGAGGCCGGTACGGCGATGGCCATCGCCCAGAACGGCCGCAGCATCAGTCGCCACGCGACGTAGGCCATCGGGCCGACCAGCGCGCTGAGGATCAGCTGCAGGTCCTTGAGGGCGTGGCCCACGTCGGCGATGCCGTTGTGGAAGGCCTTGGCCCAGAGCGCGAGGAGGGCGGGGAACAACGGGGGGTAGACCCCCGGCATGCCCTTGTGGCGCATCATGTCGTTGGCCATGCCCATGAGGTTGCCGGGGTCGCCCTCCTGGCCGCCCAGGCCCCACGGCGTGCCGTTCAGGGCGACCGCGATGCCGCCCGCGACGATGCCGGTGGCCAGACCCGCAAGGGCGGCGCACACCAGCCGCTGCGCGACCTGGTAGTAGCGCAGCGTGCCCCGGTAGGCGAGGAACAGCAGCACCGCGAGGACGGGTATGCCGATCAGGGCCGCGTACTGCTGGACCTTGGCGAGGCCGCTGACCTGACCGATCCGGGTGACGGGGTTGACGCTGATGTGCGTGCAGAGCAGCATGAAGCCGAGAGCGACGACGACACTGACCACGACCTCCCCCAGCGGGAGGAACCAGCGCTTCTGCGTCCAGCGGTCGAAGCGGCCGCCCGGCCGGGCCGTCGACTTCCCGTCGGACGGGACGCCTTCGGCGCCGTCCGGCGTGCTGGAGGGGGCGCCGATGATGTTCGGTGCCAAATCCGTCATGTCACATCGCTTCCGTGAAGCGGCACTCTGCCGCAGGTCGGGCCGGCTCGACGGGGCGAGCGAGGTCAGCGGGCGGCGGCCGGGACACCCGGCCGACACGCGTCCCCGGCATGCCGACGGGACTCCACGCCGGACACGCTAGCAAACCGGCATCATGCCCCCGCCGACCTACTGGTCGAACAGGAGCCCGATCGATCGCGAGGCGGCCGACGTACGGTGGCCAGGCCCCTCGGCAACCCGCGGGTACCACAGCCGGATCCGGACCGGGAAACCAGAAGATCCCCAGGGCCGTAGTGTTCCGTGCCGCGACCCGTGAAGTCCAACTCAAGTACCCGAACCGACGATCCGGCCATCAAGACGGCCGGGACCCGATCGAGGTTCACCGGGACGCGCACGAACCGGCTCAGGGTGACCGACCTCACACCCGACTCCGGCTCCGACTCCGGCTCCGTCCCCTTCGCCCTGGACGTCCGGTCCCGCACGCTCCGCCCCCGGACCCTCACGGGCCCGGGGGCGGAGCGGCCGGCTAGCTAGCTAGCTAGCTGCGGGCGAACGCCACGCGGTGGGCCGGGTCGCGGACCTCGCCGACCAGCATTTCGAGGACGTCCTCCAGGGCGACCAGGCCGAGGACCCGGCCCCCCGGGTCCGCGACCTGCGCGAGGTGCGTGGCGTCCCGGCGCATGACGCCGAGGGCGTCGTCCAGCGGGACGGTGGCGCACAGCGTGGTCATCCGGCGCCAGACCCTCTGCGGGACGGCCCGCTCCCGGTCCTCCAGGTCCAGTACGTCCTTGACGTGCAGGTAGCCCATGAAGGCGCCGCTGTCGGCACGGACGGGGAAACGGGAGTAGCCGGTGCGCACGGTCAGCTGCTCGATCTGCCGCGGGGTCACCTCCGGGCCGACCGTGACCAGCCGGTCCGGGCCGAGGAGGACGTCGGTGACGGGGCGGCTGCCCAGTTCCAGCGCGTCCTCCAGCCGCTCCTGCTCGACCGGCTCCAGGAGCCCAGCCTGCCGGGAGTCCTTGAGGAGCCGGCCGAGCTGGGCGGAGGTGTAGACGGCTTCGACCTCGTCCTTGGGCTCCACCTTGAAGAGCTTCAGGACGAGCTTGGCGCAGGCGCCGAGCGCGGTGGTGACCGGCCCGCACAGGCGGGCGAAGGCGACCAGGCCGGGGCTGAACCACAGGGCGGTCTTCTCCGGGGCGGCCATGGCCAGGTTCTTCGGCACCATCTCGCCGATCACCAGGTGCAGGAAGATCACGGCGGTGAGCGCGAACGCGTAGCCGAGGGGGTGGATCAGACCCTGCGGTACGTGGACGGCATGGAAGACGGGCTCCAGCAGCCGGGCCACGGTGGGCTCGGCGACCGCGCCGAGGGTGAGCGAGCAGATGGTGATGCCGAACTGCGCCGCGGCCATCATGCGGGGCAGGTTCTCCAGGCCGTGGAGCACCTGGCGGGCCCGCTTGGAGTCGGCCGCGAGGGGCTCGATCTGGCTGCGGCGTACGGAGACGAGCGCGAACTCGGCGCCGACGAAGAAGCCGTTGGCGAGGACCAGCAGCAGGGCGAAGAGGAGCTGGAGCGCGTTCACCGGGCGGCGCCTTCCAGCTCGGCCCGCTGCGGTTCGAGCACGGCCACGTCGGCCGCGGACGCGGGCCGGTACGCGCCGGCCGCGGGCACCGCCGCCAGCCGGACCAGCCGGACCCGCTCGGCACGGTTGCGGCCGACCCGGCGGACGGACAGCTTCCAGCCGGGGAGTTCCGCGCGGTCCCCGGGGGCGGGGATCCGGCCGAGCAGGTCGGCGACGAGGCCGGCGACCGTCTCGTACGGGCCTTCGGGCACTTCCAGGCCTATGCGGCGCAGGGTCTGCACCCGGCAGCTGCCGTCGGCCTCCCAGGAGGGGCGGCCGTCCTCGGCCGGTACGGCGGCCAGTTCGGGGGTCTCGTCCTCGGCGGAGTCGTGCTCGTCGCGGACCTCGCCGACGAGTTCCTCCACGATGTCCTCCAGGGTGACGACGCCGGCGGTGCCGCCGTACTCGTCGACGACCACGGCCATCGGCTGCTCGCTGCGCAGCCGCTCCAGCAGCGGCTGCACCGGCAGGGAGCCGGGCACCAGCAGCGGGGCGACGCAGATCCGGCTCACGCTCGTACGGTCGCGCTCGGACTCGGGCACGGCGAGGGCGTCCTTGAGGTGGACGACGCCGGTGATCTCGTCGATGCGGTCGCGGTAGACCGGGAAGCGGGACAGGCCCGTGGCGCGGGTCAGGTTGAGCACGTCGGCCGCGGTGGCCGTGTGCATCAGTGCGCTGACCTTCACCCGGGGGGTCATGACGTGCTGGGCCGTCAGCTCGCCCAGCGAGAGGGTGCGGACGAAGAGGTCGGCGGTGTCCTGTTCGAGGGCGCCGGCCTGGGCCGAATGGCGGACCAGGGAGAGCAGCTCGCCGGGGGTCCGGGCGGAGGCCATCTCCTCGGTCGGTTCCACGCCGAGCGCCCGCACGAGGCGGTTGGCCACGGCGTTGAGCCCGGCGATGACCGGGCGGAAGGCGCGGGAGAAGGCGTGCTGGGGGCCGGCGACGAAGCGGGCCACCTGCAGCGGCTTGGAGACCGCCCAGTTCTTCGGGACGAGCTCGCCGACGACCATCTGGACGGCGGAGGCGAGCAGCATGCCGATGACGACGGCGACGCCGGGGACGGCTCCCTTCGGCAGGCCGGTCGCCGCGAGCGGCCCGGCCAGCAGTGCGGCGAGGGCGGGCTCGGCGAGCATGCCGACCACGAGGGAGGTGATGGTGATGCCGAGCTGGGTGCCGGAGAGCTGGAAGGACAGCTCCCGTAGGGCCTTGACCACCGTGCGGGCACGGCGGTCTCCGTCGGCTGCGGCGCGTTCGGCCTCGGCTCGCTCCACGGTGACGAGGCCGAACTCGGCGGCGACGAAGAAACCGTTGGCGAGGATGAGGGCGAAGGCCGCCGCGAGCAGAAGTAGCGGGATGGTCATGCCGCCGCCTCCGAGGGGAGGGCGGCGCGGGTACTACCGGACGATCCGTCCATTGCTGGAGGGAGTCACTCCTCAAGTCGCAGGTGCCCACGGGCCACGAGGTCCCGGGGCCGATGGGAGGGCGCACAGCTGCGCCCCGCCACCAGGGTAGTCATTGAGATCCCGGCCGCAACGGTACGCAGCCGTGGGGATCGGCCGACTCAGTGGTCGCCGGTGCCCGTTCCGTGGGTCTCGGCCAGCGCGCGCAGGGCGCGGGCGTCGCCGATCGCCTGCTGCTTGGCGATGCCCGGCTGGATGCCGAGGGCGGGCAGGCTGGTGCCGTCGCTGAGGTCGAGGAACACCCACGGGTCGCCCGGGCGGAGGTTGACCCGCAGGATCTGGGCCCACTCCAGGCGGCGGGTGTTGGTCAGGTTGACGACCGTGACGCCGGTCTCGTCCGCGACCACCTTGGGGCGGCTGAGCAGGACGAGTACGGAGCTCAGCAGGACGGCGGTGAAGACGAAGCTGATCCGCTCGCCCGGGCTGAGGTTCTCCAGCAGCAGGGCGATCGCCGTGATGGTGGCGAACATGGCGAGGCCGACGCCCAGCAGGACGACCCGGGTGCGGGTCGGCCGGAAGGTGACCGGCAGGGTGGGTGGGGCGGGCTGGGCGGCGGACTCGGCCATGGTGGTGCCTTCTGGAGGTGGCGTGCGGGGCGGGCGTCGGCGTGCCGGAGTGCGGCACGCCGTCGTCCTTAGAGGCGGCAGGCGTGGATCGAGGTGGTGAGGATCGCGCGCGCGCCGAGCTCGTACAGGTCGTCCATGATCCGCTGCGCTTCCTTGGCGGGGACCATCGCGCGGACGGCGACCCAGCCCTCGTTGTGCAGCGGGGAGACGGTCGGCGACTCCAGGCCGGGGGTGAGGGCGACCGCGCGCTCCAGGTGCTCGGCGCGGCAGTCGTAGTCCATCATCACGTAGCTGCGGGCCACCAGGACGCCCTGCAGGCGGCGCAGGAACTGCTGGACCTGCGGGTCGTCGGCGTCGGCGCCGTTGCCGCGGATGACGACGGCCTCGGAGGTGAGGATCGGCTCGCCGATGACCTCCAGGCCGGCGTTGCGCAGGCTGGTGCCGGTCTCGACGACGTCCGCGATGATCTGGGCGACGCCGAGCTGGATGGCGGTCTCGACCGCGCCGTCGAGGTGCACGACGGAGGCGTCGATGCCCTTCTCGGCGAGGTGCTTGGCGACGATTCCCTCGTACGAGGTCGCGATCGTCATCCCGCTGAAGTCCTCGGGACCCTTCGCCGTGCCGGGGGTGGTGGCGTAGCGGAAGGTGGAGCGGCCGAAGTTCAGCGGCAGGATCTCCTCGGCGCTGGCGCCGGAGTCGAGCAGCAGGTCGCGGCCGGTGATGCCGATGTCGAGCTTGCCCGAGGAGACGTAGATCGCGATGTCCTTGGGGCGGAGGTAGAAGAACTCCACCTCGTTCTCGGGGTCGACGACCACGAGCTCCTTGGGCTCCTTGCGCATCCGGTAGCCGGCCTCATGGAGCATCGCCGACGCCGGTCCGGAGAGTGAACCCTTGTTGGGGACGGCGATGCGCAGCATGGGGCTTCCTTTGGTGCGTGGATTACGGGATTACGGGCGGGTGTGCGTGCCGGACTCAGAGGTGGGCGTAGACGTCGTCGAGGGAGATCCCGCGCGCCACCATCATCACCTGGACGTGGTAGAGCAGCTGGGAGATCTCCTCGGCGGCGGCTTCCTTGCCCTCGTACTCGGCGGCCATCCAGACCTCGGCGGCCTCCTCGACGACCTTCTTGCCGATGGCATGGACGCCCTTGTGGACGAGCTCGGCGGTGCGGGAGGTGCTGGGGTCGCCTTCGGCGGCCTTGAGCTGGAGCTCGGTGAAGAGCTCCTCGAAGGTCTTGGGGGTCTTGTCAGCCATGATGGTCCTCAGAATACGGGGTTCCCCGTCGCCACTCAGCGCCAGGGTTCGCTGACGGTCCGCAGGGTCATGGCGGTGGAGACGGCGGCGGTGACCGCTTCGTGCCCCTTGTCCTCGTTCGACCCCTCAAGCCCGGCGCGGTCCAGCGCCTGCTCGTCGTTGTCGCAGGTCAGTACTCCGAAGCCGACGGGGACTCCGGTGTCGATCGACACCTGTACCAGGCCCTGGGTGACGCCCTGGCAGACGTAGTCGAAGTGCGGGGTGCCGCCGCGGATGACCACTCCGAGGGCGACGATGGCATCGTAACCGCGACCGGCCAGTACCTTCGCCACGACCGGGAGCTCGAAGCTGCCGGGGACCCGGAGCAGGGTGGGCTCGTCGATGCCCAGCTCGTGCAGGGCCCGCAGGGCTCCGTCGACCAGTCCGTCCATGACCTTCTCGTGCCACTGGGCCGCGATCACGGCGACTCGGAGGTCTCCGCAGTTCTTCACGCTCAGTTCGGGTGCGCCCTTGCCGCTCACAGCTCTGCTCCTCGGTGGTTCGTGATGGGGTGGGGTGGGGTGGGGTGGGTGGTGGATGTGTGTACGGGTGGTGGTGCGTGCCTACTGGTTGCCGCAGGCGGAGGTGGTCACGGGCCCGTCCAGCCAGGGCAGGTCGTGACCCATCCGGTCCCGCTTGGTGCGCAGGTACCGCAGATTGTGCTCGCCGGCCTCCACCGGCATCGACTCCCGGCTGGTGACCGTGATGCCGTGCCGGACGAGGGCGTCGGACTTCTCGGGGTTGTTGGTCATCAGCCGGACGTCGTGCACGCCGAGGTCGGTGAGGATCTGGGCGCCGGCGCCGTAGTCGCGGGCGTCGGCGGGCAGGCCGAGCTCCAGGTTGGCGTCGAGGGTGTCGCGGCCGCGCTCCTGGAGCTCGTACGCGCGCAGCTTGGACAGGAGTCCGATGCCGCGGCCCTCGTGGCCGCGCAGGTAGACGACGATGCCGCGGCCCTCGGTCTTGATGCGGTCCATGGAGGCGTGCAGCTGGGGGCCGCAGTCGCAACGCTGGGAGGCGAAGATGTCGCCGGTCAGGCACTCGGAGTGCATGCGCACCAGCATGTCGGTGCCGTCGCCGATCTCGCCGTGGACGAGGGCGACGTGCTCGACGCCGTCGACGGTGGAGCGGTAGCCGTACGCGGTGAACTCGCCGAAGGCGGTCGGCAGGCTGACCTCGGCCTCGCGGCGCACGGTGGGCTCGGCGGAGCGGCGGTAGGCGATCAGGTCCTCGATGGAGATGATCGTCAGGCCGTGCTTGCGGGCGAAGGGGATCAGCTCGGGCAGCCGCAGCATGACGCCGTCCTCGCCGGCGATCTCCACGATGGCGCCGGCCGGGCGCAGGCCCGCGAGGCGGGCGAGGTCCACGGCGGCCTCGGTGTGGCCGTTGCGGACCAGGACGCCGCCGGGCTTGGCGCGCAGCGGGAAGATGTGGCCGGGGCGGACGAAGTCACCGGGCTCGGAGACCCCGTCGGCGAGCAGACGCAGGGTGGTGGCCCGGTCGGCGGCCGAGATGCCGGTGGAGACGCCGTGGGCGGCGCTCGCGTCGACGGAGACGGTGAAGGCGGTCTTCATCGACTCGGTGTTGTGCTGGACCATCTGCGGGAGTTCGAGCCGGTCCAGCTCGGGGCCCTCCATGGGCGCGCAGATCAGGCCGCGGCACTCGCTCATCATGAAGGCGACGATCTCGGGGGTGGCCTTCTCGGCGGCGATGACGAGGTCGCCCTCGTTCTCGCGGTCCTCGTCGTCGACGACGACGACGGGGCGGCCCGCCGCGATGTCGCGGATGGCCTGCTCGACGGGGTCGAGGCGGAAGGTCTCTTCGGGGATGTCGGGCACGGGCTTGAGGGTGGTCATGCCGTTGCTCCTTCCAGGGCCTGGGCGGGGTTGGTGCGAGAACGCTGGTACCAGTCGTAGGCGCCCCACAGCACGAGGGCGAAGTACACGACGTAGACGAGGCCGGAGAAGGCCAGTCCGTTGTTGAAGGCGAGGGGGACGCCGACCAGGTCGACGAGGAGCCAGGCGAACCAGAACTCGACGAGGCCACGGGCCTGGGCGACCATCGCGACGATGGTGCCGACGAAGATGTACGCGTCGGCCCACGGGCTCCACGAGAGGTGCGGGAAGAGCGTGAACAGGCCGCCGACGGCGAGGGTGCCGAGTGCCGCACCGGCCAGGAGCAGTCCGCGCTCCTTCCAGGTGGCGGTGCGCACGGCGATGGAGCCGTCCTGGGCCTTCTGGCGCCCGAGCTGCCAGGCGCGCCAGCCCCACACGGCCACGCCGATGACGAGGAGTTGCTTGCCGACGCCGCCCGCGAGGTGTGCGGAGGCGTAGGCGGCGATGAGGATCAGGCCGGAGAGGAGCTGGGCGGGCCAGGTCCACAGGGAGCGGCGCCAGCCGAGCGCGAGCGCGGCCAGGCCCATCAGGTTGCCGATCATGTCGGACCAGATGACCTTCTGGCCGAAGACCGTGAAGGCCTCCGCGTTGAGCCAGGTCAGGGCGCTCACCGGTCGTCTCCCGTCGCGTGCAGCGGGTTCACGCCGGCGGCCAGCAGGCGCTCGACGTACTTCGCGAGGACGTCGACCTCCAGGTTGACCGGGTCGCCGCTCTGCTTGGTGCCGAGGGTGGTCAGCGCGAGCGTGGCGGGGATGAGGCTGATGGTGAACCAGTCGGCGGCGGCCTCGACCACGGTGAGGCTGACGCCGTCGACCGTGATGGAGCCCTTCTCGACGACGTAGCGGGAGAGGTTCGCGGGGAGGGCGACCTTGACGATCTCCCAGTGCTCGGAGGGGGTCCGGGAGATGATCTCGCCGGTGCCGTCCACGTGCCCCTGGACCAGGTGGCCGCCGAGCCGTCCGCCGAGGGCCATCGGGCGCTCCAGGTTGACCCGGGAGCCCTTGGTCAGGGCGCCGAGGCTGGAGCGGTTCAGGGTCTCCTGCATGACGTCGGCGGTGAACTCGCCGTCCGCGGTCTCCACGACGGTGAGGCAGACGCCGTTGACCGCGATGGAGTCACCGTGCTTGGCGCCTTCGGTGACGAGGGGGCCGCGCAGCCGGAAGCGGGAGGCTTCCTCAAGCTGCTCGACAGCGGTGACCTCGCCCAGTTCTTCGACGATTCCGGTGAACACTCAGTGCTCCTTGGTGGCGGTGGTGGCGGTGAGGGGGACGGGGACTGCGGTGATGCGGAGATCGGGGCCGATGCGGACGGCCTCGGTGATGTCGAGGCGCTGCGCAGCGGAGATGTTCTTGATCCCGGCGTCGGCGAGGGCCGCGGGGCCGGCGCCGAGCAGGGCCGGGGCGATGTAGCCGATGACGCGGTCGACGGCGCCGTCTTCGAGGAAGGCGCCGGCCAGCGTGGGCCCGCCTTCCAGCAGGACGGAGCGCACGCCGCGGCGGAACAGGTGGGTGAGGAGGTCGTGGACGCCGATGCGGCCGTCGTGCAGGGGCAGCCGGAGCAGTTCGACGCCGGGCAGGTGCCGGGTGTCGGCGTCCTCGCCGACGACGAGCAGGGTCGGCGCGGCGTCGTCGAGGATGCGGGCGGTCGGCAGGAGCGCGGCGCGGGTGTCGAGGGCGATCCGCAGGGGCTGCGTGGCGCCCTCCACCCCGCGGACGGCGAGGTGCGGGTCGTCGGTGCGCAGGGTGCCGCCGCCGACGAGGACGGCGTCGCTCTCGGCGCGCAGCCGGTGGACGTCGGCCCGGGACTCGGCGGAGCTGATCCAGCGGCTGCTGCCGTCCGCGGCGGCGCTGCGGCCGTCGAGGGTGGCGGCGTACTTCCAGGTGACGTGCGGCCGGCCCAGGCGTACGGAGGTCAGCCAGGCGGCGTTGCCCGCCTCGGCCTCGTCCGCGAGGAGCCCGGCCGTGGTGTCGATCCCGGCCGCGCGCAGGGTGGCGGCACCGCCGCTGGCCTGCGGGTTCGGGTCGGAGACGGCGTAGACCACGCGGGTGATCCCGGCGTCTGCGAGGGCTTGGGCGCAGGGCCCCGTACGGCCGGTGTGGTTGCAGGGTTCGAGGGTGACGTAGGCGGTGCCGCCGCGGGCGGCCTCGCCTGCCGCGCGCAGGGCGTGGACCTCGGCGTGCGGGCCGCCGGCCCGCTCGTGCCAGCCCTCGCCGGCGATCTCGCCCGAGGCGTCGGTGATGACGCAGCCGACGACCGGGTTGGGGCTGGTGGAGCCGAGCCCGCGGGCCGCGAGCTCGATGGCTCGGCGCATGGCACGGGTGTCCGCGTCGGGTGCTGCGTGCGCGGCGTGTGTCGCCACCGGGTCCTCCTGCCTCATCGGGCACGGACTCCGGGGCCTGTCGGGATACGACAGATGAAGCGGTACAGCGCACAGGGGACGCCGAGGCCGGAAAAACGGTTCGATCAGGCATATCCGCAGGGATATGCCGACGAACCGCCGACGGCGGCGTACCGGTGACTGGCCCGCCGCGCACTGCCTCCCATCCGGACTTTAACCGTCGGTCCAGGAATCTCACCTGGTCAACCGGCCGCTGGCTGCGGACGGGTCGCGGACTATAACCGCCGGTTCGGAATTACACCGACCCCGGAGTGCGCTGCTACTGGTACTCCAGCCAGTCTGCCACGGGTGATCGGGCGCCATGCGGGTGATGTGGTGTGGCCTGGCTCACAGAGGGGTCACCACCGATGCGGACTTTGTCAAGTCGGGCGGGATTGGTCCAGACCTATTGACGGGGTGGTCTAGTCCTCTTAACGTTCCCTTCATCTCCCCGGGAACGGCCCGTCAGATGTGCGCACGTCACGGGCCAACACGCGTCTGCACCACACCTGTTGCTTCATGTTGTGTCCAGTTGTGTCCTGCATCCTCCCCTCCCCAGGAGGCACAATGCCGTCCCCCACACGTACGAGAGCGATGCTCCTGGCATCCGGCGCAGCGATCGCCGGACTCCTGGTGGGCGGGCTCTCGGCGGGCGTCTCGCACGCGGCCGACAACGAGGGCTGTCGCCCCGACGGGCTGCACAAGACCGCCGGCGTCGACGTCCCCTACTGCTCGGTCTACGACACCGAAGGCCGGGAGAAGATGGGCGCCGACCACCAGCGCCGCGTCATCGGATATTTCACCGGCTGGCGCACCGGCAAGGACGGCGCCCCCGCCTACCTCGCCAACAACATCCCGTGGTCCAAGGTCACCCACCTGAACTACGCCTTCGCCCACGTGGGTGCCGACAACAAGATCTCCGTCGGCTCGGACGGCGTGAACAACGCCGCCACCGGGATGACCTGGCCCGGCGTCGCCGGCGCCGAGATGGACCCGGCCCTCCCCTACAAGGGCCACTTCAACCAGCTGACGAAGTTCAAGAAGCAGTACCCGAACGTCAAGACGCTGATCTCGGTCGGCGGCTGGGCGGAGACCGGCGGCTACTTCGGTGACGACGGCAACCGGGTCGCCTCCGGCGGCTTCTACTCGATGGCCACGAACGCCGACGGCTCGGTCAACCAGGCCGGCATCGACACCTTCGCCGACTCCTCGGTCGAGTTCATCCGCAAGTACGGATTCAACGGCGTCGACATCGACTACGAATACCCGACCACGATGAAGGACGCCGGCAACCCGCTGGACTGGCAGCTGGCCAACGCCCGCCGCGCCGGCCTCGTCCAGGGCTACGCCGCCTTGATGAAGTCCCTGCGCGAGAAGCTCGACCGCGCGGGCGCCGCCGACGGCAAGCACTACCTGCTCTCCGTCGCCGCCCCCTCCTCCGGCTACCTGCTGCGGGGCATGGAGACGTTCCAGGTCCAGAAGTACCTGGACTACGTCAACATCATGTCCTACGACCTGCACGGCGCCTGGAACGAGCACGTCGGCCCCAACGCCTCGCTCTTCGACGACGGCAAGGACGGCGAACTCGCCGCCGCCGGCGTCTACTCCACCTCCCAGTACGGCGGCATCGGCTACCTCAACACCGACTGGGCCTACCACTACTTCCGCGGCTCGATGCCGGGCGGCCGGATCAACATCGGCCTGCCCTACTACACCCGCGGCTTCAAGAACGTGCAGGGCGGCACCGACGGCCTGTGGGGCAAGGCTCCCGCGACCACCTGCCCGGCCGGCGCGGGCCTGACCAAGTGCGGCGACGGCGCGGTCGGCATCGACAACCTGTGGCACGACAAGGACACCAACGGGGCCGAGTCCCCGGCCGGCTCCAACCCGATGTGGCACGCCAAGAACCTGGAGAAGGGCGTCGTAGGCGACTACGTCACCAAGTACGGCTTCCCGGCGAACACCACGCTGACCGGCACCTACGTCCGCAAGTACGACTCCACCCTGGTGGCGCCGTGGCTGTGGAACGCGCAGAAGAAGGTCTTCCTCTCCACGGAGGACGAGCAGTCGGTCGCCGCCAAGGCCGACTACGTGGTGAACAAGGGCATCGGCGGCACCATGGTCTGGGAACTCGCCGGCGACTACTCCTACAACGCGGCCAAGGGCCAGTACGAGATGGGCGACACGCTCACCGACACGATGTACCAGAAGTTCAAGTCGGCCTCCCCCTACGGCGCGAAGAAGGCGGGCGCCAGCGCCCTGCCGACCCAGGCCGTGGACATCAAGACGGAGTTCACCGAGTTCAAGCTGGGCGACTCCAACTACCCGCTCACCCCGAAGCTGAAGATCACCAACAACACGAACGCCACGCTGCCCGGCGGCACCGAGTTCCAGTTCGACTACGGCACCTCGGCCCCGAACAACGCCTCCGACCAGTCCGGCTTCGGCACGACCGTGATCAGCAGCGGCCACACCGGCACCAACGTCGGCGGTCTGAAGGGCGACTTCCAGCGGGTCTCCCTGAAGCTCCCGGCCTGGCAGACCCTGGCCCCCGGCGCCTCCGTCGACCTGGCGTTCAACTACTACCTGCCGGTGTCCACGCCCTCCGACTGGACGGTGAAGATCTCCGGCACCACCTACGCCCTCGCCGGCGACCTGGCCCGCGGTACGACGACGGTCCAGCCCGGCGGCGGCACCCAGCCCCCCACCACTCCCCCGACCACGCCTCCCACCACCCCGCCGACCACTCCCCCCACGACCCCGCCGACCACGCCCCCGGGCGGGACCTGCACCAACCCGGCGTACGTGGCGGGCACGATCTACAACAGCGGCAACGTCGTCTCCCACAAGGGCCGCAACTGGAAGGCCCAGTGGTGGACGCAGAACGAAGAGCCCGGCACCACCGGTGAATGGGGTGTCTGGAAGGACCAGGGCGCCTGCTGACCCCCCGCACCCCGATCCATGAGTGAACGTGAGGACCCGGTGGCCCGGCGGCCACCGGGTCCTCGCTCGTTCCGCGCGCACCCGGCCTCGTACGCTGCACCGGTGATCACACACATCACCGCGTCCGACGCGGACTTCGAGGAAAACCGTCCCCGGATGTTCGGCATCGCCTACCGCATGCTCGGGTCCGCCGCGGAGGCCGAGGACACCGTGCAGGAGGCGTACCTGCGCTGGGCGTCCGCGGACCGCGAAGACATCGAGCACCCCGGCGCCTGGCTCGCCAAGGTCGTCACGAACCTGTGCCTCAACACCCTCACCTCGGCGCGGGTCCGGCGCGAGGCGTACGTCGGCCCCTGGCTCCCGGAGCCCGTCCTCACCGGGGACGGCACCCTCGGCCCGCTGGAGTCCGCGGAGCAGCGGGACAGTGTGTCCATGGCCCTGCTGGTGCTGCTGGAACAGCTCACGCCGGTGGAACGGGCCGTCTACGTCCTGCGTGAGGCCTTCGCCTACAGCCACCGGGAGATCGCCGGACTCCTGGACCTCACCGAGGCCAACTGCCGGCAGCTCTACCGGCGGGCGGCCGGCCGGGTGGCCACGGACCGGCCGGCCGCGCCGGAGCCGCGCTTCGCACCGGACCCCGAACGGTGGCAGAGCCTCGTGGAGACCTTCATGACGGCGGCGCGCGGCGGGGACCTGGCCCGGCTGGAGGGGCTGCTGACGGCCGACGTCCGGTTCGTCTCCGACGGCGGCGGCGTGGCCAACGCGGCGCTGCGGCCGATCCTGGGGCGGGAGAAGGTGGCCCGGTTCGCGATCGGGGTGCTCAAGAAGTTCGCCGGGGACCTGCCGGTCAGCGTCGCGGAGATCAACGGGGTACCGGCGCTGCTCTTCGGCGAGACGGCCGTTCTTCTGGTGGAATTCGAGAACGGGCTGGTCAGCGGGCTCAGCACGGTACTCAACCCGGAGAAGCTGGAATTCCTGCAGCGGCAGCTGTCACATTCCTGAGGGCCGTCCGGTCTCCGCTGCTGAAGGAACCACATCGGCGAAAGGCGGACCCCATGAGCACCATCCTCGTCACCGGCGGCACCGGCACCCTCGGCGTACCGGTCGTGGACCGGCTCCGGAACGCGGGCCACGAGGTCCGCGCGCTGAGCCGGCACGCACCGGACTACCCGGTCGACCTGCTGGACGGCAGCGGGCTGGACGCGGCGATGGCGGGCGCGGAGGTGATCGTGCACTGCGCGAGCAACACGCGCGGCGGGGGCAAGGACGACGACACCGCCACCCGGCACCTCGTCGACGCGGCCCGGCGGGCGGGGACCGTCACCAACCTCGTCTACATCTCGATCGTCGGGGTGGACGTGGTGCCGCTCGGCTACTACCGGACGAAGCTGAAGGTCGAGCGGCTGCTGGAGGCGTCCGGGCTGGGCCTGACCATCCTGCGCACGACGCAGTTCCACGACCTGGTCGCGCAGCTGGTGGACACGGCGGCGAAGCTGCCGCTCGTGCCGGTGCCGATGCCCGGCGGGGTGCGGGTGCAGCCGATCGCCGTCGGGGAGGTCGCGGACCGCCTGGCGGAACTGGCCGTCCCGACCCCGTCGGGCCGGGTCCCGGACATGGGCGGCCCGGAGATCCACACCCTGCCGGACCTGGCCCGTACCTACCTGACCGCGACGGGCCGCCACCGCCGGGTGATCCCCGTCCCCCTGGCGGGCAAGGCCTACGCGGGCTTCAAGCGCGGCGGCCACCTGACCCCGTCCCACGCGGTGGGCCACCTCACGTTCGCGCAGTTCGCGGCGGGGCGGGGGCGGTAGGGGCGGGCGGGGGCCCGGGGGGCGGGGGCTCCGGGGGCGGGGGTCGGACGGGCGGAATCGGAGAAGCGCGGCGGGGGCGGG
>NZ_JBIAVW010000046.1:0-24061 GCF_042894785.1 Streptomyces sp. NPDC001502
GCATCTTCAGCCCCGCCGGCGTTTGAGGCGCGGGTCCGGGCAGCGCCCGGCGTGGATCCGGCCGCGCCGTACACCGCCGAGCCGCCCGCAGGGCAACGGCGGGTCCGGCCCGCGCCCGGCAGACGGCCCGCGCCCGGCAGCCGGCAGGGCAGTGGTGGATCCGGCCGCGCAGCCGAGGGGCAGGGCGCGGCCCGGGGCCGTACCGCAGACCGCGCCGGAGGCGTTACGCGTCGAGGCCGATCGCGAACGCCGCCTCCAGGTCGTGCTGCGAGTACGTGCGGAAGGCCACGTGGGTGTCCGTCGCCTCGACGCCCGGGATCTTGCTGATGCGGCCGGGGATGATGTCCGCCAGGTTCTCGTGACGGGCCACGCGGACCAGCGCGATCAGGTCGTACGTCCCCGTGACGGAGTAGACCTCACTGACGTTTTCGAGGGCGGCGATGGACTCGGCGATCTCGGGGATCCGGTCCACGCTGGTCTTGATGAGCACGATCGCGGTGATCACGGCTGGCTGTCTCCCTCGGTGGCCGTCGCTGGTCGTCTCACTCTAGTCGTACCCCGATAGCGGGCCCACGCGTAGAAGAACCCGAGCGAGAAGCCCACCAGATGGGCCAGATAGGCGACCCCCGGCCCGCTGCCGGCCCGCTGCGCGGCCACCCACTGGAGGGCGAACCAGAACAGCAGCACGATCCACGCCGGGAACCGCAGCGGCAGGAAGAAGAGGAACGGGAACAGGCTCGTCACCCTCGCGCGCGGGAGCAGGAAGAGGAAGGCGCCCAGTACGGCCGAGATGGCTCCGGAGGCCCCGACCAGTGTCTGCGGGGAGCCCGCGTTGGCCGCCGCGTACGCCGCCATCGCCAGGTACCCCGTACAGAGGTAGAAGACGAGGAACGCCGGGCGGCCCATCCGTTCCTCCGCCATCGCGCCGAAAACGTACAGAAACAGCATGTTCCCGAGCAGATGCAGCCAGCTGCCGTGGACGAACAGCGCGGTCAGCGGGGTCAGCCAGGCGCGGGGGCTGCCCGTGAAGAGCTCGTCCGGGACCACGCCCCAGCGCCGGAAGTAGGCCGTCCCGGCGGACAGCAGCTCTTCCCCCGTCCCGTAGGCAGGGTTGAGTCCCGAGGCCGGGCCGAGTACGAACACCACGGCGCAGCCCGCGATCAGCGCATGGGTGACCACCGGTCCCCGGGCGGCCTCGCGAACGGCCCGCCACCTTACGATCATGTGACAGAGCATGACGCAAGGGGACCCACCTGAAGCGGTGGCAGGCCGTAGGGTTACGAGCTGCGGTCCGCAGGACGACGCATACGGCGGCGCGGGCGGCTTTAATTGAATCAGCTACGAAGGAGAGAGCGGCCTGATGACGGTTCCCCTGCCGACGGACACCACCCGGTGGCGCTGCACCCTGTGCGGCAATCTCACGCGCTTCGACGTGACGCGTTCGTCGAAGGTCGTGGAGTACGTCCACCTGGACCTCGCCGGGGAGCCCAAGGTCGAGGAGCGCGAGGTGGTCAATGAGACCATCGAGTCGGTCCGCTGCCGCTGGTGCAACGCGGTGGACCAGATCGAGCTCGTGGACAGGCCGGGCGCGGACTCCTGACGGAGGCGCACCCACAGGAAGATCACGGTAGGGGTGACGGATTGTGGAGCCAGCAAGCGGCGCTGAGCCGGCCGACGCGGCCGGCGACGCCGCCGAGGCGCTCGACCACCCGCTGCCGGAAGGCGTGCGGCGCCGGGTCGTCGCGCTCGTCTCGGACGCCTTCGGCGGACTGACGGTCGCGGACCTCCCGGCGCAGCTGCGCCAGTACGCCCGGTTCACCCCGACCCGGCGCGCCAAGTTCGCGGGGAACGCCATGGCC
Organism: Streptomyces sp. NPDC001502; assembly: GCF_042894785.1. Lineage (NCBI taxonomy): Bacteria > Bacillati > Actinomycetota > Actinomycetes > Kitasatosporales > Streptomycetaceae > Streptomyces > Streptomyces sp. NPDC001502. Next base: position 1,860 of record NZ_JBIAVW010000046.1, read on the forward strand.
GCGGCGGTCGAGACCGACGCCGTGTTCCGGAGCAGGGTCGCCGAGAAGCTGCGCGAGGCGCAGGCCGACCTGGCCGCCGCGCTGGAGGCCGGCGCGCCCCCGGCCGCCGCGGATCCGCTGGACGTGGCGGCCGCCGCCTTCATCCTGCGGCCGGCCGGCTGGGTCAAGCTGGTGGCCGCCGCGGGCGAGGAGGCGCAGCGCGCCGACGCCGAGCGGGTCGGCGAGGAGACCCGGCGTGAGCTGGAGCGGCTGCGCGAGGAGCTGGCCCACGCACGGGAGCTGCAGCGCACGGGCGGGGAGCAGGTCCGGGTCGAACTGGACGCGGCCCGCAAGGAAGCGGAATCGCTTCAGCGGAAGCTGCGCAGCGCCCTCAGCGACGTCAAGCGGGGCGACGCGGCCCTGCGCAAGGTGAATGCGGAGATCGACGGGATCCGCGGCGACGCGGCCGCCCGGGTGGCCGCCGCAGAGAGCGAGACCCGGCGGCTCAAGGCGCGTCTCGCGGAGGTGGAGACGGCGCTGGAGACCTCGCGCCGCGCCACCCGTGAGGGGCGCAGCATCGAGGACATGCGGCTGCGGCTGCTGCTGGACACCGTGCTGGACGCGGCCCAGGGGCTCCGCCGGGAGCTGGCCCTGCCGCCCGTGTCGACGCGGCCGGCCGACACCGTGGATGCGGTGGAGCCGGGCCGGATGACGCCGAAGGACATCGCGGCGCGGGCCCTCTCGGAGACCGATCCGGCGTTGCTGGACCAGTTGTTGGCGCTGCCTCAGGCCCATCTGGTGGTCGACGGTTACAACGTGACCAAGACGGGCTATCCGACGATGCCGCTGGAGAAGCAGCGGCTGCGGCTGCTGGGCGGGTTGTCGATGCTGGCCGCGCAGACGGGCGCGGAGATGACCTGTGTCTTCGACGGGGCGGAACTGGCGGCCCCGGTGCTGCTCGCGCCGCCGCGCGGGGTGCGGGTGCTGTTCTCCAAGGCCGGGGTGACGGCGGACGAGCTGATCCGCCAGTTGGTGCGTGCGGAACCGCCCGGCCGGCCGGTGGTCGTGGTCTCCACGGACCGGGAGGTCGCCGACGGGGTGGCCAAGGCGGGTGCCCGGCCCGTGACGTCCGCTTTGTTGCTGAAGCGGCTTTCGCGCGTTTCGTAACTCCTCACCCCAATGCCCGAATTGATGGGACTCGCGGGGGACGCACCGTCAAGTGCCCTGCACAGAGCGTGCGCTGTAGGTAAAGAACCTGGTCGGAGGGCGAGTTTTTTCCCGACAGGATTTGAACTGATCACAGATGGGTCACTAGGGTCTGCTCAAACCTTCGTGCGGTAGATCACTCATTCGGGGTGGCAGCGAAGGTGCTGCCGAGTTGCGTTCTTCGGCGGCTCCCAGGAAGAAGGAGCTCGCCTTCGTGGCGTCCCACCGTCGACCCAAGCAGCCGAACCGCGCTCGTGTGACCGTCCTCACCTCGGTCGCGGCCGCAGCCGTCGCCCTCACCGCGCAGAGCGCCTCCGCCGCGCCGGCGAAGCCGAGCAAGGACGAGGTCAAGAGCCAGGTCGACGCGCTCTACGAAGAGGCGGAGCAGGCCACCGAGAAGTTCAACGGGGCCAAGGAGCGCCAGGACAAGCTGGAGAAGGAGATAGGCCAGCTCCAGGACCAGGTCGCGCGCGGTCAGGGTGAGCTCAACGACCTTCGCAGCACGCTCGGTTCGATGGCCAGCGCCCAGTACCGCAGCGGCGGCATCGATCCCTCTCTCGCGCTCCTCCTCTCCGAGGACCCCGACAGCTACCTCGACAAGGCCTCCTCCCTGGAGCACCTGAGTGCCAAGCAGGTCGAGGGAGTCCAGCGGATCCAGGACAAGCAGCGCACCCTCGCGCAGCAGCGCCAGGAGGCCGCCGGCAAGCTCGCCGACCTCGACGCCACCCGCAAGGAGCTCGGCGAGAAGAAGAAGGTCTCCACCGAGAAGCTCGCCGCGGCCCAGGCCCTCCTCAACACCCTGACCGCGCAGGAGCGCGCGGCGATCAAGGACGAGGACACGCGCGCCAGCCGCGCCGACGGCCAGCGCGTCGACCTCGGCAACGTCAAGGCCTCCGGCCGCGCCGGAGCCGCCCTCGAAGCCGCCAAGACGAAGCTGGGCTTCACCTACCAGTCAGGCGGCACGGGCCCCACGGTCTACGACTGCTCCGGGCTGACGCAGTGGGCCTACAAGCAGGCCGGCGTCAACATCAGCCGCGTCACCTTCACCCAGGTGAACGACGGCACCCGCATCAGCCGCAGCCAGCTCCAGCCCGGTGACCTGGTCTTCTTCTACGACGACCTGCACCACGTCGGCCTCTACGCCGGCAACAACATGACGCTGCACGCCTCGAACCCGCGCAGCGGCATCAAGTACGAGTCCATGGACAACATGCCGTTCCAGTTCGGCGTCCGGATCGGCTGATCCGCTCCGCCCCGCGGTCCGGGACGCGCCGTACACCGCCCATCCGGGCGAATTCCACGGCCTCCCTCTGACCTCACGCCCCGCCGGTGACCTGCGTCTCCTGCGGGGCGTCGGCATGTGCGCCCGCCGACGGTCGTTGGCCGGTGTGTGGTCGCGCCGCTACTGTCTGCCAGCGCGGAACCCGGCACACGGCCGTCCACGGGGGGCGGACCCGGGCCACGCACAGCGGAAGGGAGCGGTTTCACGTGGCGTCCCATCGCCGGGCCGGGCTCGGCAGCCTCGACCGGAACACGAAGGTCACCGTCCTCACCGCCGCCGCGGCCACCGCCGCGGTCGCCATGACGGGCGTACCCGCGATCGCGGCCCCAGGCCTCCCGTACGAACCCGGAGGCGGGGCGAGAACCGGCATCAGCGCTCAGGTCGACCGCCTCTTCGAGGAGGCCGAGCAGGCCACCGAGCGCTTCAACGAGGCCGGGGAGAAGGCCGACCGGCTCCGCATCGAGGTCAACCGGGCCCAGGACGCGGTGGCCCGCGGCCAGGAGCGCATCAACACCATGCGGGGCGTCCTCGGCACCTTCGCCGGGGCCCAGTACCGCGGCGGCGGCATCGACCCCGCCGTCGGGCTGATGCTGGCCGAGAACCCCGACGCCTACCTGGAGCGGGCCGCCGCCCTCGACCGGCTGACCGGCCGCCAGGCCCGGCAGCTCGACGAACTCCGCGAGGAGCAGCGCGAACTCGGCCAGGAGCGCCAGGAGGCCTCCCGCAAACTCGCCGAACTCGACGCCCTGCGCTCCGACGTGGCCCGGCACAAGCGCTCCGTCACCGCGAAGCTCGCGGCCGCCCGGCGACTGCTCAACGCCATGCCCTCCGGGGAGCGGGCCGACTACGAACGCGCCTCGCGCTCCGGAGGCCGCCCCGAGGGGCTGCCCGAGCTGTCCTCCCTCGGCCCCTCCTCCGGACGCGCCGAGACCGCCGTGATGGCGGCCCGGGCCGCGGTGGGACGGCCGTACGTGTGGGGCTCCACCGGCCCCAGCGGCTTCGACTGCTCCGGGCTGATGGTCTGGTCGTACCGGCAGGCCGGCGTCTCGCTGCCGCGCACCTCGCAGGCCCAGCGGCACGCCGGCCGGCAGGTGCCGCTGTCGCAGGCCCGGCCGGGCGACCTGGTGACCTACCGCTCGGACGCCAGCCACGTCGGCATGTACGTCGGCAACGGCCAGGTGGTGCACGCCCCGTACCCCGGGGCCCGGGTCCGCTACGACCCCGTCGGGATGATGCCCGTCTCCTCGGTGACCCGGCCCTAGGGGTGTCTTGCCGGTCGAGCCCGGCCTGATCGGCAGGACACCCCCTGGCGCAGCCGTGCGTACGATCGTCGGATGCCCCCCGTCCGCCGGCCCCTCGTACGCGTGCTGCCGCTCCTGCTGAGCGCGCTGCTCGCCGGCTGCGGCGCGCCCGCCGCGCGGGACGGCGCCGAGCGGGACATCCGGGAGGCCGTCGCCGACTGGTCGCGGACGCCGCCCGCGCAGCTCGCCGGGATCCCGCTGGAGGGATGGGCGTACGAGGTCTCCGCGGTCCGGCGGGACGGCGCCGGGGCCACCGCCCGGGCGGAGCTGCGCTACCGGCTGAGCGGCTACGACGCGGCCGCGGCCGGGTCGGCGCGCGAGGTGCGCCTGACCCGGGACGGCGGGCGGTGGCACGTCACAGGGGACCGGGCCGCGCCGGGCGCGCTGCCGCAGCTGTGGGACCAGGGCCCGGTGGAGGTGGTCCGCGGGGCGCACGCCCTGGTGCTGGGCGTCGGACAGGACGCCGGGACGCTGTCCGCGATCGCGGCGGAGGCCGACCGGGCGGTGCCCGCGGCGAGCGCCGCCTGGCCGGGCCCCTGGGCGGGCCGGCCCGTGGTGCTGGTGCCCGGATCCCTGGAGCGGATGGCGGAGCTGCTGGGCCGCCCCGCCGCCGAGTACCGGGGCATGGGCGCCGTCACGACGGGCCGGGTGGGCGCGGCCCCCGCCCCGGCCGACCGGGTCGTCGTGAATCCGCAGGGGTGGGCCGAGCTCAGCCCGGCGGGCCGCGGGGTCATCCTGACCCACGAGGTCACCCATGTGGCCACCCGGGCGGCGACCACGGCCACCACCCCGCTGTGGCTCTCCGAGGGCTTCGCGGACTGGGCCGCCTACCGCGGCACTCCGGCCACCCCCGAGCAGGCCGCCCCGGCGCTGGCCAGGGCCGTACGGCGGGGCGGGGTGCCGGGCGGGCTGCCCCGGTCGGAGGACTTCGCGTTCGGCGGCGACCCGGAGGCCCTGGCCCGGGCGTACGAGGGAGCCTGGCTGGCCTGCCGGCTGATCGCGGGGCGATGGGGCGAGGCGGCGCTCGTGGACCTGTACGGGAGGGCGGGGCGCGATCCGTGGCCGGTGGCGGTGCGGGGCGCCCTCGGAGTGGACCCGGACGCGTTGACGAAGGACTGGCAGGAGGCCCTGCGGGCGGAGTTCCGCTGAGGGCGTCCGGTACGTTGGCAGCGATGCACAAGACGCTGATCGTGACCAACGACTTCCCGCCGCGACCGGGCGGCATCCAGGCCTTCCTGCACAACATGGCACTACGGCTGGATCCCGACCGGATCGTCGTCTACGCCTCCACCTGGAAGCACAGCGCGGAGGGCCGCGAGGCCACCGCGGCCTTCGACGCGGAGCAGCCGTTCCAGGTCGTCCGCGACCGTACGACGATGCTGCTGCCGACCCCGCGCGTGACGCGGCGGGCGGTGGGTCTGCTGCGCGAACACGGCTGCGAGTCGGTGTGGTTCGGGGCGGCGGCCCCGCTCGGGCTGATGGGCCCCGCGCTGCGGCGGGCGGGTGCGCGGCGGATCGTGGCGACCACCCACGGGCACGAGGCGGGCTGGGCGCAGCTGCCGGCCGCGCGGCAGTTGCTGCGCCGGATCGGCGAGGGCACCGACACGCTGACCTACCTGGGGGAGTACACGCGTTCGCGGATCGCCTCGGCGGTGACGGACCGGGCGGCGGCCCGGATGGTGCAACTCCCGCCGGGGGTGGACGAGAAGACCTTCCACCCGGGATCGGGCGGGGCGGAGGTCCGGGCCCGGCTCGGGCTGACGGACCGGCCGGTGGTCGTCTGCGTCTCCCGGCTGGTGCCGCGCAAGGGGCAGGACACGCTGATCGAGGCGATGCCGCGGATCCTGGCGGCGGTGCCGGACGCGGTACTGCTGATCGTGGGCGGCGGGCCCTACGAGGCGGACCTGCGGGAGCTGGCCGTCTCCACCGGGGTCTCGGACTCCGTCGTCTTCACCGGAGCCGTCCCGTGGTCGGAACTCGCGGCCCACTACGGCGCGGGTGACGTCTTCGCCATGCCGTGCCGGACCCGCCGGGGCGGGCTGGACGTGGAGGGGCTCGGCATCGTCTACCTGGAGGCCTCGGCCACGGGCCTGCCGGTGATCGCGGGCGACTCGGGCGGGGCGCCGGACGCGGTGCTGGACGGTGAGACGGGCTGGGTCGTGCGGGGCGGATCCCCGGAGGAGGCGGCGGACCGGATCGTCACCCTGCTGAAGGATCCGGAACTGCGCGCGCGGATGGGCGCCGCCGGCCGTGCGTGGGTCGAAGACCGCTGGCGCTGGGACCTCCTCGCGGAACGCCTGCGCGAGCTCCTGTAGCCGGGGCTCCGCCCCGGACCCCGCGCCTCGAACTCCCCCGGCTACCGCTGGGAGGTGCCCCCTGGCGAGGCTGGATCGTGCCGGCGCCGGCTGACAATTTCAGCCCCTCCGGCGTTTGAGGAGCGAGGGTTCCGGGGGCTGGCCCCCGGCAGCGGAGTCGCAGGCGCCGGGCCGCGCAGCCACGTCTGACTGTCTCTCAGATACCTGTCAAGACGGCGTCTGGCCGGAAGGCCGGATTCCGCCCATGATGCGGCCATGACATCCAACTTGACGCGCCGTCAACTAATGGGACTCGGCGCCCTCTCGACCGCCGCCGCGCTCGGCTTCACCCGGATCGGGGCGGCCTCCGCCGCGGCCGTGGAGCCCGCCGCCGCCCAGTACGCCCCCGCCATCGTCGTCGGCTCCGGCTACGGATCCGCCGTCGCCGCCCTGCGGCTCGGCCAGGCGGGCGTGCGTACCGTCGTGCTGGAGATGGGCCGGCTCTGGGACACCCCCGGCGCCGACGGCAAGGTCTTCCCCTCCACCTCCGCGCCCGACCAGCGCTCCATGTGGTTCCGCAACCGCACCGAGGCCCCGCTCGCCCAGTTCCTCTGGCTCGACGTGGTCAACCGCGACATCAGCCCCTACCCCGGCGTCCTCGACCGCGTGAACTACGGCGACATGTCCGTGTACGTCGGCCGGGGCGTCGGCGGCGGATCGCTCGTCAACGGCGGCATGGCCCCGACACCCAGGCGCTCGTACTTCACCGAAGTGCTGCCCCAGGTCGACGCCGACGAGATGTACGGCACCTACTACCCCCGCGCCCGCGCCATGCTCGGGGTGAACGACATCGACCCGGCCTGGTTCGAATCCACCGAGTGGTACCGCTTCGCCCGGATCTCCCGCAAGCACGCCCAGAACACCGGCCTGAAGACCGTCTTCGTCCCCAACGTCTACGACTTCGAGTACATGAAGCGCGAGGCCGCCGGCACCGCCCCCCGCTCGGCCCTGGCCGGCGAGGTCATCTACGGCAACAACCACGGCAAGAAGAGCGTCGACAAGACCTACCTCGCCGCCGCCATCGGCACCGGCAACGTCACCATCGAGACCATGCAGCGCGTGGTCGGCGTACGGCCCGACCCGGCCGGAGGATACGTCCTGACCGTACGGACCAGCGATGTCACCGGACGGGTCACCCAGGTCCGCGAACTCGGCTGCAAACAGCTCTTCCTCGGCGCCGGGAGCCTGGGGACCACCGAGATCCTGCTGCGGGCCCGCGAGAGGGGGACACTGCCCGCGCTCAGCGACAAGGTAGGACTCGGCTGGGGCCACAACGGCAACGTCATGACCGCCCGCGCCAACCACCTGTGGGACACGGTCGGCTGCAACCAGGCCACCATGCCCGCGATGGGCATCGACGACTGGGACAACGCCTCGAACCCGGTCTTCGCCGAGATCGCCCCGCTCCCCATGGGCATCGAGCACTGGATCTCGATGTACCTGGCCATCACCAAGAACCGGGAGCGCGGGCACTTCACCTACGACGCCGCCACCGACTCGGCCCGGCTCAACTGGCGGCGGGAGCAGAACACTCCCTCGGTCAACGCGGCGAAGAACCTCTTCGACCGCATCAACCGGCGGAACTTCACGATGTACCGGTACGACCTCTTCGGCGACAACAAGGCCTTCGCCGACAACTTCACCTACCACCCGCTCGGCGGCTGCGTCCTCGGGGACGCCACCGACCTGTACGGGCGGGCCAAGGGCTACCAGGGGCTGTACGTGGTCGACAGCTCCCTGATCCCCGGATCGCTCGGCGTGAACCCGTTCGTGACCATCACCGCCCTCGCGGAACGGAACATGGCCCGGATCCTCGCCGAGGACCCCCGCTAGCCGCGGACCGGCCCCGGACTAGCCGCGGTACAGCGCCTCGATCTCGTCCGCGAAGTCCTTGGCCACCACGTTGCGCTTCAGCTTCAGCGACGGCGTGATGTGACCCGACTCCTCCGTGAACTGGGAGGGAAGAATGCGGAATTTCCGCACCGATTCCGCCTTGGAAACCGCCGCGTTGCCGTCATCCACGGCCTTCTGGACGGCGGCGATCAGCTCCGCGTCCTCGCGCAGCTCCGCCGCCGTCACACCGGCCGGCTTGCCGTTCTCCGCAGCCCACCGGCCGAGGAACTCCTCGTCGATGGTGACCAGCGCCGCCACGAAGGGCCGCGCGTCGCCCACCACCATGCACTCCGCGACCAGCGCGTGCGCACGGATCCGGTCCTCGATGACGGCCGGCGCGACGTTCTTGCCGCCCGCCGTGACGATGAGTTCCTTCTTGCGGCCGGTGATCGCGAGGTAGCCGTCCTCGTCGAGGGTGCCGACGTCGCCGGTGTGGAACCAGCCGTCGGTCAGCGCCTCGGCGGTCGCCGTCTCGTTCTTCCAGTACTCCTTGAAGATGTGCTCGCCGTGCAGCAGCACCTCGCCGTCGTCCGCGATGCGCACCACGGAGCCGGGCAGCGGCTGGCCGACCGTACCGATCTTCGTCTTGTCCCACGGGTTGAAGGCCGTGGCCGCACAGGACTCGGTGAGGCCGTAGCCCTCCAGCACCGTGAAGCCGATACCGCGGAAGAAGTGGCCCAGCCGCTCGCCCAGCGGGGCGCCGCCGGAGATCGCGTACTCGCCGCGCCCGCCGAGGACCGTGTGCAGCTTGCTGTAGACCAGCTTGGAGAACAGCTTGTGCTTCAGGCGCAGCCCGAAGGACGGGCCGCCCGGAAGGTCCAGCGCGCGGCTGTAGGCGATCGCCGTGTCCGCCGCGGCGTCGAAGATCTTGCCCTTGCCGTCGGCCTGGGCCTTGGCGCGGGCCGAGTTGTAGACCTTCTCGAAGACGCGCGGGACACCCAGGATCAGCGTGGGCCGGAAGGACTGGAGCTCGTCCGTCAGGTTCTTGATGTCCGGTACGCAGCCCAGGCGGATCGGCGCGAGCACGGCCGCCACCTCCACCAGACGCCCGAAGACGTGCGCGGCCGGGAGGAAGAGCAGGACCGAGCAGTCGCCGGTACGGAAGAGCGGGCTGAGGCGCTCCACCACGTTGCCGCACTCGGCGAAGAAGTTGCGGTGGGTCAGCACACAGCCCTTGGGGCGGCCGGTGGTGCCCGAGGTGTACACGATGGTGGCCGGGTCGTCGGCGTTGGCGAGGCTGCTGCGCTCCTCGACCTCGGCGTCGGAGATCTCCGCGCCGGCGGCCTTCAGCGCCTCCAGCGCGCCCTGCTCGATCTCCCAGACCTCGCGCAGCTCCGGCAGCCGGTCGCGCAGCGAGGCCACGGCCGCGCTGTGCGCCGGGCTCTCCGCGACGACGGCGACGGCGCCGGAGTCGCCGAGGATCCACTGGACCTGCTCGGGGGAGCTGGTCTCGTACACGGGGACGGTGACGCCGCCCGCGCTCCAGATCGCGAAGTCGAACAGCACCCACTCGTAGCGGGTGCGGGAGATGAGGGCGACCCGGTCGCCGGGCCGGATGCCGGCCGCGATGAGGCCCTTGGCCGTGGCCCGGACCTCGGCGAGGAACTCCGTCGCGGTCACGTCCTGCCACCGGCCGTCGACCTTGCGGCTCATGACGGCGGTGTCTGGATGCTGAGCGGCGTTGCGGCGGATGAGATCCGTCAGGTTCCCGTCCGACGGGACCTCGTACAGGGCCGGAAGGCTGAACTCGCGCAAGACTGCTGCTCCTCTGGGCGCCATCGCCACCATGTGGACCGACCGGACGTTACCCACCGGTAGTGGGTTCCCGATAGGGGGAACCGGCCAGATGTTCCGTGCGTCACATTCTGCACTTACCCTGCCTAGCCCTCACGTGCCGACAGTAGTCGACCCCACTTGCGACTCGGAAGTAACCGCAGGTCCGGCCGCCTCTCCCACCCCCTCTACCCGCCGCCACCAGGCAGCTCTAGGGTTGGCGGCATGGCTGGCAGCATGCGGGGAGAGCAGTTCGGCACGAGCGGATCAGGCCGTGGGCCGGGCCGCACCCGGGTCCACGTCGTGAGCGACGTGCACGGCAACACCGAGGCCCTCGCCCGCGCGGGCGACGGCGCCGACGCCCTCATCTGCCTCGGCGACCTCGTGCTCTTCCTCGACTACGCCGACCACTCGCGCGGGATCTTCCCCGACCTGTTCGGCGTCGAGAACGCCGACCGGATCGTCGAGCTGCGCACCGCGCGCCGCTTCGAGGAGGCCCACGCCTTCGGGCGGCAGCTCTGGGCCGGCCTGGACCGGGACACCCTCATCGAGGGCGCCGTACGCCGCCAGTACGCGCAGATGTTCGCCGCCTTCCCCACCCCCACGTACGCCACCTACGGCAACGTCGACGTCCCGGGCCTGTGGCCCGAGTACGCCGACCGCCACGGCCTCACCGTGCTCGACGGCCAGCGCGTGGAGATCGGCGGCCGCGTCTTCGGCTTCGTCGGCGGCGGACTGCCCTCCCCGATGCGCACCCCCTACGAGGTGGACCCGGAGGAGTACGCCGCCAAGGTCGAGGCCCTCGGCGAGGTGGACGTCCTCTGCTCGCACATCCCGCCGGAAGTGCCCGAGCTCTGCTACGACACCGTCGCCCGCCGCTTCGAACGCGGCAGCGAGGCCCTGCTCGCCGCGATCCGCCGCACCCGCCCCCGCTACGCCCTCTTCGGACACGTCCACCAGCCGCTCGCCCGGCGGATGCGCATCGGGAACACCGAGTGCGTGAACGTGGGCCACTTCGCGGCCACCGGCCGGCCCTGGGTCCTGGAATGGTAGAGATCGAGCCGCTTCACGGCGGGCTCCCGCAGGGTGCGGGAGGCGCTGGAGTGGCGACGTCCACACGCGCGGTAGCCTTCACGCGGCGGCCCCCGGGCCGCACACATCCTCGAACTCCCCCAGCTGCCGCTGGGAGGTACCCCCAGCCCGGAGGAGCGACCGCGATGGCGGAACACACCAGCTCAAGCATCACGATCGAGGCTGCGCCCACCGACGTGATGGCCGTGATCGCCGACTTCGCCCGTTACCCCGAGTGGACCGGCGAGGTGAAGGAGGCCGAGGTGCTGGCCACCGACGCCCAGGGGCGCGCCGAGAAGGTCCGCCTGCTGCTCGACGCGGGCGCGATCAAGGACGACCACACCCTCGCCTACGCCTGGAAGGGCACCGACGAGGTCAGCTGGACCCTGGACAAGTCCCAGATGCTGCGCCAGCTGGACGGCTCCTACCGGCTGACCCCCATCGACGGCGGCAAGCGCACCGAGGTCACCTACCAGCTGACCGTCGACGTCAAGATCCCCATGCTCGGCATGATCAAGCGCAAGGCCGAGAAGGTCATCATCGACCGGGCGCTCGCGGGCCTGAAGAAGCGCGTCGAAACCGTCTGATCCCGCTTCCCGCACACCGGAGCACCCGCACCATGCACACCTTGCTGATCACCGGCCCCGGCGGGGCCGGGCGGACCACCGTGGCGGCGGCCACCGCCCTCGCCGCGGCCCGCCACGGGCGGCGGGTGCTGCTGCTCTCCGGAGACATCGGCGACCCGCTCACCGCCCTGGTCGGCGACCCGGCCGCACCCGGGCTGCGGGTCGCCCGGGTGGACTCCGGCGAGGAGTTCCGCGAAGAACTCGTCGCCCTCCAGCAGCGCGGATCCGCCCTGCTCGGCATGGTCGGGGCCCGGCCACTGGGCGCCGAGGAGATCACCGAACTGCCCGGCGCCGAGCAGTTCGCCCTGCTCCGGGCCCTGCGGCGGGCCGCCGCCGCGCCCGGCACCGACCTCGTCGTCGTCGACATGCCACCGCTCCACCAGACCGTGGCCACCCTCGCCCTGCCCGCCCAGCTGCGCCGCTACCTCGCCCGGCTGCTGCCCGCCGAGCGGCAGGCCGCCCGCGCCCTGCGCCCCGTACTGGCCCAGCTGGCCGGCGTACCCATGCCCGCGCAGTGGCTCTACGAGACCGCCGCCCGCTGGGACGAGGAGCTGGCCGCCGTCCAGGCCGTCGTCGAGGCCGACACCACCGAGCTGCGGCTGGTCGCCGAGCCCGGCCCGGCCGCCGCCGACGCGCTGCGCCTCGGCCGGCTCGGACTCGCCCTCCAGCAGCTGCCCCTCTCCGCCGTCGTCGCCAACCGCACCGTGCCGACGGAATCCGCCGACCCCTGGCTCGCCGGGCTCGCCGTCCAGCAGCAGAAGTACGCCGCGGAGTGGGCCGAGGAGCTCCCGGTGGTCGCCCTCGCCCACCTGGGCCGCGACCCGCGCGGCCCGCAGGACCTGGAGCGGCTCGCCGGCACCGACGGGCTCGTACCCGAGGCACCCGCGCCCCGCCGGGCCTGGGCCGTCGAGGACCGGCTCGCCGAGGACGGGGTGCTCGTCTGGGTGGTACCGCTGCCCGGCGCGCGCAAGAGCGAACTCGACCTCGTCCGCCGCGGCGACGAACTGCTGCTCACCGCCGGCCCCCACCGCAGGATCGTTCCGCTCCCGGCGGCGCTGCGCCGCTGCACCGTCTCCGGCGCCGCCCTCGCCGACGGAGAGCTCCGCATCCGCTTCACCCCCGACCCGGGACTGTGGCCGCGCACGCAATGAACCGCGTACCCCCGTTCGGGTACCGTCGAAGGTAGTCCGTACCGCACGTCCAGCAGCCGCCGCAGGAGAGAGTCCGCCATGAGCGAGGCCACCGACCGCCCCACCGACGACGACGCCTGGGCCAGGGCCTGCGCCGAGGACCTCGCCGCCGAGAAGGAGCGCCTGCGCGGACAGGAGCAGGCCGCGGCCGGCGGCACCGGCACCGCCGCCGAGGAGCTGTTCAAGCTGTTCGAAGCCGTCGCCGACAAGGTCTCCGGGCTGAACAACCCGCTGTTCGGCGTGGCCGCGCAGGGTGCGGTGCGCCAGATCGTCGACCAGGCCAAGACCGCCGCCAAGCCCGTCATCGAGCGCAACCCGGACGTCTTCGACCACCTCGCGGCCGCCGGCTCCGAACTGCTCGCCGCCTACCGCTCGGCCGTCGAGGGCCACGAGCGCCGCTGGACGCGGGGCGAACCCCCGGCTCCCCGGCAGGCGTCCCACGACCGCGACCCGCGGGACGGCGGCCCCGACGACGGCCCCTCCGAGCGGATCGATCTCGACTGATCCCCCGGAAGCCTCGGGTACCGTTGGCCGTGGCGGGGTTTGACCGGAAACCGAGGGACTAATGGGACTCACCATCGGCGTCGACATCGGCGGCACGAAGATCGCGGCCGGCGTGGTCGACGAAGAGGGCACGATCCTTGAGACGTACAAGGTGCCCACCCCGCCGACCGCGGACGGAGTGACGGAGGCCATCTGCGCCGCCGTCTCCGAGGTCAGCAGCAACCACACCATCGAGGCCGTCGGCATCGGCGCCGCCGGATACGTGGACGACAAGCGCGCGACCGTACTCTTCGCGCCCAACATCAACTGGCGGCACGAGCCGCTGAAGGACAAGGTCGAGCAGCGCATCGGCCTGCCCGTCGTCGTCGAGAACGACGCGAACTGCGCGGCCTGGGGCGAGTACCGCTTCGGCGCCGGCCAGGGCCACGACGACGTCATCTGCATCACGCTCGGCACCGGCCTGGGCGGCGGCATCATCATCGGCAACAAGCTGCGGCGCGGACGCTTCGGCGTCGCCGCCGAGTTCGGGCACATCCGGGTCGTCCCGGACGGCCTGCTGTGCGGCTGCGGCAGCCAGGGCTGCTGGGAGCAGTACGCCTCCGGGCGCGCCCTCGTCCGGTACGCGAAGCAGCGCGCCAACGCCACCCCCGAGAACGCGGTGATCCTGCTCGCGCTCGGCGACGGCACCCCCGAGGGCATCGAGGGCAAGCACATCAGCGAGGCCGCCCGGCAGGGCGACCTGGTGGCCATCGACGCCTTCCGCGAACTGGCCCGCTGGGCCGGCGCGGGACTGGCCGACCTGGCCTCGCTGTTCGACCCGTCCGCCTTCATCGTCGGCGGCGGGGTCTCGGACGAGGGCGACCTCGTCCTCGACCCGATCCGCAAGTCCTTCAAGCGCTGGCTGGTCGGCGGCGCCTGGCGCCCGCACGCGCAGGTCCTCGCCGCGCAGCTGGGCGGCAAGGCCGGGCTCGTCGGCGCGGCCGACCTGGCCCGCCAGGGCTGAGACTTTTTCGCCCTTTATTTCCACGCGTACCGCCCGCCGCGCCCCTTGGGGGAGCGGCGGGCGGCTGCGTATCTTGCGGGGCATGGACCAGCTGCCGAAGTCCCGTACGGAGCCCGACGGTTCTGCCGTGATCCGGGTACTCAGCTACAACATCCGCTCGCTGCGCGACGACGAGGAGGCGCTGGCCCGGGTCATCCGGGCGTGCGAGCCCGACCTCGTCCTCGTGCAGGAGGCCCCCCGGTTCTTCCGGTGGCGCAAACACGCGGCGCGGCTCGCCGCCAAGTGCGACCTGGTGGTGCTGGGCGGCGGCGCCACGGCGGCCGGGCCGCTGCTGCTGTGCTCACTGCGGGTCTTCGTGGAGCGGACCGAGGACGTCCTGCTGCCGCGCACCCCCGGCCTGCACCGCAGGGGCTTCGCCACGGCGGTGATCCGGGTCGGGGGCGTGCGGGTGGGGCTGGCCTCCCTGCACCTCTCGCTGCAGGCGGCGGAGCGCCGGGCCCACGCGGAGCTGCTGCTGGACCGGCTGGCCGCCATGGACGTGCCGTACGCGATCGCCGCGGGCGACCTGAACGAGGGCCCGGACGGGCCGGCGTACGGGCGGCTGGCCGCCGAGCTCCAGGACTGCCGGGCGGTGGCCCCGTGGGGCGGCGGACCGACCTTCCCGGCGTCGGCGCCGGACCGCCGGATCGACGCCGTGTTCGCCACGAAGGGGGTGGAGGTGCTGGCCTGCGGTGTCCCGGAGGGGCTGGCGGGAGTCTCGACCACGGACCTGCGGTCGGCGACGGACCACCTGCCGGTGCTTGCGGCCCTCCGTTTGGCAGCCGCGCCGTAGCCGGGGGCGCTGCCCCCGGACCCCCGCGCCTCAATCGCCGGCGGGGCTGTATTTGGCTGATGCGATTTCAGCCCCGCCAGGGGGCACCTCCCAGCGGTAGCCGGGGGAGTTTGAGGCGCGGGGTCCGGGGCGGAGCCCCGGGAAGGGGTGGGTCAGACGACCGCGCCGCGGCCCGGGTCGTCGTCGTCATCCTCGTCGTGCTGCATGCGTGCGACCAGCGTGGCGAAGCCGCCCAGGAAGCCGCCGATGCCCAGTGTCGTCAGCCACCAGGTCATCTCCCACTGCAGGAGCACCGCGAGCAGCAGCAGGACCGGGCCGCCGACGACCGCCAGCCACGCGAACTTCGACGTCGTGTCCGCCGGCGGGAGCTCCGGCTCCGGGGGGACGAAATGGCCCTCGTCCGCCGGAGTCAGGTCGTCGTCCTTCGGCTCCGCCGGCGAGTGGTCCCGGGGACCCGACATGCCCACGCCCGGGGCGAAGACCACGGAGCTGCCCAGCACCGCCGGAGGACCCGTTTCCGCGTCCGGCTTCGGGTCCGGCTTCGGGTCCGACTTGGGATCGGCCTTCGGATCCGGTCCGGACTCCGCGGGCAGCGGCTTGACGTCCTCCTCCGGCAGGAGGAGGTTCTCGATCGGTCTGAACGGCCGGGCCCCCGGCGGGTCCGGCGGCTCCTGCCCGTACCCGGCGACGATCGCCGCCCACGCAGCTTCCTCGTCCAGCGGCGGAACCCCGCCCGACTGCTCCTCGTGCTCAGCCACCGGCCTCCGCCCCCTCCCTGCCCACGCTCTCCGCCAGTCGGCCGATGAACGCATAGCTGTCCGCGAAGATCCGCTCCGCGTCATGGTCCAACGTCGCGACGTGGTAGCTCTGTTCCAGCAGGGTCTCGGTGACGTCCGTCGAGGAGACCCGGGCCAGCACCCGCGCGGAGTCGACGGGCGGTACGACATGGTCCTGCGGGCTGTGCAGCAGCAGCATCGGCTGCGTCACCTGCGGCAGCTCCGCGTCCACGAGCTGCAGGAACTTCTTCAGCGAGTGCGCGGCCCGGGTCGGGACCCGGTCGTAGCCGACCTCCTCCGAGCCCGGCTTCGCGATGTCGCTGGCGATGCCCGGCGTCGACCGGATGAGGTGCTTGGTCACCGGCAGGGTCACGGCCAGCGGGTCGTGCACCTTGTTGGCCGGGTTGACGAGCACGATGCCGCTGATGGCGTCCCCGTGCTTGGCCGCCAGCCGCAGGGTCAGCGCCCCGCCCATCGAGAGCCCGAAGACGAACACCTGCTCGCACCGGTCCAGCAGTTCCCGCAGGGCGCGGTCGACCTCGGCGTACCAGTCCTGCCAGCCCGTGAGCTGCATGTCCTGCCAGCGCGTCCCGTGTCCGGGCAGCAGTGGAAGCGACACCGTGAGGCCCTGCCCGGCGAGATACTCGGCCCAGGGGCGCAGGGACTGCGGGGAACCGGTGAAGCCGTGGCAGAGGAGGACGCCGACCTCTCCGCCCTCGTGGCGGAACGGCTCGGCTCCAGGGAGGACGGGCACCAGGGTCTCCTTGATCATGATGTACGTCGGGTGGGTGCGTTGCTCTGTGTGACTTCACCGTACGCGACCGGGGTGGCACCGGCCAGGGTCGTCGGGCCCCTGCCGGTGTAGGCACGGGATATGGTCTGTTCGACAGACACAGGAAGGCTTTCGAGTTGATCTACGGCGCAATGAAGTTCTCCATCGGCGGTTCACTGAAACTCGCTTTCAGGCCGTGGGTGGAGGGCCTCGAGAACATTCCCGCGGAGGGGCCGGCGATCCTCGCGAGCAACCACCTGTCCTTCTCCGACTCCTTCTTCCTCCCGGCGGTGCTGGACCGGAAGGTCACCTTCATCGCGAAGGCGGAGTACTTCACCTCCCCGGGGGTCAAGGGCAAGCTGACGGCCGCCTTCTTCAAGGGCGTCGGCCAGCTCCCGGTGGACCGCTCCGGCGCCCGCGGGGCCGGCGAGGCCGCGATCCAGAGCGGCATCCAGGTCATCGAGCGCGGAGAGCTGTTCGGTATCTACCCCGAGGGCACGCGTTCACCCGACGGACGCCTCTACCGCGGCAAGCCCGGCGGTCTGGCCCGCGTGGCCCTGGCCACCGGTGCGCCCGTGATCCCCGTCGCGATGATCGACACGGAGAAGATCCAGCCGCCCGGCAAGGTGGTCCCCAAGCTGATGCGCCCGGGGATCCGGATCGGCAAGCCGCTGGACTTCAGCCGCTACCACGGCATGGACAACGACCGCTTCATCCTCCGCTCGGTGACCGACGAGGTCATGTACGAGATCATGAAGCTCTCCGGCCAGGAGTACGTCGACATCTACGCGACGGCGGCCAAGCGCCAGATCGCCGATGCCGAGAAGGCCGAGAAGGCTGCCAAGGCGGAGAAGGCCGAGAAGGCCGACGGCACGTCGGAGTAGCTGCGCGTGGGCGATGCCGCCCGCGAGGGGTGGGGGAGATGGCGAAACGCGAACGCGTCGTACGCATGTCGGTCGAGCAGCCGCTCTGGCGTGCCCTGACCGCGTACCGGCTGCTGACCATGGTCTACGCGGCGCTGCTGTTCGCCGCCGCGCACAAGGAGTTCCCGCGCCCCGGGGTCGCGGTCGGCTACCTCGCCTTCCTCGCCGTCTGGACCCTCGCCACCTCCCGCAAGGTGGCCAACGCCGCCAGCTGCACCAAGGGCTTCCTCGTCGCCGACCTCACCGTCGCGATCGTGGGCATCGTGCTCACACCGGTCGCCGACACCCAGGCGCGGATCGCCGCGGGCGGCAGCACCCTCCCCACCATCTGGACGGCGGGCGCGGTCCTCGCCTTCGCCATCAAGGGCGGCTGGCGCTGGGCCTGCTTCGCCTCCACCTTCGTGGCCGCCGCCAACCTCGCCATCCACACCGGCCAGCCCACCCGGGACACCCTGCACAACGTCCTGCTCGTCTGGGTCGCCTCCGTGGCCATCGGGTACGTGGTCGAGGTCGCCCGGGCCAGTGAGAACACCCTCGCCCGCGCCCTGGAGATCGAGGCCGCCACCCGCGAGCGCGAGCGCCTCGCCCGCGACATCCACGACGGGGTCCTCCAGGTCCTCGCCATGGTCCAGCGGCGCGGCAGCGAGCTGGGCGGCGAGGCCGAGGAGCTCGGCCGGATGGCGGGGGAACAGGAGGTGGCGCTGCGCACGCTGGTCTCCAGCGGGCTGGTCCAGCCCTCCCGGGTCTCCCGCGACGAGTCGCGCGGCGCGCTGGTGGACACGTACGAGGTCGACGAGCCGGGCGCCGAGGACGGCGAGCTGGACCTGCGGACGCTCCTCGCCCCGCACGCCGGGTCCCGCGTGAGCTTCGCCGAGCCCGGCACCCCGGTGCCGCTGCCGGTGCCCGCCGCGAAGGAACTGGCCGCGGCGGTCGGCGCCGCCCTGGACAACGTGCGCAAGCACGCCGGAGAAGGGGCGCGGGCCTGGATCCTCGTCGAGGACTGGGGCGACGAGGTGATCGTGACCGTTCGCGACGACGGCCCCGGCATCCCTGCGGGCCGGCTCGACCAGGCGGCGGGCGAGGGCCGGATGGGGGTGGCCCTGTCCATCCGCGGCAGGCTGCGCGATCTCGGCGGCAGCGCCGATCTGGTGTCCGTTCCCGGACAGGGCACCGAAGTGGAACTGAAGGTACCCAGGGGGAGGACGGACAAGAGATGAGCGAGCGCACCGACGTGAACGACCCGAACAGGCCGAACGAGCTGCACGACATAAGGGTGATGGTCGTCGACGACCACCCGATGTGGCGGGACGCGGTCGCCCGCGACCTGGCCGCCGCGGGCTTCGACGTCGTCGCCACCGCCGGTGACGGCCCCGAGGCGGTCCGCCGGGCCCATGCCGTCACGCCCGACGTGCTGGTCCTCGACCTCAACCTGCCGGGCATGCCGGGCGTGCAGGTCTGCAAGGAACTGGTCGGCGCCAACCCGGCCCTGCGGGTCCTGGTCCTGTCGGCCAGCGGCGAGCACGCGGACGTCCTGGAAGCGGTGAAGTCCGGCGCGACCGGCTACCTGCTGAAGTCCGCCGGCGCCCAGGAGCTGATCGACGCCGTCCGCCGCACCGCGGCCGGCGACCCGGTCTTCACCCCGGGCCTGGCCGGGCTGGTGCTCGGCGAGTACCGGCGCCTGGCCACCGATCCGCTGCCGGCCACCTCCGACGAGCCGAAGGCCCCGCAACTGACCGACCGCGAGACCGAGGTACTGCGGCTCGTGGCCAAGGGGCTGTCGTACAAGCAGATCGCCGAGCGTCTGGTCATCTCCCACCGCACCGTGCAGAACCACGTCCAGAACACCCTGGGCAAGCTGCAGTTGCACAACCGGGTGGAGCTCGTCAGGTACGCCATCGAACGCGGCCTCGACGACGCGTAGTACCCGCCCGGGGGACGTCCGCACCGCACGTCGATCGTACTTACGTCCTCGTACGAGTGAACGGGCGTACGCAACGCCTCACGATTCAACCGGAATTGACCTCTCCAGGCCCCTTGCTGTGACCTGTGTCACCACTAGCGTGACCGTCATGGCGATTGGAGATTCCATGAAGGTCGGAGTGCTGACCGGCGGCGGCGACTGCCCCGGGCTCAACGCGGTGATCAGGGCGGTCGTCCGCAAGGGCGAGCAGGAGTACGGCTGCGGGTTCGTCGGGTTCAAGGACGGCTGGCGGGGCGCGATCGAGGGACGGACCGTCCCCCTCGACATCCCCGCCGTCCGCGGCATCCTGCCCCGCGGCGGCACCATCCTCGGCTCCTCGCGCACCAATCCGTTCAAGACGGAGAACGGCGTGCGCGACATCAAGGACAACCTCGCGAAGTACGAGGTGGACGCACTCATCGCGATCGGCGGCGAGGACACCCTCGGGGTCGCGGCCCGGCTGTACGAGGAGTACGGCATCCCCTGCGTCGGCGTGCCCAAGACCATCGACAACGACCTGTCCGCCACCGACTACACCTTCGGCTTCGACACCGCCGTCGGCATCGCGACCGAGGCCATCGACCGGCTGCACACCACGGCCGAGTCCCACATGCGGGTCCTGGTCGTCGAGGTCATGGGCCGGCACGCCGGCTGGATCGCCCTGCACTCGGGGCTCGCGGGCGGCGCCAACGTCATCCTCATCCCGGAGCAGCGCTTCGACATGGACGAGGTCTGCGCCTGGGTGACCTCCCGGTTCAAGGCGAGCTACGCGCCGATCGTGGTGGTCGCGGAGGGCGC
Source organism: Streptomyces sp. NPDC001502 (assembly GCF_042894785.1). NCBI lineage: Bacteria > Bacillati > Actinomycetota > Actinomycetes > Kitasatosporales > Streptomycetaceae > Streptomyces > Streptomyces sp. NPDC001502. Next base: position 22,103 of record NZ_JBIAVW010000046.1, read on the forward strand.
GATGCCCAAGGACGGGGAGATGGTGCTGAAGGACGGCACCCTGGACTCCTTCGGTCATGTCCGGCTCTCGGGCGTGGGCGAGTGGCTGGCCAAGGAGATCGAGGCGCGGACCGGCAAGGAGGCCCGCACGACGGTGCTCGGGCACATCCAGCGGGGCGGCACGCCGAGCGCCTTCGACCGGTGGCTCGCGACCCGGTTCGGGCTGCACGCGATCGACGCGGTGCGCGACAGGGACTTCGGGAAGATGGTCGCGCTCAAGGGGACGGACATCGTCCGGGTGTCGATCTCGGAGGCGACGTCGAAGCTGAAGACCGTGGATCCCGCGCTCTACAAGGAGGCCGGGGTCTTCTTCGGCTGAGCGGCGACCCGCCACCATGGGCCGTATGGTGACAAACGGCCCATGGTTCGAGGTGCGGGAGCAAGCGTGGAGATCCTGGCATTCGGTGTGACCGCCGACGAGAAGCCGCTCCTGGAGCAGGCCTTCGCAGGAGCGCACGAGGTCCGCTGCCTCGAAGTCTTCCTCGACGAGGACACCGCGCCGATCGCCGCCGGGTACGAGATCGTCTCCTCCAGCGTCAACGCCGACCTGAGCGGCCGGGTGCTGCGCATGCTGGCGGCGGGCGGGACGAAGATGATCGCCCAGCGGTCCACCGGCTTCAACAACATCGACCTGGACGAGGCCCGGCGCCTGGGCCTGACGATCAGCCGGGTCTCCGCCTACTCGCCCTACTCGGTGGCCGAGTTCGCCTGGGCCCTCGCGATGGCCGTCAACCGGCGCATCGTCCGGGCCTCGATCCGGACCCGGGACTTCGACTTCCGGCTGAACGGGCTGATGGGCCACGACTTCCACGGCCGCACGGCCGGTGTGCTCGGCACCGGAAAGATCGGCGAGGCGTTCACCCGGATCGCGCACGGCTTCGGCATGCGCCTGCTGGGCTGGGACGCGGTGCAGAACCCGGCCTGCCTCGAACTCGGCATGACGTACGTGGACAAGGACGAGCTGCTCGCCTCCTCGGACCTGATCAGCCTGCACGTGCCGCTGCTGGAGTCCACCCGGCGCATCCTCGACGCGGCGGCGCTGCGCCGGATGCGGGACGACGCGATCCTGGTGAACTCCAGCCGCGGCGGCCTGATCGACACCGACGCACTGGTCGACGAGCTCCGGGCGGGCCGCTTCACGGGCGTCGGCCTGGACGTCTACGAGGCGGAGGCCGGCGTCTTCTTCCTGGACAAGTCGCTGGAGACCGTCGCGGACGACACCCTGGCCCGCCTCGTCACCTTCCCGCACGTCGTGGTGACCTCCCACCAGGCCTACTACACGAGGGACGCGGTGGACCAGATCATCGGCACGACCGTCTCCAACGTGGCCGACTACCTGGCCGGTCGCCGCTCCGAGAACACTCTGGTCCCGCCGGCGTAGGACACGCCCCCAGATTTCCGGCTGCGTTCACCCCCCGTCCACGACGCGGCGCGGGAGCGGGCCTATGTTCGCACCGTGCAGATACCTGACTGGATCCGGTGGATCTTCTTCGCCTTCGCCGCCGTACAGCTGCTGTGCGTCTACCGCGCCGCGCAGCTGGCGCGCCGGGCCGAGCCCGGCCGGCGGACGGATCCGTGGCTGGAGGCGGCCGACCACGCCATGGGCGTGGTGCTGTCCATCGGGCTGGCGCTCGGCGCGGTCTCCGTCCTGGTGTTCGGGGCCCCGGTGCTGCTGGCGATCCTGTCGTGGCAGGGGATCCGGTCCGCCCTCGCCCGCCGCGCGGCGGGGACCGCCCCCACGCCCGGCGCGGGAGCCGCCCCGGGCGGGGAAGCCTGAAGCCCAGGGAGTGTCTTGCCGGTCAGGGCGGGCTCGCGGTGGCCGGTGCCGCGCCTCGCCGCGTTGTCCTCGGCCGGCGACGCTCCGCGTCGCCTCCCTCGTCCGCCTCGCGATCCTTCCCCTCGGCCCTGGCGGGCCTGGGG
>NZ_JBIAVW010000047.1:0-11792 GCF_042894785.1 Streptomyces sp. NPDC001502
CCCCGCGGAGCGGGTACTTATGCGCTGACGCGCATAAGAGTGCGTCGAGGCGCTGGCGCGCCTCGCGGGCCGCGCGCAAGCGCGCAGCCGGTGCCGGCCCGGCGGCCGAACGCGAGCGCTGCCGCGCCCGCGTTCTTCCGACCGAGCCAACCTGTCTTCCCTAGGAGCCCGGCAGATTTGGGTGACACCCCCCTGGGGAAAACAGGCCTTTTCCCAGGTCAGAGGGTGTAACCCATGTGTGGACGGGTGTCACCCATGCTTGTGGATTTGGGGCGCCGATTCTGGGGATAACCAGCCGTTTCCGCAGCTCAGAGGGTTGGGCGGACCCCGGCAGATTTGGGTGACACCCAATTTGGGCGAATATGCGCCCATTTGGCGGTCACTTTAACCGTGGATTTAACCCTGCGCCGCGAATTGGGGAGCCGGGCGGTGCCGTTCCTGTGGACAACCCGACGTTTTCGCAGGTCAGAGGGTGTAACCCACCCCGGACGTTTTGGGTGACACCCAACGCGGGGCGCCTGGCGGCCGTCTGAGCGCCGTTCAGGGCATGGAGCGGCCCCGCCATCCGGGAGGCGGATGACGGGGCCGGTGGCGGGCCCTGAGGGGGTCTCAGGCGTACAGCTCCTGCCCCACCCGCAACGTCTCTCCAGTGAGCCGCATTTGGCGCAGGCGCCGGGCGATGGCGTCGTCCGCCACGTCGATGGAGATGCCCGCCGCTTCCCGGCGGCGGCAATCCGCGCAGTGCGTGATGTGCTGGGGCGCCTTGAAGCGGCCGCCGCATCCGCCCGCGCAGTCGCGGACGGACGGGGTTGTGTCGTACGCCTCCTGAGCCAGCGCCACGTAGCCGGTCATGGGCGCCCGTTGGGTGAGCCGCCACCGGATCAGTCCGAAGGCGTGGCCCTTGACGGTCTCCTCGTGGTCGGTGGAGTAGGTCATGGCGGCGAGGACTGCGGCGGGCGGGTAGCCGATGTGCAGGCGCGGGATCACGAGCAGCTCGGCCGCGCCGGTGCGTTCGCGGGCGGTCATCTTTGCGGTGAGGAGTGGGGCCTGGGCGAGGACGTCGAGCGCGATGTTCCGCAGCGCCCGGTACTCCTCCGGGGTGTAGAGCTCCACCAGGGCGCCATCGCGCCGCTTGCCGTCGAGGAACACCCACCGGAGGCCACCGCGGCCCCCGGTCTCCGCCACCCGCTCCCCGCGCAGGAAGGGCGCCTCCTGGGCGTGGCGGGCGTGCAGCCTGCGCCCGGTCAGCGCGGCGACGTGGTCGCGGACGGTGCGCTCCGCGATGCCGAGTGCGGCGGCGATCTCCTGCTCGGCGAGCTGGACGTGCCAGTCGTCCCCGGCCTGGGAGGCGAGGACGATGACGATCCGGCCGCAGGTGCGGCAGGACAGCGGTAGGCCGGCAGCCCACTCCAGCGGGGAGCGGCGCTGTGCGGCGGCGGCCGTGGTCGGCGTGGCGGGGCACGGGACCACCGGGGTCCGGCCGTCGGCCTCCACCCACCCGCACTCGATCAGGTAGCGGACGTGGACGAGCGCCTTCTGGCGGGAGATTCCGGCGGCGGCGGCGATGGCGGCGCCGGTGATCGGCTGGCCGAGGGCGCGGCGTGCGTGCTGGCGGAGGACTGCGTCGATCCTGACGCAGGAGCCGCAGGCAGTGGGCGGGGCCTGCTTGTGGGCGGGGCGGGTCTGGGTCACTCGGGCGGGCCTTCCTGCCCCCGGGATGGGGGCGGTGCGCCGCTGCCCTGTGGTGCGGGGGGAGAAATCTCCCCTACACTCGGCAACGACTTAGGACGTCACGCCGGGGCCCTGATCGATCCGTGAGCTGGTAACTCACGGAGCTACTCGATCCGGGCCTTTGGCGTTTTCTGGAGCTGATCTAGGTGGGCCACAGGCTACGCCTGGGACCGGACAAGCCGTGACGGCCACTCAGCAGCCGGTTAGGTCTGTGGTGGTGGCGTTCTCGCAGTAGTGCAGTAACGGGCGCGGTACCGTACGCGCGTGCTGACCATTGCTTTCATCAACTTGAAGCCCGGTACGGGCAAGACGACGTCGGCCGTCTGGCTGGCCCATGCGTTCCATGCCCGGGGGCTCAGGCCGTTCCTGGCTGACGCTGACCCCGGGGCGTCCTCGCTGCGCTGGTCCGACCTCGCGGACGGCTTCCCGTTCCCCGTGGCCGGGCTGCCCGTGAAGGACCTGCACCGGCGCGTGGGGGACTTCGCCCGGGGCTGTGACGTGGCGATCGTGGACGTGCCGCAGGTCGAGGACCACGCGGGGATCGCCAGGTCCGCGATGCGCTGGGCGCGGGAGATCGTGATCCCTGTGGCCCCGGCCGGGGTGGAGCTGGACCGGATGGGGCCGATCAAGGGAGAGATTGAGGACATGGCGGCGGTCCGCGCGGATGAGGCGCGGGCCTGTGTGCTGCTGAACCGCGTGGTCACGAACGCGGCCTCGGGTCCGGCGGCTCGCAAGGTGCTCACGGACCTGGGGCATGACGTGCTCAGTACGACCGTGCCGCGCCTTGAGCTGTACTCCCAGAGCTTCGGCGGCCCGGTCAGTGCAGTAGGTACTGCATACGACGAGCTGGCGACCGAGCTCCTGGCCCGTGACGGGGCAGGCCGGTGAACGCCCGCGAGAGCGCCGCAGCGCGCGCGGAGCGCCTGGCCCGAGCCGCCACCAGCCGCAGCGACGTGAAGCGGCCCGCCGCTCCCGAGCCCGAGGTTCGCCGGGGTGCGGTGCGCACCAAGCCTGTGCGGATCACCGTGGACCTCGCCCCGGACCTGCACCGCCGACTCAAGCGCCGGGTGGCCCGGACGGGGGAGCGGATCGGCGTTCCAGACCTCCCGCTGGCCGAGGTGGTGCGCGCTCTGATCCGGCGCATGGAGGACGATCCGGAGCTGGCCGCAGCGATCGCCGATGACCTGCAAAAGAGCCGTTGACCTGCGGAGCAACTGCCCGGCTGGTGCAGTAATGCAGTAACCCGCCGGTGCAGTAATGCAGTACCTCATGTGTCTCCCCCTTGCCGTCGCTCAGAAGCCGAAGTCGATGTAGTCGATGTCGGTGAGTTCGACGTCGAGTCCTTGGGCGCGTCGGCCGCCGTCGCGGAAGTACGACTCCCCGAGGGCGCCGCCGACGATCGCTTGGAGCTCGTCTTCACTGGCTCCGGCGCGGTACGCGGCGAACGCCGCTGCGCTGTTCTCCGGGGTGATGTGCTGGGTGATCCGGCGCAGGCGGCCGTCGTCGGTGGTGCCGGCCGGGGCGCGGAAACCGAACCGGGCGCGGGTCTCCACCACGATCCCCCGGGCCGCTGCCTGCTTCTCCGCGCGCGCCTTCACCTTGGGCTGCCAGTCCTTGCGGACCTCGCGTTCCAGCGCGGCGGCGGCCTTGGCGTTGGGGGCGCGGTCGCCCTTGAGGTAGCGCTGCACGGTGCGCTGGGTGACGCCGAGGCGGGCCGCCACGGCGGCCGTGCTCCCCTTCTCCGACTTGAGGAGGAAGGCGAGCCGGGTGTCGGCCCGGGCCGGGATCGGGCGGGTGGTCGCGGCCTGGCGGGCGCGGTCGAGTGCGTCGCGGATGGCGCCCATCAGCGGCCGGTCCGCTCGGTGATGGCGGGGTCGGTGGTCCACGCGCCCGGGGCGGGGTCGTCGAGGTCGCCGAACCGCCACATGAACGAGCGGTCGTCGTCGTCGGGCTCGGTCCCGGCCGGGGTGGCCGGGGCGGTGGTGGCGGTGGGCGTGGTGCTCTTCTTCCTGCCGAACATGAGGTTCCCCCCTCGGGTCAGATGGCGCGGAGTTTGGCGGCGAGTCGCTCGGGACCGGGGCCGCTGGCCCACCAGCCGTTGCGCAGCAGCTGGCGTTCGTGGCACTCGGGGCACGGGCGCGGCGGGGCCAGCACCGTGCCCTCCCCCGCGCAGGTGCCGCAATCCGCGGTGCCGTTCGGGTCGTGCGGGTCGGCACCGAAGTGCAGCGAGTCGTCCGTGACGGCGTTCACCGCCGTGACTGCTGCGGTCGGACGTCTAGGCCAGCGTCTTGCAGCCACGTGTAGAGCGTCTTGCTGCTGACCTTGGCCAGCTCGCGGATGCGGGTACGAGCGGCGCCGACTTCGGCGGCCGCAACGGCTGCGGTTTGGAGTTCGGCCACGCGCTGAGCGAGGAACTCTTGGGCTTCGTCGCGGGCGGCTGCTGCCGCCACGACCGCACGCAGGGCAGCAGCCTGCGTTTCTTCCGGAATCTCAGACATGCAGGTCAGTATAGGGATTCCGACCCTTGGGCGACAGATTCAAACCGCAAGACTCGGAACTTGTTTCCAAGGGTTTGATGCCGTAGCGTTCTTCTCGTCAGGCCAACCGGGCGAACTGCCCGGAACGCCCCGGGCATTCCTATGTCAACCGGGTCAATCCGGTTGGTGGTGAGGGGAGTCAGATGAGCGAGCAGGAGCAGCAGGCAGCCGCGTTGGCGGAGGCGCTGAGGCAGCAGGCGCTGGCGCAGGAGGAGGCGACGCGTCGTCTGGTGCAGACGATGGCGGAGGCGTACGAGCGGGACGGTCACTGACCCGTTGCCCGATCCGCCTGGCTTCGGCCGGGCGGTGAGGGGAGCTGTCAGCTCCCGTCTCCACAACTGAAAACGGCCCACCGGCCGGTGCTACCAACACCGCCGGGGGCCTGAGACGACACCCCTGAAGAGACCAGGAGGTGCGGTCCTGTGACGGATCGTATCGATCAGTCGTACAACCCCGCGCACGAGGTGGCCACGGCCGCCGCGATGGCGCGGGCCGCCGAGGCCGCTGCTGCGGCCGAGGCCGCCCGCCAGGCCGCCGAGGCGCTGCGTGCGCAGCTGTCGGGCGGTGCCCGATGACGCCGGAGGAGCTGGGCGCGTTGCAGGCCGAGCGCCTGCTGGCGATGGCGGCGGCGCAGCGGGAGGCCGACAGGCTTGCCGGTGAGGCGCAGGCCGATGCACTGCTGGCCGCGCTGGACGAGGCGCGGGGCGGTGCCCGATGAACGGGTTCGAGTCCGGGCGCCCGCCGGTGGCCCCGATGCCGGTGAAGCCGCCCAAGCCCCGGCGCGAGCCGAGGCCGAAGCGGCCGATGCACGCGAACATCACGGACGGGCTCCTGGTGCTCCTGGCCGCCGCGTCCCTCGGTCTGTCCGGGTGGTCTCTGGCCACCCTGCTGATGGAGGCCGGGGCCCCGGTGTGGGTCGCCTGCCTCGGGGTCGGCGTGTTCGACCTCGTGGCGCTCGCGGCGGGCTTGCAGGTGTACGCCCGCCGCTCGGCCCCGCACACCGCCGGGGGCGCCCGGCTGGTGATGATGGCGGCGCTGATCGCGTCGTCCGTCGTCAACGGTGCGCACGGCGTGGCACTCGGAGGGTGGACCACGGCCGTGGTCCTGGCCGCCGCGCCGCTCTCCTTCGAGGTGGTCTTCGAGCTGCGACACCGCACGCTCACCGCGCTGATCTGGGTGCTGTGGCGCCGCCAGGCGTGGACCGCGCTGCGGCGGGACGCGTGGGAGCGGATCGCCCCCGTGGCGGCCGGGCCCACGGTCACCGTCGAGCACCAGGACGTCCCGCCCACGGTGACGATCGAGCGCGAGCACCAGGCGCACGCGGTGCCGGCCGACCCCGCCGTGGCGGAGCTGGCCGTGCTGCGGGCGGAGCTGGCCGCGCTGAAGGCGGAGCGTCCGGCGATCGAGGCGGAGGCGCGGCCGGTCACGGCGGAGCAGGACGCGGACGAGCGGGAGCGGGAGGCGCTGGCCCTGTACCGGGCGGTGACGTCCGACCCCGGCGCCACGGAGGCGGACCGGGCATGGGCCGTCGATCGGGTCGAGGCGGCCGTGCGGCGGGAGCCGGACGTCCGTCCGGCCGAGGAGCCGGTGCAGGTCACGGCCCCGGCGCCGGAGGCACCTGCCCCCGGCGGCGTGCGGGGTGACCGGGTGCCGGACCAGCGGCCCGCGTCGATCGCCGCCGGTGTCCGGGAGCTGCGCGCCGCGCAGATCACCGATCCGGCCGTGATGGCCGCCCGCCTGTCGGTCCTGATGGACCGGCCGGTCACGGTTGACGCGATCAAGCGGGAGGTCCGCCGCGTGCGGGCCGCCGAGCGGGCCGCCGAGACGGACACCGACTCGGGGACGGGGGCGTACCTGTGAGCGCCCGGGTGCGTCCGGTGTGGGCGCTGCGGGTGCTGGTGGGCCTGTGGGCCCTGATGGGGATCGTCGCGGCCGTGCTCCTGGCGGCCGGGCTCCCCGCCCCCGCCACGGCCGTGGTGGCCGTGGCGGCCGGGTGGGCGGTCGGCTGGCCGCTCGCGGTCCGCGAGGAAGCGCGCCGGAAGGCGGTGCGGTGATGGGGCTCTTCGGCCGCCGGGTGGCGGACATGCCGACCCCCGAGGACGAGTACTACGCCCGCCGTGGTGCGGCCCGCGCGAAGAAGTGGGCCGCCACCACCACGGGCGCCACGGAGGCGGCTGCAGAACGCAGCCGGCACGCGGAGGCCACCGCCAAGGTGAGCCGCTGGAGGCGGGGCCGGTGAGCGCGCCGCGCCTGCTGGCCCCCGGCGAGCACGAGTGGACCCTCACCGCGGACTTCACCGACGTGGACGCGTGGGTGGCCGGTCACGGCCGCACCGTGCTGACCGAGTCCGAGTCCGTCCTGGCCGTCTGCGCGCGGCTCCTGGTGGAGCTCGCCGGACCGGAGCTGTCCGGTCTGGACGCCACCGTTCGATTCACGATCAAGGCCACGAAGGAGACCCGCTGATGTCCGGACCCGAGCCCCGCGAGTACACGGCGACCGAGAAGGCCAAGATCACGTGGCTGATCGCCCGTGCGGTCAAGCAGGGGCCCGCCAAGATCGATCGGCAGCTTGAGGCGGTCAAGGCCGCCGCGTGCGAGCGGGAGCGGATCGAGGACGCGGCCCGCGCCAAGGTCGCCGCTGAGCGGGAGGCCGTTCGGTTCGAGGCGGCCGTGGCGAAGGCCGCCCGCAAGTACCGCAAGTAGGCAGACCATCGCCCCGGGGCCGGACATCCGGCCCCGGGGCTCACCCCGTGGGAGGGACAGACATGGACGAGCACGACGAGTACGAGCGGCGGTTCTGGCCCGCGCGGATCGCGGTGTGGGTGCTGGTGAACGTCTCCGGCAACGCGCTGCTGGTGGCGGGCGTGGTGACCAACGCGCTGCTGCACGGGCCGCAGACGAGCCCCTGGACGTCCACGTGGGCCACAGGCGTGGCCGCGTGCCTGGCGTACGCGGTGGTGGAGAAGGCGCCGTTGCTGGCGACGTCGGCCGGCACCCGGCGCACGGTGGCCGACTGGGGCCAGGAGCAGGCGGACCGCGTGGCCGACTGGGCCGGGTGGGAGTGGGACGAGGACGAGGACGGCCGGTGAGCCGCCGTCCGCGCCGTCCCCGGCGGGCCGTGACCGATGTCCCGCTGCGGCCGGTTGAGCCGGTGGCCGGTCAGCTCCCGCTGTGGCCGGACGCAGCCTGGGAGACGGGGTCACAGCCGCGTCCGCCTGCGGTTTCGGGTGCTGCGCCGGTGACCGGTCCGGTGACCGGTGACCGGTCACCGTGACCGATCCGGGACGCGGGGCGGGTGTGACCGGTGAGCCATCCGGTGACAACGGACGTGTGAGCTAGGTCACTTGGTGTCACACCGTAGGCGTCCGGCGAACCCGTAGCAGGAGAGCGGCCAATGTCGCCCGATCGAGTGATCCACGTCACAACGTGTCTGGATCTCAAGATCATCCGTACTTGGTCCGGGTGAGGGGATCCGTCTCCCCCATCCACAGGCCCGGACCCGCACGCTGCACCAAGCCCCCGAAAACCGGGGGTGCATGTCAGTCACACCAGTCACGATCACCAGACCGGACCGCCCGGCAGGACTCCTGCCAGAGTCACCGCCCGCCGGGCGGTCCGCCGCATGGAAGGGGAACCCACGCGTGCAGAGCATGACCGAGACAGCGGCGCCGTACACGGCGACCGCACCGCCCGCGCCGGATCCGGCCGGGCCCACCCTCAGTGAGTCGGTGGGGGAGTGGCTCGGCTCGATCGGCTCTTGGCTGTGGGAGCACCGCCCCACCACCAACCAGGGGTGGACCACCCTCGTGGTCCTGGCCGCTGTCGCGGTGGGCACCCTGGCGGGCATCGGGGGCCGGTCCCTCAAGGACAAGGGCCGCAAGGAGCGGCCCGGGTTCAACGGGTTCGCCGACGCCATCGGCGAGGGCCTGGCCGTCGCCCTGGGCCGACTCGGCCGCCTGATCGCCCGCTTCCTGGCAGGACGTCCGCTGTGGAGCGAGCCCAAGTCCGACGCCACCTGGTGGCGCCCCGGTACACGTACCGACACGGCCGAGACCGCCGTCCCGATGGCGCAGCTCGGCGCCATCGCCGCCCCCGCCGCGACCTTCGAGAAAACCGCGGGGCCGTCCCCGTTCGCGATGTGGCTGGGCAAGCACGCGGCCCGGCTGTTCGAGCGGCTGGACGCCTACCAGGGGCGCGGCCAGCGCGCCCTGGAGTGGCTCGGCGTCGCGGTCGTCACCGTGGCCACCTGGCTGGGCCGCCTGTGGCGCATGGCCTGCGCGACCGGACGCGCCCTTGCGGCCGTGGGCCCCGTCCTGCGCGCCATGGGGCGGCTGATCGGCTCCTACCCCCGCTGGGCCCGAGCCGGGGTCCTGACGGCCCGTGTGGCCGCCGTGGCGCTGGTCTCCGCCTGGCTGCTCGCCCCGCAGGCGCGCGGCTGGATCGTCCTGGCGGCCCTGGCCTCCCCGCTCCTGGTGGTGGCGGCCGCCGTCACCGGACCGCACGGCCTGCGGTGGTGGCGCGGCTACGAGCCCACGTTCGCGGGCATCCACGGCCCGAACCTGTGGCGCGCGCTGCGGCCGGCACTCGGCCTCGATGAGGACGCGGTCATGCAGGCCTGGCTTGAGCTCCCCTACGACGAGACCGCCGACGGGGCCGCCATCATGCTGCGGCTCCCCGCCAACGTGCTCATGGGCAGCGACCGCGACCGCCAGGCGCTCCACGACGTCCTGCACGCGGTCATCCCCGGCGCATGGGTCGCCCACTGGCAGACCCGGGGCCGCGAACGGTTCGTCCGCTGGACCATCGACGCCTCCGGCCCCGGCGCGGACACGGAGTACGGCCCCGGCCTCTGGCTCCCCGTCCGCCGTCTGCTCGGCGTCCCCGAGTGGGAGGCCCGGCGGGACTGGCTGACCGTCTCGGACGTCGTGGACGCCGAGGCAGGCGAGATCCGCGTCCGCATCCCGTCCGGCTGGCTGGGGGAACCCGAGACGCTGTCCGCCATCGTCCGCACCCGCATGCCGGGGGAGTGGACGATGACCCCGGACGTCGCCCTGAACACGGACATCACCGCCGTTTTCACCCGCAAGACGGCCCCGAAGCCGATCGCCCCGCTGCCTCTTGAGGTGTCCTGGCAGAGCACCGGCGACCCCCGAAAGCTGTACTACGGCGAGACCCACGACGGACCCGGCTACGTCCACACGGCGACCGCCACACCGCACATCGGAGTGTCTGGAGAGACCGGATCCGGAAAGTCCACGCTGCTCTATATCGCCATTGTGGTGGCCCGACAGGCCGGAGAACTGGTTACCGTCATCGACCCGAAGCAAAACAGCATGGTCGAGGCGGACGGCAAATCCGGCGTGCGAATCCACACGGAAACATACGACTGCGTGATGGCTATCGCGGAGTTCTTCACCTCAATGCAAGCCGCCGAAAAATACAACGGCGCGAAATACAGGAACTACAAGGGAGACAAAAAGCCCGTCGGCCGACTTCTCGTCATTGACGAACTGCCGTCCTTCCGCGAATACGTTGCCGCCTGGTGGAAGTACATCATCAAGGAGCGTGGATTCCCGCCGGTCCTCGTCTGGTTCCAACTCATCCTGATGCAGGGACGATCCAGCAACCACCGCGTGGCCGTCGGAACACATCAGTTCAGCATGGACGTATTCGGCTCCACCATGGCCCGTGACCAGGTCGGCACAAAGATGGTGGTCGGCGAAACCTCCCGCCCCTCATGGGCCGTTGCCTACGGCGCGGACACGCCCATGCTGACCTATGACGAGACCATTCCCGGACGGGGCGTGATCTCCACCAAGGGACGCAAGAAGAAGAAGATCGGAGCGAACGGGATGCCCGAGCGCGTCGAGGAAATCCAGTTCGCCTACGTCACCCCCGACGTGGCCCGTCTCCTGGACGCCTGCCCGGCCGCCCCGGCCTGGTTCGATCAGGGCGAGATGGCTCCCTGGATCGAGGCCGAGGACATCGCGCGGGCCAACTCCGCGGCTGCTGTCGCGGACTTCCTGCCCGGCGGCTCGTACGTCACCCCGGACGACCTGACAGCTGACACTGACATGGACGCCGAGACGACAACACTCCCCAAGCCCAGGTCAGAGCGTGTCTCTGACACGTCTGCGGTGTCAGGCAAGCCCCAGGCCGGCACCCCGTCCATGGCCGAGCTGGTGGAGCGCCTGGCGGACGAGGAGCCCGAGCCCGACCGCTGGACGCTCCGCCAGGCTTGCGACATCGGCATCGTCCCCAAGACGTACGGCGCCGCCCGTCAGGCCAAGTCCGACATGGCCAAGCGAGGCATCCCCTTCCCCGCCGGAGAGGTCCGCAAAAACGTCACCTGGTACACCCGCGAAGAACTGGAATCCGTATTCGGTGCTCCCGCCGAAGTGAATGAGGACGCCTCAGAAACCGTGTGAGGAAGCCCCCTTACCGGCCGGTGGCACCGAGACCAATGGTCCGGGGCCACCGGCCTTTCCACGGCCACACAGAGCCGCAAAGACAGCCGCGCCCCAACGCGCCTACGAGAAGGCCGTTATAGGCCGGACGATGCCCGGGAGCACGGCCCTAACCTGATACGCGGCCCGCACGGACAGCCGCCACCACACGGCCATTTGGGCCTTTTGGCAAACCGTGGCCCGGGACTCTACAGTCCGGGGCCATTCCCCTATCGGCCGGAAGCACAGAGAGCAGGAGAGATGGAAAAGGAAGAACTCTGCGACAACTGCGGGGAAGCGTGCGGAGACGACTACTGCGGGAAATGCCCGCACTGCGGCGGAGAGCTGGAGGAAGACTACGTGTGGCCCAACCCGTGCATGAAATGCCGACTTGAGGAGCACAGGAACGCGGCCCGCGATCCGCTCCCCTTCGACATCTAGAAGCGCCCGCCAAGCACTCGCAGAAAGGTCCGGATGCATACCTATTCACTGCCCCAGACACCGCCCGGGAGGGGGTACGCCAAAATCCCGGATCCTACACAGCACTCAGAATGATGCATCGGGCTCGTGTGCTGACTCCAGAGTCGGGCGGTGCGCCAAAATGACGCATCGTCCGGGGGTGTGACCCCGATCCGCCAACGGCACATGCTGCATCAAATTGGAGGGCGCGTGCGCGGGCCGCCCGCGCATCACGCACGGACGGCCCTGGAAACGCGCTTTTCCATATACGCTACGCCTCTCCAGCCCCCGCACAAGGCCCGCCCGCACCTCCCCTCCCCGACGGGTGCCGGCCTAGACTCCCCAAGCCTCTGACCTGCCCGCAGGCGCCCACAGAGCCCCGCCACCCCCTCACTGCTGCTGGCGCGGCGTAGCCGCTCGGGTCGGGAGCGTCAGCGGACGACCCGCCGAGAGGAGGACCCGCTTGCGGGGACTCCGCCTATTCGCGCTCGCGCGAATAGCTCCGCCTTTCAGAATTCCGCTCGCGGAATTCAATTCACGCGCTTGCGCGGGAATTGCCGGAGCGCAGCGGAGGCATTCTCTATAAAGCGCGCCAGCGCTTTATATCCCGCTCCGCGGGG
>NZ_JBIAVW010000048.1:0-10309 GCF_042894785.1 Streptomyces sp. NPDC001502
TTCAGAATCGAGAAATCAACCGCCAGCATGAACTGCGCCACCAGCAGCACCACCAACACCAACCTGAGACGCCCATCCAGACGAACGGGCCCCTCAGTTCCCGTATCGACCCGCGCACCCTCGACGACCGACATCGCGAAACACTTCCTCTCGATCACGCAACGAGCTGTTGCGTCATCGACTCTGGACCGGTCGGAGAGGGTTACCCAGCCCCCTGGTTGTGCTGGCGCCGGGCAAGCTAGCACTCCCAGGGCCACCTTCACGGGCAGCGTTCGGCGCCCTCCCCCGGCACACTGGAACGCATGGACACACCGACTGCCCTGGGCGAGTTCCTCCGCACGCGTCGCGCCCAGCTCCAGCCCGAGGACGTCGGGCTCCCCTCCCACGGCACCCGCCGGCGCGTGCCCGGGCTGCGGCGTGAGGAGCTCGCCCTCCTGGCCGGCGTGAGCATCACCTATTACACGCACCTGGAGCAGGGGCAGAGCACGAACGCCTCGGACAGCGTCCTCGACGCCCTAGCCCGCGCCCTGCGCCTGAGCCCGGACGAGCACGCGCATCTGCTGAACCTCGCCCGGCCGCCGCGCGCCAAGCGGACCCAGTCGCCGCGTCCCGAGTACGTCCGTGACACCACGCGCCGCCTGATCACCGCGATGCCCCAGGTCCCGGCGGTCGTGCTGGACGGCCGCAACAACGTGCTCGCCTGGAATCCGCTGGGACACGCCCTGCTCGCGGGGCACGTCGACATCGCGAGCCCCGACGACCCAGCCGTACGCCCGAACCTCACGCGGATGCTGTTCCTGGACCCGCACACCCGGGAGCTCTACACGGACTGGAGGAGCGAGGCCCGGGTCGCCCTGGCTGCCCTGCGCCTGGTCGCCGGGCGCAATCCGGAGGACCGCGCGCTCGCCGAGCTCATCGGGTCGCTCATGCTGCAGAGCCCCGACTTCGCCTCGCTGTGGTCGAAGCACCCCGTACGGGACTGCACGGTCGGCACCAAGACCCTGCACCACCCGGTCGTGGGCCCGCTGACCCTGGATTTCGAGAACCTGCACCTCACCGACGGCACCAACCACCGGATGCTGCTCTACAGCGCCCCCGCGTCCTCGCCCTCCGACGCCGCCCTGCGCATGCTCTCCAGCCTGACCGCCGGTCCTACGGCGGGGCACGACAGGCCGAAGCCCGCGTCGGCGGATGCCGACGCGGGCGGGGAGCGGTAGGGCGGGGGGTCAGTCCCGGGCGGCCGCGGTGACCGGGGTCCGGTCACCGGAATCACCGGAATCACCGGAAGGCTCGTGGGCCGGGGCGGGTGCCGGAGCGGACGGCGTACGGGGCCTGGCGCGGCCGAAGCGGCGCATGGCGGGCATCTCGACGAAGCGGAACAGGAGCCAGCCGCCGAGCAGCGAGGCGGCGAAGAAGCCGGCGATCACCAGCAGGGCGACGGGGACGCCGTAGGTGTTCTCGCCCAGCAGCGAGCGCAGGTAGAAGATCGTGACGCCCTGGACGAGGTAGAAGCCGAAGGACACCTCGCCCAGCCACACCATGGGCCGGCTGCGCAGGAAGGTGGTCCGGTGGTCGACGTCGGCCTGTGCGGTGGCCCCGATGAGCGCGGCGACCGGGATGATCGTCGCGACGACGAATCCGTACTGGAACGGGGCGACGAGCGCGGCGGCGTAGCCGAGGACCGTGAGCACGAGGGAGACGCCGAAGCCGATACGGCGCGGCCACAGTCCCGCGAGGACGATCCGGGCGAGCAGGATGCCGAGGACGAACTCGAAGAGGCGGCCGGCCGGGAGCAGGTAGCCGAACCAGAACTGCATCCCGGAGATCGGCGTGATGGTGGACTTCGGGGTGTCGGGGACGAAGTAGGTGGCGATGAGCTGGAGGGCGACCATTCCGGCGATCATCGCGGCGCTCCAGCCCCACAGGGCGGTCCGGCCGCGGAGCCTGCGGATCGGGACGATGAGCGCCGGGAAGAGCATGTAGAAGAGCAGCTCGCTGCCGAGGGACCAGCTGGGCGGGTTGACGCTGAGGTTGACGGTGGGCTGCGGCCACCAGGTGTGGATGAGGAAGAGGTTCGGGAGCCAGTCGGCGACGCCGGTGACGGCCGAGCCGGCGAAGAGGATCATCGCGGCGGCGAAGACGACGAGGTGGTTCGGGAAGATCTTCAGCAGCCGGCGGCGGAGGAAGGCGGTGACGCGCTCGCCGGGCTTGGCGGCCCAGGCGAGGACGAAGCCCGAGAGGACGAAGAAGAAGGAGACTCCCAGGTAGCCGGCCTTGCCGAAGGCGGTGGAGAACCCGTCGGCGATCGAGGCGTCCGCGAAGGGGTTGACGGGCGCGTTCGGCGGGATCGGGGAGTCGGTGAGGGACGAGTGGAAGAAGAAGACGGAGAGCGCGGCGAAGAACCGCAGGCCGGTCAGTGAGGGCAGCTTCGCCCGCTTCGCGGCGTCGGGGGACGTCGTGGAGGCCACAGGGAATCGCTCTTTCGGGAGTGGGGTTCGTCGGGGACGGCCCGGGACCGTGCTCCGCCGTGCGGTGCGCGGTCCCGGTGGCGCGAAGGGGCGTACGGGACTGCCGGGAGGGGCGGAAGGGGCGGGAGGGGCGGAAGGGGCCTACTGCTCGATCTCGTTGCGGTAGACCATGAGCTTGGCGTCCTTGGCCACGTAGTAGTTCTGGACGGAGTACGCGATGGTGGCGAAGTCGAGGCGGCCGTCCCCGTTGAAGTCGGCCGTGGCGATGCGGGCGACGGACTCCTCGGAGACCCGCCACTTGGCCCAGACACCGTTGGCCGCGTCGATCGCCTTGTAGTACATGACGCCCTGCCAGGGCCACGGTCCGCGCAGCGCCACGAGGAACTCCTCGTCGCCGTCGCCGTCGAAGTCGGCGCAGACGATCTGGTGGCCGGGGCCCTCGCCGTTCTCGTTGGGGTCGCCGTACACGTCGAGCAGGACGCGGTTCCAGCCCTCGCCGCCCTCGTCCTTCGTGTAGACGGCCACGGTGTTGCCGTGGAAGGGCTCGATGGCGGCGACGTAGGCCATCGGGTCGCCGCCGAGCCGGCCGGCGTTGAGGTCGCCGCTGCCGCGGAAGCCGGTCTGCTCGAACTGGGTGAGCTCGCCGGTGCCGATCAGCTCGCGGATCCACTCCTGGCGGGCCTCGTCGAACCAGAGCCAGGTGACGCCCTCGTCGGAGGCGAGCAGCAGCGATTCGAGGTCGGAGCCGGGGATCAGGCCCTGCTTCTTCTCGGCGCCGTGGATCATCCGGAAGTGGCTGTCGTCGATGACGGTCATCGGCCACTCCTCCGCCGTGTGCACGTCGTCGGGCTGGGTGAACAGCACGACGGGGAGTACGGCGTGGACGTCCTCCTTCGCGACGATCGGCAGGCCGATGATCTGGAGCCGGTCGGTGCGGGTGAAGTGGCCGGCGCGCAGGCGGTGCATACCGGTGGCGCGGCCGACGTAGTGGCGCTTCCAGCGCGACTCGTCCTTGTCGGGGGTGCCCGGGTTCTCCAGCCAGTCGATCTTGCCGCCTTCGGTGTTGGCGTCGTGGATCGTGCCGATCGGGCCGTAGAGGTCGTAGCAGACGATGACGTCGGGGTGGCCGTTGCCGCTGACGTCGGCGAAGTCGGCGCCGACGGGCATCTTGATGCGGTCGGCTATCAGCCGGCGGGTCCAGTCGCCGTCGTTGGCGTACCAGTAGATCTCGCCGAGCCGCAGCCCGTAGCCGAACAGGTCGGGCTTGCCGTCGCCGTCGATGTCGGGGGCCTCCAGCCAGTAGCCGTCGCGGAGCTGGTTGGCGACGACCTCGGCGGTGAACTTCGGGGCGCGCAGGACGGTCTCGGGGTTCTTGCCGGTGCCGGTGGCGGTCATGAGGGGTTCTCCAGGGAGGTGAGGGCGGTGAGGGCGGTCGCGGGGCGGAGGGTGCGCAGCGCGCGGGGTACGGGGTGGTACTCGATGGCGAGCCAGATGCAGTCGGTGTCGGCCCGGTACTGGTGCCAGGGGTAGTGGTACGTGCACTGGGGGCCGGTGGCGCAGAACGGGTCCGGGGTGGTGTAGCCGGGGCTCATCAGGACGTCCTGGTAGAGCGAGGCGTGGTCGCTGTCCCGGAAGCGCTGCATCCGGCCCAGGCCGTGGACCTGGGTGTGGACCTCGATGAAGTCGTGCTGGTTGTGGACGGCGCAGTCGGTGCCGGCGGGTGAGAACCAGAGGTTGGCGCGGACGTTGAACTCGCGCAGGTCCATGGCGCTCTCGCGCTCGCCGAGTACGTGGGCCGGGTCGAACAGGACGGTGTTGATGTCGTCCTGGGGGCTGCGGTGGAGGGCGGTCTCGCGGGGGAACTCGCCGGGGCCGAGCAGGTCGGCGAGGTGGGACCAGCCGGGTTCCGTGGTGATGCCGGTGATGTCGGTGCCGTCGGGGGCGGTGCGCAGCAGGAGGAGCGCGTCGGCCTTCTCGATGCGGGTGTCGGCGAGGACGGTCGAGGAGAGCGGGGGGATGGTCTTGCGGGGTTCCTCCGCGATGGTCACGGGCGTCACGCCGGGGTTGACGACGATGGTGCGGCCTTCGACGGTGTAGTCCACGGCGTCGCGGACGAGCGCGGCCCTCAGGTACGGGGTGCTGAAGTTCAGCGGGCGTTCGACGGCGGACGGGGTGGCGCTCATGCGGTGGCTTCCTCTCTCCGGGGTTCAGGTGCGGGCGAAGTCGGCCGTACGGGCGAGCTCGACGCTGAGCTCGTCGACGGCGCTGTCGGGGACGAAGGGCTCGGGCGCGGGGCCCAGGCCGAAGAAGTGGGCGAGGGCGGCGACCGTGCGGGTGGTGGCCTGTCCGTCGCCGTACGGGTTGGCGGCGGTGGCCATCCGGTCGTACTCGGCGCGGTCGCGCAGGAGGGCCAGAGTGCGGGTGACGATGCCCTCGGTGGCCGTTCCGACCAGGCAGGCGGTGCCGGCGACGATGGCCTCGGACCGCTCGGTGACGTCGCCGAGGACCAGGGTGGGCTTGCCGAGCGCGGGCCCTTCCTCCTGGCTGCCGCTGCTGTCCGAGACGATGACGTCGGCGCGGGCCATGAGCTTGCAGAAGCTGAGGTAGGGCAGCGGGTCGACGACGGTGATGCTGGGGTGGCTGCCGATGTGCGGGAGGAGTGCCTCGCGGACGACGGGGTTGCGGTGCAGCGGGACGACGACGCGCACACCGGGCTCGTCGGCGATCCGGGCCAGGGCCTGGCCGATCTGCGGCAGGTGCGGCCATGCCTCGCGGCGGTGCGCGGAGGCCAGGACGACCCGGCGCGGGTCACGGTCGAGGTCGGCCAGGGCCGGGTCGCCGTAGCTCTCGGCGCGGCCGCTGGCCCAGCGCAGGGCGTCGATGACGGTGTTGCCGGTGACGGTGATCGTGTCGGCGGCGATGCCCTCGCGCAGCAGGTTCGCCAGGTTGCCGGGGGTGGGGGCCAGGTGGAGGGCGGCGACCTGGGCGACGAGCCGTCTGTTGCCCTCCTCGGGGAAGGGCGAGCCGAGCCGGCCGCTGCGCAGTCCGGCCTCGACGTGGACGACGGGGATCCGCTGGTGGAATCCGGCCAGGGCTCCGGTGAGGGTGGTGGCGGTGTCGCCGTGGACCAGGACCGCGTCGGCGGGCGCGGTCGCGAAGTAGTCCTCCAGGCCCCGCAGCGAGCGGTAGGTGACCTGGGAGAGGGTCTGCTTGGGGGCCATCACTTTCAGGTCGACGTCGGCGGTGAGGCCGAAGGCTTCGAGGGTCTCGTCCAGCATCTGGCGGTGCTGCCCGGTGGAGATCACGACGGGCTCGAAGCGCGGGTCGTCCTGGAGGGCGCGGATGACGGGCGCGAACTTGATGGCTTCCGGCCGGGTGCCGAGGACTACGGCGACGGAACGCATGGCTTCCTCTACTTTCTGACGCGTTGGGAATCGAGCCGTGGCGGGGCGTGCGAGGGCGCGGCGCGGCGGGTGCCGCGGGCCCGTCGAGAGGTGGTGGCCAGGGGATCGGATCTCACTGCGAGGGGCTTTTCAGCTGCCCTCTTCCGGCCAAGACACAGCTTTCCCGGAGCCGGCCGGGGAGTCAACGAACGCCCGCGGCCACTCGAACGGTTGGCCGGGAACGACAGAAGCCCCGCACTCCGGAGTCCGGAGTACGGGGCTTTTGACCAGGGGTTACGGGTGGACGGTGTCAGCCTCGGGCAGGCTTGACCGACATGGAGTGGCGGAAGAAGTCGGAGGGGTCGTACTTCCTCTTCACCTGCTGCAGGCGCGGGTAGTTGTCCTTGTAGTAGAGGGTCTGCCAGGGCACACCGGACCTGTTGCGCCGGGGGTCGGTGATGTCACGGTCGGGGTAGTTGATGTAGCAGCCGTCGGTGCTGTCGTCGATCAGCGGTACGCCGCCGGTCGCCGAGAAGAAGTCCTCGTACAGGTCGCGCAGCCAGCCCAGGTAGTACGCGTCCTCGCCCTCGTCCTGCCAGAAGGTCTGGAAGCACATCTTGAAGATGGACGAGCGCTGCGCGTTGGCCGTCGCGTCGGGCGCGGCCGCGTTGACCTGCCCGCCGAAGGAGAAGAGCACCAGCATGGTGTCCGGGTTCTTGAAGTCCGGCCGGCTCATGTACCGGTAGAGCGCGGAGATCTGATGGTCCGTGAAGTTCTTGCGCATGTACGCGGACTTGTGCGCGCCGCGTGAGGTGGGGTTGGTGATGACCGGGTTGTTGGTGCCGACCAGTCTGGTCGCCTGGAGCCAGGGCAGGGTCCTGGGCTCCGCGAACTGTGGCAGGGCGGGCAGCTCGCCGGTGGGACGGGTGAGTGCCTTGGGGGTGACTCCCGTACCGGCCGTGATGGCCGCCAGGTAGTCGTCGAGCAGTTTTCTCGCGTTCGGCACCGTCGCGTCGACCTGGGTGAACATGCCCAGGCTGCCGTGTGCCTTGGAGCTGACGTTGAACAGGCTGGAGAGATTGCGGTACGGGGAGTCGGGCGCACTGTTGGCGGCGTGCCAGGCACCGAAGTTCTTCAGCAGCCGGGTGAACTTCGCCTCCGTCAACTGCTCCCAGGGGAAGTCGACGGCGCTCACCAGCACCGTCGACGGCGGGGAGATCAGCTGTTCGGAGGGTTCGGAGCCCTTCGCGCCCGGGGAGCGGAACCAGTAGCGGGTCACCAGGCCGAAGTTGCCGCCGCCCCCGCCGGTGTGCGCCCACCACAGCTCCCGGTTCGGGTCGTTCTTCTCCCGGGTGGCCACGACGGTGCGTACACCGCCCTTCCCGTCCGTCACCACGACCTCCACGGCGTAGAGGTGGTCGACGACCAGGCCGTGGGCCCGGGAGAGCAGTCCGTAGCCACCGCCGGCTATGTGCCCGCCGGCTCCGACGCTGTAGCAGATGCCGCCGGGGATGGTGACGCCCCAGCCCTTGTAGAGGGCCTCGTACACGTTGATCAGGCGGGCGCCCGCCTCGACGACGAACGCGCGGAACTTCGGGTCGTAGCCGACGTGCGTCATCTCCGAGAAGTCGATGATGACCTGGGTGCCGGAGTGGGCGGCGAAGTCGGCGAAGCAGTGGCCGCCGCTGCGCACCGACACCCGCTTGCCCGCCCGTACGGCGTCTCTCAGCGCGCGTTCGGCGTCCGCCGTCGAGCGGACCATCTTGATGTAGTCCGGGCGGGCCACGAAGCGCTGGTTGTTGCCGGTGGTGAGCATTTCGTAGCGCGGATCCCCCGGCCTGACGACGGATCCGGTCCCGGCGGCCGCGGCGCGGGCCGCGTCGCCGGAGGCGCTCGGGGCGGCTGCTGCCGCCACGGGGCCGGACAGGGCGCCGGCCACCGCCGCGCCTCCGACGACGGCCGCGCTGCGGGTGAGCATGGTCCGGCGATCGACACCGTTCATGTGCGTCTACCTCGACTTCTGTTCGACGATGGAGTGGGTGCCGTGCCCGGCACCTGGTGCGTTCGTGAGTGGTGCGGTGGGGAGCTCTGCCCCGGGCTGCGGGTGCGGCCCGCCGCTTCCTTGGCTGTCGCCGCTCCCGAGGCTGCCGTGGCTGCCGTGGCCGCGGCGGTCGAGGCGGCCGGAGAGGGCTGCGGTGCCCAGACCGGCCGCGGCCAGTCCGGCACCGATCCAGGTCGGTGAGGTCCACCCGAGGCCGTGGGCGACGGCGAGGCCGCCGAGCCAGGCCCCGAGGGCGTTACCGAGGTTGAAGGCCGCGATGTTCGCCGCGGAGGCGAGGGCCGGGGCCCCGGCGGCCTGCTGCATCACACGTGCTTGCAGCGGCGGCACCGTCGCGAATCCGATCGCCCCGAAGGCGGCCAGGGTGATCGCGGCGGGCACGGCGGCGTGCGAGGTGAAGGTGAAGATCACCAGTACCAGGCAGAGGCCGCCGAGGATGAGGTACAGGCTGGGCATCAGGGACCGGTCGGCGGCCCGGCCGCCGAGTACGTTGCCCACGCACAGCCCGGCACCGAAGAGGACGAGGAGCCAGGCGACCGCGCCGTCGGAGAAGCCGGCCAGTTCCGTCATCATCGGCGCGAGGTAGGTGAAGGAGGCGAAGACCCCGCCGAAACCGAGGACCGTGGTCGTCAGTGCCAGCCATACCTGGGGCCTGCGGAAGACGGCGAGTTCACCGCGCAGGGCTCCGCGTTCCGGCGCGGGCTGCGCCGGCACCAGGGCGATCAGACCGAGCAGTCCGACGACCCCGATGCCGGTGACCGCCCAGAAGGTCGAACGCCAGCCGAACTCCTGGCCCAGGAAGGTGCCCAGCGGTACGCCGAGCACATTGGCCAGGGTGAGGCCGGTGAACATCAGGGCGATGGCGCTGGCCCGCCGGTCGGGGGCCACCAGGTCGGCGGCGACGACGGAGCCGATCCCGAAGAACGCCCCGTGCGTGAGGGCGGCGATCAGCCGCCCGCCCATGAGAGCGGTGTAGTCGCCGGCCAGGGCGCAGAGCAGGTTGCCGGCGATGAAGATCGCCATGAGGACGACGAGCATGGTCTTGCGCGGCAGCCGGGCACCTGCCGCGGTCATCAGCGGTGCGCCGACGACCACGCCGAGGGCGTAGCCGGTGACCAGCATGCCGGCGGAGGGGATGGAGACGGACAGGTCGTCGGCGACTTCCGGGAGCAGACCGACGATGACGAATTCGGTCGTCCCGATGCCGAAGGCACCTATGGCGAGGGCGAGGAGGGAAGCGCGCATCGGCCCGGTCAGACCTGTCGCAGGGCGCCGCCGTCGACGCTCCACTCGGCGCCGGTGACCTGCCCCGCGAGGGGCGAGAGCAGGTACGCGATGACGCCGGCGACATCGTCGGGGCTGCCGATCCGGCCGCTGGGGAGTCGGCGCACCTCTCGGATGAAGTGGTCGACGGCCTCGTCGGCCGGGAGGCCGAACCGCTCGCCGAGCTGCTCGGCGAACCCGCCGGGAGCGTCGAAGAGCGCGGTCCGGGTGGGCCCGGGCGAGACCACGTTGGAGCGCACGCCGCGGACGCCGAACTCCGCTGCGAGGGACTTGGAGAGGGAGAGCAGCGCCGTCTTGGTGGCGGCGTAGTCGACGATGCCCGGGTCGGGGAAGCGGGCGGCCTCGCTCGCGATGTGTACGACGGCGCCCGCTCCGGTGTCCAGGAGCGCGGGGAGGGCCGCGCGGGTCATGCGGACCGCGGAGTGGAAGTTGACCTCGAAGGTGCTCTTCCACTGCTCGTCGG
The DNA here is from genome assembly GCF_042894785.1 of Streptomyces sp. NPDC001502. NCBI lineage: Bacteria > Bacillati > Actinomycetota > Actinomycetes > Kitasatosporales > Streptomycetaceae > Streptomyces > Streptomyces sp. NPDC001502. The sequence continues at coordinate 9,658 of NZ_JBIAVW010000048.1, forward strand.
TCACGTCGAGGAAGCCGGTACGGGACTCCAGAGCGCCGACGTTGTTGACGAGGCCGTCGAGCCGGCCGTGGCGTTCGACGACCGTGTCGGCCACGTGGCGGGCGGCGTCGGGGTCGGTGAGGTCGGCGGCGACGGTGCTGACCCGGTCGCCGAGGGCTTCGGTGCTCCAGGGCTTGCGGGCGACGCCGACGACGGTGGCGCCTTCGGCGGCCAGGAGGCGGACGGTTGCCTCGCCGATTCCGGACGACGCACCGGTCACGAGGTACACACGGTCTTCGATACGGAGGTCCATCACGTTCCTTGAGAAGAGGAGACCTTGGGGAGGGGCGCCCCGGCACGGTCGGGGGGAAGAGAACCGTGCCGGGGCGCCTCGGGGGGGGAGGGCCGGTCAGGGGGCTCAGCCGGCGGCGGCGAGGTCCTTCGCGGCCTTGTTCCGGAGGAAGAGGGCGGTGGTGAGGGTGCCGACGAGGACGATCGCGGTGTTCACGATGACCGCGGTCGTGATCCCCGCATGGATGTCGGTGTTGGCCGCCGCGATCGCCGACATGATCGGCGTGCCCATCGTGATACCGACCTGCTGCGTCATCGTCGCCAGCCCCGTCGCCATACCCTGCTCGTGATCCGGCAGACCCGTCGTCGCCGTCACCATGAA
>NZ_JBIAVW010000049.1:0-9698 GCF_042894785.1 Streptomyces sp. NPDC001502
TGCTGCGGCTGAACGTGGAGGCCCGTGACGAGGCCACCCTGGCCAGGATCCGCGACGAGGCCCTGGCCCTCATCCGCGCCTGAGCGCGCTGCGGCACTCAAGAGCCAGGCTCCGCCCGATCCAGCCCCGCCGGCGTTTGAGGCGCAGGGCCGGGCGGAGCCCGGTGCCCGGCGGAGCCGGGTTCCCCCGGGGCCCGGCTCCGGGGCCCGGCCCAACCCCCGCCCCCACGACACCGCACCGCCACGAACTCGGCGGTACGCTGACCTCGCCCCACCCACATGCCCGAAGGGAACCGCCCCATGCCGCTCGAAGCCGGCCTCCTGCAGATCCTCGCCTGCCCCGCCTGCCACTCGCCCCTTGAGGACAAGTCGGCCGACGAGACCGCCCCCGAGCTGATCTGCACCGGCCAGGACTGCGGCCTCGCGTACCCGGTCCGTGACGGCATCCCCGTGCTCCTCGTGGACGAGGCCCGCCGCCCCGCCTGACCCCTGCCGCGCGCCCCGGAACAAGGGCACACGCAGACGCTGAGACCGATTCCGCCACCCTGGATCCGTCAACACCGCCGGAGGCCGCCATGCTCGACGAGTCGCTCCTCGACGCACCGGACGATCTCGCCCGCGTCGACCGCCGGGGCCTGCTCCGCGGTGCGGCCGAGGCCGGAGCCAGAGTCCGTACCGCCGCCCGGCACGCGACCGAGGCCGGTCTCGCCGAGCTGCGCCCCGACGGCCGCCCGCGCTCCGTCCTGATCGCCGGGCCCGGCACCGCCGCCACCGGCGTCGCCGACCTGCTCGGCGCCCTCGCCGGAGCCTCCGCGCCCGTCATCCGGCTGGATCCCACCGGCGTCGCCCACGCGGCCGGCGCGCTGCGCTGGACCCTGCCCGGCTGGGCCGGACCCGTCGACCTGCTGCTCCTCGCCACCACCGACGGCACCGAGCCCGGGCTCGCCGTCCTCGCCGAGCAGGCGTACCGGCGCGGCTGCGCCGTCGTCGCCGTCGCCCCCGAGCGCTCACCGCTGAGCGAGGCGGTGGACGGCGCGCACGGGCTCCTCGTACCGATGGCCAAGGCCCCGTACCAGGAATACGACGAGTCCGCCGCGGCCGGACCCGGCGCCCTGTGGGCCCTGCTGACTCCGCTGCTGCTGCTCCTCGACAGGGTCGGCCTGATCACCGCCGCCCCCGACACCCTGCAGCTCGTCGCCGACCGGCTCGACCGTACGGCCGAACGCTGCGGGCCCGCCATCGCCACCTACTCCAACCCGGCCAAGACCCTCGCCGCCGAGCTGGCCGACTCCCTCCCGCTCATCTGGAGCGAGGGCACCGGCGCCGCCCCCGCGGGCCGCCGGTTCGCCGCCACCCTCGCCGAGCTCGCCGGCCGCCCCGCACTGGCCGCCGTGCTTCCCGAGGCGCTGCCCGCCCACGGCGTCCTGCTGGCCGGATCCTTCGCCGCCGGCGCCGACCCCGACGACTTCTTCCGTGACCGGGTCGAAGAGCCCCAGGCCCTTCGCGCCCGCATCGTCCTGCTGCGTGACCGGCCGACCGGTGGCCTCACCGCCGCCCCCGCCGCACGCGAGCTCGCCCACAGCCACGACACGGCGGTCAGCGAGCTCGAACCGGAGGAGGGCGTCGAACTGGAGCAGCTCGCCGAACTCCTCGCCGTCACGGATTTCGCCACCGCCTACCTGGCGTTGGCTTCCGGGGGACACAGCTGAGGCACTGAAGTACCCAGCTCTATCCAGGAAGACGACGATGGACCGCCTGACGAACACGATCCGCCCCTACGCCTGGGGATCCACCACGGCCATCCCCACGCTCCTCGGTGTCGAACCCACCGGTGAGCCCCAGGCCGAGATGTGGATGGGAGCCCACCCGAGCGCCCCCTCCCGCATCGACCGGGGAGCGGGCGAGCGGGCGCTCTCGGACGTCATCGCCGCCGATCCCGAAGGCGAGCTGGGCGCTGCCACCGTCGCCAAGTTCGGCCCCCGGCTGCCCTTCCTGTTCAAGATCCTCGCCGCCGGCGCCCCGCTCTCCCTCCAGGTCCACCCCGACCTGCTCCAGGCCCGGGCGGGCTTCGAGGACGAGGAGCGCCGCGGAGTACCGATCGACGCGGACCACCGCAACTACAAGGACCCCAACCACAAGCCCGAAATGATCTGCGCGCTCACCGCGTTCGACGGGCTGTGCGGCTTCCGCCCGCCACTGGAGGCCGCCGACCTCCTCGCGGGCCTGGACGTGGACAGCCTCAAGCCGTACGTCGACCTGCTGCGCGCGCACCCCGAAGAGGCCGCCCTGCGCGAGATGCTGACGGCCGTACTCACCGCGGACCGCGCCGAGATGGCCCACACCGTGCACGAGGTCGCCGCCGCCGTCACACACCTCGGCGGCCGGTACACCCCGTACGCCACCCTCGTCCACCACTTCCCGGGCGACCCGGGAGTCATCGCGGCGATGCTGCTCAACCACGTCCGACTCCAGCCCGGCGAGGCGATGTTCCTCGGCGCCGGCGTCCCGCACGCCTACATCGACGGCCTCGGCGTCGAACTGCTGGCCAACTCGGACAACGTGCTGCGTGCCGGGCTCACCCCCAAACACGTGGACGTGCCCGAGCTGCTGAAGATCGCGAAGTTCGAGCCGGGCGACCCGAACCTGCTGCGCCCGGAAGGCGACGGCGAGGAGGTCTACGAGACCCCCATCGACGAGTTCCGGCTCTCCCGCTTCCTCCTCGCACCCGGCGGCGCCTCCCGCGTGCTCCCGCACGACACCCCGCAGATCCTGCTCTGCACGGCCGGCTCCCCGCAGGCCGGCGAACTGGCCCTGACCCCTGGCGAGTCGGTATTCGTACCGGCGGGCGAAAAGGTCGAACTGGCCGGAAGCGGGACGATCTTCCGTGCCACCGTGGTGGTCTGACGTAGCGTCCCTCCCACCGACTGCAACAATGTGCGGCCGGTAGTCAGTGGCTAGGAAGGACACCCTGCACCCATGAGCGCGTCGGGCGGTACCAAGGCGATCGTGGCGGCACTCGCCGCCAACCTCGCCATCGCTGTAGCCAAATTCGTGGCATTCCTCTTCAGCGGCTCCTCGTCGATGCTCGCGGAAAGCGTCCACTCGCTGGCCGACTCCGGGAACCAGGGGCTGCTGCTCCTCGGCGGCAAGAAGGCCCAGCGCGAGGCGACGCCGCAGCACCCCTTCGGGTACGGGCGCGAGCGCTACATCTACGCCTTCCTGGTCTCCATCGTGCTCTTCACCGTCGGTGGCATGTTCGCCATCTACGAGGGCTACGAGAAGATCCACGACCCGCACGAGATCACCAACTGGTACTGGCCCGTCGGCGTCCTCGTCTTCGCGATCATCGCGGAGTCCTTCTCCTTCCGTACCGCGATCAAGGAGTCGAACGAGATCCGGGGCAAGCAGACCTGGACCCAGTTCATCAGGCGCGCCAAGGCCCCCGAGCTGCCCGTCGTCCTCCTGGAGGACTTCGGCGCGCTCGTCGGCCTGGTCCTGGCCCTCGGCGGCGTCGGCCTCGCCCTGCTGACCGGCGACGGGATCTGGGACGGCATCGGCACCCTGTGCATCGGCATCCTGCTCATCGTCATCGCGATCGTCCTGGCCGCGGAGACCAAGTCCCTGCTGCTCGGTGAGGCCGCCGGCATCGAGGAAGTCGAGAAGATCAAGGCCGCGGTGGTCGACGGGGACGTCGTCACCCGCGTGATCCACATGCGCACCCTGCACCTGGGCCCGGAGGAGCTGCTCGTCGCCGCCAAGATCGCGGTCGAGGGCAACGACACCGCGACCCAGGTGGCCGACGCGATCAACGCCGCCGAGGCCCGCATCCGCGAGGCCGTCCCGATCGCCCGGGTGATCTACCTGGAGCCGGACATCTACCGCCCCGAAGCCGCCAAGTAGCCAATGGGCCAAGTGGCCCTGAACGCCCGAAGGCCCCCGCGAGCAGCAGCCCGCGGGGGCCTTCGGGCGTTCACGGGGCCCTCAGGCTCCCGGCGGCGGCACCAGCCCCGCGTACGCCGGGTGCACCGCGGTCGCCGCCGCCCGGCGGCGAAGCCGCAGCGAGACGGCGCCGAACAGCGCACCGGCGCACAGCACCGCGACGCCGACGAGTGCCGCGGACCGCAGGCCGACGAGCAGCGGATCGCCCTCGTCGACCATCGTGCCGTTCACGTCCGACAGGGGCACGGTTCCGCTCTCCGAAAACTCGAACCGGAAGCGGGAGTCGGCGGAGTTGCCGCGGTTGTCGCCCAGCACGAACAGCCGGCCCTTGGGCACCTTCACATCGAACGGGGGCGACCCCGCCACCGGATCGCCGTTCAGGACGTACGGCTCGTCCAGCGGCTTCCCGTTCAAGGTCAGCGTCCTGTCCCCGGGTGTGTAGGCGATCCGGTCGCCGCCCACCGCGACCACCCGTTCCACGGACTGGTGCCGCTCGCCCCAGGCCGCGGCGTCGAAGAGCACCACGTCGCCGCGGTTCACCCTGATGGCCAACAGGTTGAAGGTCACCGACGATTCCGTTGCGAGGGTCGGCCGCATGTGCCCCCCGGGCACGAGCTTCGTCGGCATGAAGAAGTACCCGCCCAGACCCCCGACACAGCCCAGAAGCGCCCCCAGCACCAGCAGCGCCACCGATGTCACCCCCAGCCGACGTCCCGCCACCCGGCCCTGCATTCCCATGCTCCCGCCCCTGCTCCGCTCGATCCGATGTGCGGCCGAACTGTACGGGCCGGTCGCGCCGGGCCCGCCGACGGGGTGTCACACCACGTGAGGGGCACCATCGGGGCGCCCGGAGGAAAGACGCGGCCAGTTCTCCGGCTGACTGGGGCAGACTCCGCCGATCGGTGTAGATTCGTGCCCAGTGTCAGGCGTCGCTGCTGATGGCGGGTCGGGCGGTCCCTGCGACCGGCCGAGGGGAGAGAGGACCCCCGACGGACTGTGCTCGGTGCCCCGTCCCCAGGACGGCGCACGGCCCAGCCGTACCCACCCTCTCGAACCATGAGGAGCAGCACCCATGGACTTCAAGGTCGCAGACCTCTCCCTTGCCGCGTTCGGCCGCAAGGAGATCACCCTGGCCGAGCACGAGATGCCGGGTCTGATGTCGATCCGCGCCGAGTACGCGCAGGCGCAGCCCCTGGCCGGCGCCCGCATCACCGGCTCGCTGCACATGACCGTGCAGACCGCCGTACTCATCGAGACCCTCGTCGCCCTCGGCGCCGACGTCCGCTGGGCCTCCTGCAACATCTTCTCCACCCAGGACCACGCGGCCGCCGCCATCGCGGTGGGCCCGAACGGCACCCCGGAGAACCCGCAGGGCGTCCCCGTCTTCGCCTGGAAGGGCGAGACGCTGGAGGAGTACTGGTGGTGCACGGAGCAGGCGCTGACGTGGCCGAACACCCCCACCGGCGGCCCGAACATGATCCTCGACGACGGTGGTGACGCCACCCTCCTCGTCCACAAGGGCGTCGAGTTCGAGAAGGCCGGCTCCGCCCCGGACCCGTCGACGGCGGACTCCGAGGAGTACGCCTACATCCTCACCCTGCTCAACCGCACCCTCGGCGAGTCCCCCCAGAAGTGGACCCAGCTCGCGTCCGAGATCCGCGGCGTGACGGAGGAGACCACCACCGGTGTCCACCGCCTCTACGAGATGATGTCCGAGGGCACCCTGCTGTTCCCGGCGATCAACGTGAACGACGCCGTCACCAAGTCGAAGTTCGACAACAAGTACGGCTGCCGCCACTCCCTGATCGACGGCATCAACCGCGCCACCGACGTCCTCATCGGCGGCAAGGTCGCGGTCGTCTTCGGCTACGGCGACGTCGGCAAGGGCTGTGCCGAGTCCCTCCGCGGCCAGGGCGCCCGCGTCATCGTCACCGAGATCGACCCGATCTGCGCGCTGCAGGCGGCGATGGACGGATACCAGGTCGCCACCCTCGACGACGTCGTCGAGACGGCCGACATCTTCATCACGACCACGGGCAACAAGGACATCATCATGGCCTCCGACATGGCCAAGATGAAGCACCAGGCCATCGTGGGCAACATCGGCCACTTCGACAACGAGATCGACATGGCCGGCCTCGCGAAGGTCGAAGGCATCGTCAAGGACGAGGTCAAGCCCCAGGTCCACACCTGGAAGTTCCCCGACGGCAAGGTCCTGATCGTCCTCTCCGAGGGCCGCCTGCTGAACCTCGGCAACGCGACCGGCCACCCGTCCTTCGTGATGTCGAACTCCTTCGCGGACCAGACCCTGGCCCAGATCGAGCTCTTCACCAAGCCGCAGGAGTACCCGACTGAGGTCTACGTGCTCCCGAAGCACCTCGACGAGAAGGTCGCCCGCCTCCACCTCGACGCCCTCGGCGTCCGCCTCACCACCCTGCGCCCGGAGCAGGCCGCGTACATCGGCGTCAAGGTCGAGGGCCCGTACAAGCCGGACCACTACCGTTACTGATCGACCCCACCCCTGATCAGCCTCTGATCAGCGGCGGCAGAACGTGCAGCAGGCCCCCGGCACCCGTGCCGGGGGCCTGCCCCATATCCCTCGACCCCAAGAAGAGTGCGCACCATGCCCCGCGGCCGCTACTCGCTCCACGACCCGCACGACCACGCCCCGCTCGGCGAGGAGCACTTCCACTGCGCCCCCGGGCCCTCCGGCTGGCGCTACGTATCCCAGCTCACCGGCCCCGACGGGGACCACCGCGGCTCCGTCGACCTGGCGATCGACGAGCTGGGCCGCCCCATCCGCCTGGAGGTCAACGCCGCGAGCTGGCAGGTGCGCGGCGCCGCCATCGACGGCGTCACCTGGGTCCGGACCGACCCCACCGGCACCGAAGCCACCGAGGGCAACATCGCCGCCCCCGGCTTCACCGGCACCTCCCCGGCCTTCCTCATCGCGACGGCCCGCCTGCTGCGCCTGGCCCCCGGCGCGCCCGCCACCCGTGTCCGGCTCCTGGCCCTCACCGATCCGGTCCTGGCACCCCGTACGGTCGACCAGGCCTGGGCCCTCGTCGCCCGCCAGGAACACCCCACGGACAGCGGCCCGCTGCTGGTGGACGAGTACCAGGTCAGCGCCCTGGACACGGGCGAGGTCCACACGATCCACATCGCCGGGGACGTGGTCCTCTCGGCCCCCGGCATCGAACTCGAACACCTGGAGACACCGCCCTCGGCCTTCGGGGAACAGTGATCCCTCAGGCGGGCGGCGCGAACCCGCCGGCGCGGGGAGTCTGCGCGGGAGCCACGGGCGCGGGAGCCGCGTAGGGGACCGGCGCCACGACCGGCACCGGCCCCGGTACCGGCGCGGGTGCAGGTGCGGGCGCCGGTGCAGGTGTGTGCCCGGTTGTGAACCCGGAACCATGACCGCCGGCGGACGGCCGGAACGCCCGGGCCGCGTCACGCGACTGCCGCTCGTGCACCACGGCCATCAGGAACGCGGCGGCCGGCACCCCGGCCGGCGGCGGCGCCCCCGTACGCGCCACCAGATCGTCCGCCAGCCGCACCGCCATCGCGGCGCCCACCTGCGGGTCCAGCTGGTTCATCCGCGTCAGGTACTGGCGTATCGCCAGCCACAGCCCTTCCGGCACCGCCGACAGATCCAGCCCGGTGAACCGACCGGCCAGCCACGGCGGCGGCGGAGGCACCGGCATCACCCGGGTCCCCGGCACCCGCTCCCGGACCACCAGCGTCCCCGCGAACACGTCCCCGAGCCGCCGTCCCCGCGCCGACACCAGCGAGGCGATGCACGCGATCGACCCGAAGGTCAGGATCAGCTCCACGATCCCCAGGGCCCCGCGCACCAGAGCGTGCCGGAACCGGATCGGCCCGCCGTCGTCCCGTACGACGCGCAGCCCGCAGGCGAGCTTGCCGAGCGAACGCCCGTGGGACAGCGTCTCCACCGCGATCGGCACGCCCACCAGGAACAGCAGGAAGCCCGCCACCGCGACGGCCGCCTGGGCGGCCTCGTCCAGCGAGGCGGTGGCCATGGTCAGCCCGATGGAGATGAGCACGTAACCGGTGACGTACACGGCCAAGTCCAGGAGGATCGCCAGCCCGCGGCTCGGCAGCCGCGCGGGCCTGAGCCCCAGGACGACCGCGTCCCCCGTCACCAGATCGCTCACCACAGCACCTCTCATGTGACCTGCCCCGCCCCTACGGCCTCCAGTCTGCCAAGCTGACCACACTAGGAATAGGCAGTGGCCAGGGGACCTGGGACAGGGGAGCGGCAAACCGGATGGATCTCGACGTCTTCGTGACCGCACACCGTGCGGAGTGGGAGCGCCTGGAGCAGCTCCTGGGCCGCGGCCGCAAGCTCACCGGCGACGAGGCCGACGAACTCGTCGCGCTCTACCAGCGCACCTCCACCCACCTCTCCCAGATCCAGTCCACTGCCCCGGACCCGTTGCTCACCGGCCGGCTGACCCAGCTGGTCGCCCGTGCCCGCGCCACGGTGACGGGCACCCGCCGGGCCGGCTGGCGCGACGCCGCCCTCTTCTTCACGGCGGGCTTCCCGGCCGCGGTCTACCGCAGCCGCCGCTGGTGGATACCGACGGCCCTGCTCTCCACGGCGCTCGGCGTGCTCATCGGCTGGTGGATAGCCACGCACCCGGAGGTCCAGGGCGCCATCGCGGCACCCGAGGACCTGAAGGCGCTCACGCAGCCGGGCGGCCAGTACGAGACGTACTACTCCAGCCACCCGGCGGGCTCCTTCGCCGCCCAGGTCTGGACGAACAACGCCCAGGCGGCGGCGATCTGCCTGGTCCTGGGCGCGTTCCTGGGGATACCGGTGCTCTGGATCCTCTTCCTGAACATGGCCAACCTCGGCGTCGGCCTCGGCCTGATGGCCTCCGCCGGCCGCCTCGACGTCTTCCTGGGCCTGATCCTTCCGCACGGCCTGCTCGAACTGACGGCGGTCTTCGTGGCCGCGGGCATGGGCCTGCGCCTGGGCTGGACGGTCATCGACCCGGGCCCCCGCACCCGCCGTGCGGCCCTCGCGGAACAGGGCCGCACCGCCCTCGGCATGGCCATCGGCCTCGCGGTGGTCCTCTTCGTCTCGGGCCTGATCGAAGGCTTCGTGACCCCGTCGGGGCTCCCCACCTGGGCCCGCATCACGATCGGCGTCGCAGCCGAGGTCGCCTTCCTGCTCTACGTCTTCATCCTGGGCGGCCGAGCCGCCCGCGCCGGCGACGTGGGCGACGTGGAGGAGGCCGACCAGACGGCGACCCTCCCGACCGCGGCCTGATGTGCGTACAAGCCTGTTGAGCTGCTAGTCTCCTCGTCGTCCCGCGAAGACCGTTGACACGGAGCGCGCGGGGAGGTAGATTCGAACGGTTGCCTCGAACTGGACAAGTTCGGCAGCGATGGTTTAAACTCTCTCTCGCCCCCAATGAGGAATTGAATTCCAGTGGGGTACAACCGACTCCTCATTCAGGAATCCGAAGCCGGGAAATCCGGTGGAGAACTTCTGATAGAGTCGGAACCGCCGGAAAGGGAAAGCGCGAAAGCGAAAACCTGGAAAGCGCCGAGGAAGTCGGACACGAAAGAGTCTGATAGAGTCGGAAACGCAAGAACAGAACGAAAGCCCGGAGGAAAGCCCCAGCCGATGTCGCGGGGGTGAGTACAAAGGAAGCGTCCGTTCCTTGAGAACTCAACAGCGTGCCAAAAATCAACGCCAGAAGTTGATACCCCGTCCACTTCGGTGGATGA
>NZ_JBIAVW010000050.1:0-9661 GCF_042894785.1 Streptomyces sp. NPDC001502
TTTCAGCGCCGATGGTACTGCAGGGGGGACCCTGTGGGAGAGTAGGACGCCGCCGAACAATCATTGTGGGAAAGCCCCGCACCAGCCCTTACGGGCTCGGTGCGGGGCTTTTCTGCGTTTACGGGCCGGAATACGGATTGCGGAGCCGGAAAACGCAGGTGAGCCGGCGTTGGTCCCGTCGTTAGGATCCCCGGCATGAGCGATGACCATGTGATCAGGGCTGTACGGGGCGACGAGTGGGAGAAGGTCAAGGAGCTGCGGTTGGTGGCGCTCCGGGATCCGGCCGCGGCCGTGGCCTTCCTGGAGACCGAGGAGCGGGCACTCGCCCAGGGCGACGAGTACTGGCAGCAGCGTGCCGCGGGGGCTGCCGAGGGGCGGGGTGCCCGGCAGTTCATCGCCGAGGCCGGTGACGGGCGGTGGGTCGGGTCCGTGACCGTGCTCATCGAGGCGCAGGGTGGCACCGACTACTTCGGTGAGCCCATCGAGCGGCAGCAGGGCCACGTGGTCGGGGTGTTCGTGCGGCCCGAGCAGCGGGGGAGCGGGCTGGTGGAGAGGCTGTTCGACGCCGGCCTCGACTGGGCCTGGTCGCTGGAGGCGCCGGTGACCGAGCGGGTGCGGCTGTTCGTGCACGAGGACAACCCGAGGGCGGAGAGCTTCTACCGGCGGTACGGGTTCGAAGCGAGCGGTCTGCTGATACCGATCGAGACGGGCGCCAAGGAGCGGGAGTACGTCTACACGCGGCCGGCCGGGCCCGGCGCGGACGTGTGAGGAAGGAAGAGGACGCTCCGGTCGAGGAGCGGTTCCTGTCGGTCGAGTGGCATGCCGACGGGACAGCTCTGGCGGCCTTCGGCCAGGGGCGCCGCTGGCGGCGAACGAGACAGCCGTGTTCCTCGGGTACAACCATGCGGACGTCCCGGATATGGATACGTGGGGAGCGGCCCCCTAGGAGAGGGCGGCTTCCGGCCAGCGGGAGCGGGCCTGTTCGCGGCTGCGGCACAGGGCGAGCAGGGGGAGCGTTCCGTCGGTCAGGAGTTCCGGGAGCTGGGGGATGGGGGCCACGGCGGCCACGTCGTCCAGCACCAGGGAGAGTGGTGGGTCGAGCCGACCGTGGGATGACCGTGCGGCCATGCGGCGGCCGTGCTCGACCACGTGAGAGGCGAGTGCGGTGAGCAAGGGCATCGCACCCGGGTGGGTGCGGGGATCCTCCAGAGCTTCACCCACCAGGTAGAGGGTGCCCCCTTCGGCGACGAATGATGCCAGGGCGAGGGCATCGGCTCGGTTCGGGTTGCAGGCCTCGCGGATGTGGATCGAGGTCAGGCAGGACAGGGCACGGGCCGTCAGGTTCTGGGCGAGCTCGCGGCGTTCGGGGTGCGCGGTGAGGGCGCTCTCCAGTTCGCCGGCCGCTCCGGGGGCGGCCTGGGGGTGGGTGCGCAGGACACGGACCGGGTCCTGGGCGCTGTTGCCCTGGGCCCAGCGGTGGAGCAGCTTGAACGGGCGGTCGTCCAGGGCGGCGGCCTGGAGCCAGCTGCGCAGGAGGGTTTCCGCGGTGTCGGCCACCGCCGCGTCCATACGGGCCTGGGGGCGCACGGGGGCCAGCAGGGCGATCGCGCGGGCGGCGGCGGTGTCGCGGTCGGCGCAGCCCTCGGCCGGGTTCCAGTGCATGCGGGCCGGGGTGTCGCACAGGTGGGAGGGGTCGTAGAGGAGGACCGGGCCGAGTTTGGCGCGGGCGTCCTTGGTCTCGGCCCAGAGGGTGGGGGAGGAGGTCACGATGAGGGCCGCCCCCTCGATCTCGGCGATGCGGTGGGCGGCTGTGCGGAAGCGGTCGTTCGGGCCGCCGTAGGTGATGCCGGTCGCAGGGGGTTCGGTGGCCGGGAGGGTGGTTGCGGCTGCCGGCGGCCGGGGGGCGTAGCCGAAGCCGTAGCGGTAGGCCTCGTCGGGCGGTGCGGTGGCCGTGGGTGCGGCGCCGTTGCCGGGGGCGCTGCCCCCGGACCCCCGCGCCTCAAACGCCGGCGGGGCTGTGTTGGCGGTCGGCGGGTTCTCCGTGAGGTGTCTGGCCAGGGCGCGGCGGGACTTGGTGCGGGCGATCACGCCGATGGCGAAGACGGTGAGGACGAACATCACCAGGAGCTGGCTGACGAACAGGCCCCAGAAGAGTCCCCAGCCCGACAGGGCCGCCGGGTCGGTGTCCGGCCAGGCGGCGGGGATGTCGTGCGGTTGCGCTATCAGGGCGCGGACGGCCCCCGGGGTCCGGGTGAAGGTGACGGTGTCGGGCCAGGTGCCGTGCGCGAGGACGGCCGCGAGGCCGGTGGCGGACCAGACGAGGACGGCGAGGCCCAGGAGGAAGGCCAGGAGGCCGACCAGCAGGCCGTCCGGGATGCCGCCGCCGCGTGCGGGGGGCTCCGTACGTCGTGCCTCGTGCATGGTCAGGCCACCGTGGTCGCGGATCCGGGGCCGCCGCGGCGGCGTTCGATGGACAGGGCCCTTTCCTCCGCCTCCAGTTCGGCGGCGAGCATGTCGGCGGGGAGGCGGGTGGGGGTGGAGGACTCGGTCATGGCGCGGTCGGTGAAGACGAGGGGACGTTCGGCTTCGGTGATCAGGTGTTTGACCACCTGGACGTTGCCGTTGACGTCCCAGACCGCGATGCCGGGCGTGAGGGTCGGGATGATTTCCACCGCCCAGCGGGGCAGGCCGAGGACCCGGCCGGTGGCTCGGGCCTCGTCCGCCTTCTGGGCGTAGATGGTTCTGGTCGAGGCCATCTTGAGGATGGCCGCGGCTTCGCGTGCGGCGGCGCCGTCGACGACGTCGGACAGGTGGTGGACGACGGCGACGAAGGACAGGCCGAGGCGGCGGCCGAACTTCAGCAGGCGTTGGAACAGCTGGGCCACGAAGGGGCTGTTGATGATGTGCCAGGCCTCCTCGACCAGGAAGATGCGCTTCTTCCGGTCGGGGCGGATCCAGGTGTGCTCCAGCCAGACGCCGACGATCGCCATGAGGATCGGCATCGCGATGGAGTTGCGGTCGATGTGGGAGAGGTCGAAGACGATCAGCGGGGCGTCGAGGTCGATGCCGACCGTGGTGGGGCCGTCGAACATGCCGCGCAGGTCGCCGTCGACGAGGCGGTCGATGACGAGCGCCACGTCGAGGCCCCAGGCCCGGACATCGTCTATGTCGACGTTCATCGCGTGCGCGGATTCGGGTTCGGGGTGGCGCAGTTGCTCGACGATGTCGGTGAGGACGGGCTGGCGGTCGCGGATGGTGTCGACGACGTAGGCGTGGGCGACCTTGAGGGCGAAGCCGGCGCGCTCGTCGAGGCCGTGGCCCATGGCCACCTCGATGATGGTCCGGAGCAGCGCGAGCTGTCCGGTCGCGGTGATGGCCGGGTCGAGGGGGTTGAGGCGGATCCCGTCGTCGTTGGCGGCGATGGGGTCCAGGCGGATGGGGGTTATCCCCAGCTGCTGGGCGATCAGGTTCCACTCGCCGACGCCGTCTTCGCCCTGGGCGTCGAGGACGACGACCTGGCGGTCCTTGAAGCGGAGCTGGCGCAGGACGTAGGTCTTTTCGAGGGCTGACTTTCCGTTTCCGGATTCGCCGAGGACCAGCCAGTGGGGGGCCGGGAGCTGTTGCCCGTAGAGCTGGAAGGGGTCGTAGATGTAGCCCTTGCCGCTGTAGACCTCGCGGCCGATGATGACGCCGGAGTCGCCGAGTCCGGGGGCGGCGGTGGGCAGGTAGACGGCTTGCGCCTGCCCGGTGGAGGTGCGGACGGGCAGGCGCGTGGTTTCGACTTTGCCGAAGAGGAAGCTGGTGAAGGCGTCCGTCAGGGCGGACATGGGATCTCGCATGGGCGGCACTTCCCTTCAGCTAGCGTCGGATGCCGGTGGCGAACGGCAAGGTGTTGACGAAGGCGCGGTGGTGCTCGCGGTCGCACCATTCCAGCTTCAGGTAGGACTTGCCGGCGGAGGCGCGGATCGTCCGCTTGTCGCGGGCGAGGGCCTCCGGGGAACGTGAGGACACCGTGATGTACCCGACGAGGTTGACTCCCGCCGCACCGCTGGCGAGATCTTCACCTCTTTGGTCGAGCCGGCCGTGGGCGGCGATGTCGCGGGGGTCGACGGTCCGGTTCATCTTGGCGGCGCGGGAGGCGTCGGCCTCGTCGTTGGTCTTCTCGGTGAGCATGCGCTCGATGGCGACCTCGGTGGGCTCCAGGTCCATGGTGACGGCGACCGTGCGGATCACGTCGGGGGTGTGGACGAGGAGCGGGGCGAGGAAGTTGACGCCTACGGGCGTCATCGGCCATTCCTTGACCCAGGCGGTGGCGTGGCACCAGGGGGCGCGGGTGGAGGACTCGCGGGTCTTGGCCTGGAGGAAGGTGGGCTCCACGGCGTCGAGCTCGGCGGGCCAGGCGTTGCGCTTGGTCATGGCCTGGATGTGGTCGATGGGGTGGTCCGGGTCGTACATGGAGTGCACGAGGGAGGAGAGGCGGCCCTGGCCGAGGGGCTGGCGGACGCGGATGTCGGCCTCGGCGAGGCGGGCGCAGATGTCGGTGAGCTCGCGGGCCATGACGATGGCGAGGCCGGCGTCGCGGTCGAGCTTGCGGCCCTTGTGGGGGGTGCCGGCGCGGGCGATGGCGTTGGCCTCGGCGGCGAGTTCGCGTGTGTAGTGCATGCAGGCGACGAGGTACGCGCGGTGCTGCTCGGAGGAGGTGGACACCATCGACTGGAGCTGGTCGTAGGAGTCGCGGAGCCAGCCGGGGGCCTGGGTGTCGCCGCGCTGGGCCACGTCCTTGGCGTGCGCGTCGGGGTCGGCGGGGAGGGTGCGGGCGAGCATCTGGAGGCGGGTGACGAAGCCGTCGCCGTTGGCCACGTGCTTGAGGAGGGTGCCGAAGCGGTCGACGAGGGCTTCTTGGTCCTCGCTGTCGCGCAGGCCGACGCCGGGGCCCTCGATCTCGATGGCGGCGGTGACGGTGCGGCGGTCCGCGTGCAGGAGGACGGCGATCTCGTCGGGGCCGAAGGGGGCGGCGAGCCAGTTGATGCGGCCGATGCCGGGGGGCGGGCCTACCTCGACCTCGCGGCCGTCGGAGCCGCGGATGCCGGCCTCCATGGCGCCGGAGCGGTAGGTCGTACCGCGGCGCAGGGTCCGCTTGTAGCTGCGGCTGATCTCGAACCAGCGGTAGAAGGTGCGGCCCTTGTACGGGACGTACACGGCGGCGAGCGCGATCACGGGGAAGCCGGCGAGGCTGACGATGCGCAGGGTGAGGTCGGGGACGAGCAGTCCGCTCATCATGCCGAAGAACGCCCCGGCGATGATCAGGGCGATCTCGCCGGTCTCGCGGTTCTTGCCGACGATCGCGTTCGGCCGGGCCCGGCCGATGAGATACGTGCGGCGGGGCGCGACCGGGTGCAGCTGGTGGGACTGGGTCGTCAACGCCCGTCACCTCCTGTGTTCCTCGTGCTCGAACTCGTGCGGGGCGGGGGTGCGGCGGAGGGGACAGATCCGCCGCCGGCTCCGCCGCCGGAGGTGGGTCGGCTGCTGTGGGCGGCCACGCCTCCGGAGAGGGGGTTGGCGGGGCGGGGCGCGTTGTTGCCGCCGCCGTCGCCGCCGCCGCGGTGGGAGCCGCGGCTGCTGTGGGTTTTGATGCCCTGCGAGACGAGGGAGGCCGGGGAGCTGATGACGGCGGCCGCCTGGGCGCCGTCGGTGGCCTTGGTGCGGTTGGAGCGGGCGGAGGCGATCTCGTCGCCGAAGCCGGGGACGAAGCGGTAGATCATCGCGGAGGCGAAGATCGCCAGGAGGATGATGGCGAGGCCGGTGACGACGGCGGAGAAGGCGTTGGGGCCCTTCTCACCGGTCAGGGCGCCGGCGAGGCCGAGGACGATGACGATGACCGGCTTCACGAGGATGACGGCGATCATGATGCCGGCCCAGCGGCGGACGTGGCCCCAGAGGTTGCGGTCGACGAGCCCGGAGTAGACGACGACGCCGAGGAGGGCGCCGACGTAGAGGAGGGCGGCCCGGATGAACAGCTCCAGGTAGAGCACTCCGGCGGCGAGGACGGTGACGAGTGCGACGACGATCAGCATGATCGGGCCGCCGCCGATGTCGTCGCCCTTCTTGAGGGCTTCGGAGAAGGAGCCGAAGAAGACGTCGGTCTGGCCGCCGGTGGCGGAGGCGATGACCTCGGTGACGCCGTCGGTGGCGGAGACGACGGTGTAGAGGATGAGGGGGGTGAAAGCGGAGGCGAGGACGGTGAGCCAGAGGAAGCCGATGGCTTCGGACATGGCGGTGGTGAGGGGTACGCCGCGGACGGCGCGCTTGGCGACGGCGAAGAGCCAGAGGACGAGGGTGAGGATGGTGGAGGCGGCGAAGACGACGGAGTACTGCTTGAGGAAGGCGGGGTTGGTGAAGTCGACTTCGGCCGAGCCCTTTACCGCTTCGCTGAGCTTGGTGACGATCCAGGCGGCGGCGTCGGCGCAGCCGCGGGCCAGGGAGGCGAGGGGGTTGAGGGCGTCTCCGCCGTCGCTGGGTGCGAGTCCCGTCCCAGGGGTGCCGCCGGATGTGCCCGTTCCGCTCTGGCAGTACTGCTTGGAAGGGCCGTCGAGCAGTGCGCAGGGGTCAGCGGTCGCCTGGGGTGTGGCGGTCGGCGTCGGCGCCGGCACGGGAGCGGCGTGGGCGCGGGTGGCCAGGGTGAGCACGGCGAGGTGGGCGGAGGCGATCAGGCCCAGCCGGGCGGGGAGCCGGAGGCTAGCGGGCATAGGTGAATCCCCCGAATTCCTTGATGGCCTTGCTCATGTCGTCCGACGTCGAGACAGGGACATCGCCGGGAACGGGGGCGGGCCCGTCCTGCTGGGTGTCGTCGATGACTCTCCAGCCCTCGCCGACCCAGCTCAGTTCGAAGGTCCAGGTCTTCCAGAGAGTCCGCACCGGGTCGGTGGACTTGGGACCGGACATGCCGATCAGACCGGTGTACCAGACGGCGATCTTGGCCGTGGCCGGCGTGTAGCTCTCCACGCGGGTGCCGATCGGGACGGTACGGGTGACGAAGGTGCTGCCCTGCGGGGCGTTGCCGTTGGCGTCGAGCCCGAGCTTCGCGAGGAAGTCGGCCGAGTAGGCCTCGTCCTGCGGGCCCTTCAGGCGCGATGCCACGTCGGGTGCGTAGATCCCGTCCACCAAGGTGTGCCGGGTGTTCTTCTTGAACATGCCGTCAGAACCCAGCGCCACCGCGAAATTGGCGGCGGCCGACTGGGCTCCCTGTTCGTCGTGGGCGAAGCCCTTGGGGATGCCTGCCGATGTGCCCGTCACCGGGTCCGTGCCCGTGGCCGCCGTGGAGGAGTCCGTCGGGGGTTTGTCCGAGGCGGGGTCCGCCTTGGTGTCCGGGGCAGAGTTGGCGAAGGCGATGGCCGCGATCAGGAGGACCACCACGCCGACCACGGTGATCAGGCTGCGGGAGGTGCGCGGGGTGCGGCGGGTGGGGCCGTAGGGGTCGGCCGGGGCGTCCGGGAGGCGGGTGCGGGTCTGGCCGGTGCCGCCGACCTCGCCGTAGCCGCCGGCGCCGCCGTACTGGTCGTCGTTGCTCATTGCCTGTCCGCCCCCTCCGCGTCGTACGACGGTAGCGCTGGTTCCCGCGTGGATGTGGTGTGGTGATGCGTCATCAGCTACGGGGCCCGGCGCGTGACCCGGCTAGACGGCCATCCCGTAGACGATCGTGAACAGCGTCCCGAGGGAGCCGATGATGAAGACTCCGGTCAGCCCGGCCACGATCAGGCCCTTGCCCTGTTCCGCGCTGAACGTGTCGCGCAGGGCGGTCGCTCCGATGCGCTGTTTGGCCGCGCCCCAGATGGCGATGCCCAGGCAGAGCAGGATCGCGACGGCCATGACCACCTCGATCATGACCTTCGCTTCGTTGCCGAGACTGCCGAAAGGCCCCCAGTTCGGGGCGATTCCGCCGATGATGGTGGTGATGTCGCCCTTTTCGGCTGCCAGGATCATGTAACTCACCGCCCCTGTATGGGTAGTTCCGGAAGCCCCTTGCCCGACGGCAGGGGTTACGCACTATCTTCGCTGATGAAACCGCCGCCGTCGTCGACTTGACGGCTCTCTTTACCCGATCTCGCGGCCCGCGCTCCGCTTCCGCGCTCTGACCTGGGCAGGGGCGGTGTGTACGCGCGAGAACATGCGGTCACTCTGTGTATCACGGGGGGTGACGCCGGGCAATGATTGTCGTCTCGGCGTACGGGGGGTGGGGTGAGGGGCCGCCGTTCGGAGCAGTGGCGTGGCGTGTCGTTGGGCCGGCCTGCCGACATGCGTCCGATCCTCTTCCGGTCGTTTCATCGGTGCGCGGGGGCGTGGCGGTGGGGTTGTCAGTGGGGTGCGGCAGGCTGGGGAGCATGACGACTCCATGGACTCTCGCGGACCTTGAGGCGGCCATCCGGGCGGGATGGTCGGCCGAGACCTGTGAGCCCTCCGACATCACGAAGATCCCCTGGACTCCGGAGAATCCGGGCTGGGGGCACTGTGACATCACCGCCCTCGTGGTGCAGGACCTGGTGGGCGGGGACCTGATGCTGGGCGAGGTGTTCCACGACGGTCGGCAGGAGGGCTACCACTGGTGGAACCTGCTGCCCGGGGGGATCCGGATCGATCTGACGCGGGAGCAGTTCCGGCGGGGGGAGACGGTCACGCCGGGGCGGATCGTGAAGCGGCCGGGCGGGCGGTTGCGCAGGAGGTGGGAGGAGTACCAGCTGCTGCGGCAGCGGGTCATCGACAAGCTGGGGCCGTTGCCGGGGGCGATGGTGACGCAGGACGGGCGGCGGCTCGCCTATACGGACTTCGGGGGGCCGGGGGCGCCGCTGCTGGCGCTGCACGGGCACTTCGGGGAGGGGGCGGGGGCCTTCGAGCGCCTGGCCCGGGAGCTGGGTCCGGCGTGGCGGGTGATCGCCCTGGACCAGCGGGGGCACGGGAGGTCCGACCGGGCGGCGGAGTACACGCGGGACGGGTACGTGGCGGATGCGGCGGCCCTGCTGGAGCAGCTGGGGCTGGGGCCGGCGGTGGTGCTGGGGCATTCGCTGGGCGGGGTCAACGCGTACCAGCTCGCGGCGCGGCGGCCGGATCTGGTGCGGGCGGTGGTGGTCGAGGACATCGGGGCGGTGGTCGACGGCGACCTGGCGTTCGCGCGGGAGTGGCCGAGACGGGCCGCGACCCGGGCCGGGTTCCTGGCGGGGGTGGGGAGCGCGGCGCCGCACCTGGAGGGGTCCCTGCAGGAGTATCCGGACGGGTGGGGGACCGCGTTCGAGGTGGAGGACATGGTGGAGTCCCAGCGGGGGCTGAACGGGGACCACTGGGGGGACTGGCTGGGGGTGCGGAAGCCGACGCTGCTGGTGCGGGGGGATCGGAGCGGGGTGCTGTCGGCGGAGCATGCGCGGGAGATGACGGTGCGGAGGGCGGGGGTGCGGTTGGTGGAGTTGCCGGCGGGGCATGCGGTGCGGGTCGGGGACCCGGAGGGGTTCTTCGCTGCCGTGCGGGGGTTTTTGGCGCGGGTGTGAGGGTGTGAGGGTGTGCGGGGCGGGCGGGGCGGGTGCGGCGCCGTTGCGGGGGGGGGGGCCCCCCCCCCCCCCCCCCGCGGGCGGCCCCCGCCGGGGGGGGGGGGCGCGGCCGCCCCCGCCCCCCCCGG
>NZ_JBIAVW010000051.1:0-7246 GCF_042894785.1 Streptomyces sp. NPDC001502
CGTCACGCGCGAGCCGAGGAGACACCCGCCGCCGGCCCCGCACCCCCACCCCCCGGACCCGACCCCGCCCAGACGGGCCGAACCCCCGCCCCGCCGGCGCTTGAGGCGCGACCACCGGGCCGCACCCGAGACAGGGGGCAGCGCCCGCCCAGGCAGGCCAAACCGCAGCTGTTCAGGTGACTTCTCGACTGGCACGGACTATGTGCTTGTCGCCCCATTTCGACTATGCGCTGATTTGTCCAGCACCTCACTCGGCACTAGGAGCAGCGCATGGCGCGAAGAATGACGGCACTACTGGTCGTCGCCGGACTGATCGCCACAGCGTTGGGCTTGGCGGCCCCCGCTCAGGCCGAGACACGGCACCGGCATCTCGACGTAGCCACGTACAACGTCTATCAAGGCGCCGACCTCACGCCCCTCTTCACGGCACCCAACCTGCCGGAGCTCGTCAGGCGAGCAGGAATCGCCTACGGCCAGGTGGTCGCCACCGACTTCCCACTTCGCGCCCGCGCCATCTCCCGCCTGATCAAGAAGGACCGGCCCGAGGTCATCGGTCTGCAGGAGGTCGCCCTGTGGAAGACCGGCCCGCAGGGCGGCAGCCTCACCACCACGTACGACTTCCTGGACATCCTGCTTCGCACACTGCGCAGGTCGGGGCTGGACTACCGGGCGGTCGCGGTCGACACCACATTCAGCGGCGCTCTGCCGATCAGCGCCACCGAGCAGGCGAGCTTCACGGACCGGGACGTGATCCTCGTACGCCACGGAGTCCGGGTGACGAACACCCAATCGCACATCTACACCGCAAAGCTCGTCGTCCCGACGCCGTTCGGCATCACCTTCACCATTCCGCGCGGCTGGTCCACGGTGGACGTGAAACTCGCGGGCAAGCCGGTACGGGTGGCGAACACGCATCTGGAGCCTGCGGTGCCGCCCGTCCGGAACGCCCAGGGCCAGGAGCTGTACGCCGCGCTGGCACAGTCGCCGTACCCGGTCACCGCGGTCGGCGACTTCAACTCCCTGCCCACGGACGCGACCGGACCGTACAGCACGTTCACCACCGGCGGCTATGAAGAGGCGTGGCGCAAGGTCCACGGCACGGGACGCGGTTACACCGCAGCTCAGGACCCTGATCTCACCAACGTGCCGTCCAAGCTGGACCGCCGCATCGATTACGTCTTCTACCAGCCCGGCCGGCTGTCGGCGGTCTCCGCCGACGTGATCGGCGACAAGCTGCGGGACCGCACACCGACAGGACTGTGGCCGTCCGATCACGCCGGTCTGGTGGCACGGCTGCGCCTCTCGTCGAGATAGCGTCCCTGCGGGGCCGCGTGCACGTCATGGCCGGCGGGCCCCTCGACCACCGAGGGGCCCGTTTCGTCATGGGGGGGGCGAAGTGCGGGAGAACCAGGTCCGCCCGGCGTCCTAGCCGCCCAGCTGCGACGCGCTCGGGACCTTGTCCGTCACCGTGGCACCCGCACTCTGGCCCGCTTCCTTCACACTGCTGATGACACTGTCGAAGGCGTCGATGTCACCGTCCCCCGCCTGCCCCTTGCGCAGCTTGCTGCCCAGGCCCTTGAGGGACTCGATGCCCGCCGTGAGCGGGGCCACCGCCTTCGCCAGCAGCGGGTCGCCCTTGGCGTTCTCGGCCGCCGCCTTGAGCCGGTTGTAGGCGAACGCGCCCGCGAGGCCCGCCTTGATCAGCGCGAAGGTGCGGCCCTTGGCACCCTTCTTGAACTTGCCCGCGCGGTACGGCTTGACGATCCACTGGTAGGTCGCACCGGCCGCGAGCCCCGCGTTGGCGACGAACCGCGTCTTGGCGAACTTCTGCTTCTCCGCGGACGTGCTGGGCGACGGCGTCGCGGCGGCCAGTTCGTCGGCCTCGGCGGCGACGGGCTCCGCCGCCGCAAGGGCGGCCAGCTCCCCCATCGACGCGGCGGAGAGCTCCTCGCGCGGGCCGTTTCCGCCACTGCCGCATGCGGTGGCGCCGACCATCAGCGCGGTGGACAGGACCACCGCCGTGAGGGCGCGGCGAAATCGGACGGTCGTGGGTACGGGCTGGGGCACGGGCACGGTTTCCTCCGGGAATGAGGCGTCTCCCGCAGCCTCACCCCGGTCCCCCGCCTCCACCACCCGGGGGACCCGTTCGGGTTTACGACACGCCAGGGCGGCAACACGCGCCGCATGAGCACTCACACACGAGTACGCACCCGGGGAAGCAGTCAGGCAGGCCGCGCCGTCGCACTGGTGGCGGACGTGCTCGCCTTCGTCATCGGACTCTGGATCCTGCTCTACCTGTTGGAGGCCAACCAGGGCAACGCCCTGGTCGACCTCGTCCACGACGTCGCGTCCTGGCTCGCGGCCTGGTCCTACGACCTGTTCACCTTCAGCCGCGAGTGGATCCAGGTCGTCATCGGCTACGGCATCGCCGCCGTGGCCTACCTGCTCATCGGCCACGCCGTCGCCGGCTGGCTCTACCGCCGCTGAGCCGACCGCCCGGTCACCCGCAGCAGTCGGGCTCCAGCCCGGCCGGGAGCGAGGTCCCGCCGAACACCTCGGTGGTGGCCTCGTCCCCGCCGAGCGCCGCGACGGCGAGCAGCAGCGACCCGGCCGTCCAGGTGGTCTGCTCCACCGGCCAGACGGCCTCGTCCTGGAACACGTACCCCGTCCAGTACATGCCGTTGTCCGCGCGCAGGTGGGTGATCGAGCGCAGGATCTCCAGCGCCCGGTCCGACTCCCCCGTCGCCCACAGCGCGAGCGCCAGCTCGCAGGACTCGCCGCCCGTCACCCACGGGTTGGGCAGCACGCAGCGCACGCCCAGGTCCGGGACCACGAACTCCTCCCAGCGCTCCTCGATGCGCGCCGTGGCCTCCGAACCGGTCAGGGCCCCGCCGAGGACCGGGTAGTACCAGTCCATCGAGTAGTGGTTCTTGTCGAGGAACCGCTCCGGGTGACGCCGGATGGCGTGCCGCAGCGCGCCCGCCGCGAGCTCCCAGTCGGGCTGCGGCTCCTCGCGGTGCTCGGCGATGGCCAGGGCGCAGCGCAGCGCCTGGTGGATGGAGGAGGAGCCGGTGAGGAGGGCGTCGGTGACGGCCGTGCCGTCCGCCTCCCGCTTCCAGCCGATCTCGCCGCCCGGCTGCTGGAGCGTCAGGACGCACTCCACGGCCGCGTAGACGGCCGGCCACATGCGGTCGAGGAAGGTGTCGTCGCCGGTGGAGAGGTAGTGGTGCCACACGCCGACGGCTATGTACGCGGTGAAGTTGCTCTCGCGGCTCGCGTCCTGCGGCTCCGCGGTGTCCACACCGTCGGGCCGGTCGGCGTAGGCCGCGTACCAGGAGCCGTCCTGGTTCTGGTGCCGGGCCAGCCACGCGTACGCCCGCTCCGCCGCCTCGTGCTCACCGGCCGCGTCCAGTGCCATCGCGGCCTCGGTGTGGTCCCACGGGTCGAGGTGGTGCCCGCGGAACCACGGTATGGCCCCGTCGGCGCGCTGCGCGGCGAGGATCCCCGCCACCGTCAGGGCGGCCTCCTCGGCCGTCAGTACACCGTCCAGGACCAGGTGTTCGGTGCGCCCCGGCGTGCTCACTGGGCCGCGCTGACGGGAAGGTGGGGCTTGGTCGCGTACGCCACGAAGCTCTTGCCGATGAGCGGGTTCAGGGCCTGCTCGGCGAGCCGCGTGGCCAGCGGCTTCTTCATGATGTCCCAGACCAGGAGCTTGTGGTACGCCTTGACGGGCAGCGCCTTGTCGTTGTCGACGCCGAAGGCGCACTTGAGCCACCAGTACGGGGAGTGCAGCCCGTGCGCGTGGTGCGTGCCGTACGGCTTGAGGCCCGCGGCCTTCATCTTGCCGAGCAGCTCGTCCGCCTTGTAGATGCGGATGTGGCCGCCCTCGACCTCGTGGTAGGCGTCGGAGAGCGCCCAGCAGATCTTCTCGGGGCCGTAGCGCGGCACGGTGATGGCGATGCGCCCGCCGGGCTTGAGGACGCGGACCATCTCGGCGAGCACGCCCTTGTCGTCGTGGATGTGCTCCATGACCTCGGAGATGATGACGACGTCGAAGGAGTCGTCGGGGAAGGGCAGTGCGAGCGCGTCGCCCTCCATGGCGGTGGCGGTGGCCCCGGCGGGGGCCTCACCGGCCTCCTTCATCGCTGCGAACCACTTGGCGACCTCGCGGATCTCCTCGCCGTTGCGGTCGACGGCGACCACCTGGGCGCCTCTCCGGTAGCACTCGAAGGCGTGCCGGCCTGCGCCGCAGCCCAGGTCGAGTACGCGGTCGCCTGCGGCGAGCGGGAACCGGGAGAAATCGACGGTCAGCACGGGGTCCTGCCTTCGCGGTCGCGGGGGTGTGTCGGGGATGGGGAAGAAGCGGGGAAGCGGAAGGTCAGCGCGCCGGGCGGGTCCGGCCGGCGCCGGCCTGCTCGATGGCGGCGCGGTAGTGCGCGACGGTGCCCCTGGCGGCCGCGGCCCAGGTGAACCGGGTCAGGACCCGTTCGCGCCCGGCGGCGCCGAGGCGGGCCCGCAGCTCCGGATCGCCCAGCATCCGGCCCAGCGCGGCGGCCAGCGCGCCCGCGTCGCCCGGGGGCACCGCGAGGCAGGTCTCACCGTCGGGTCCGGCGACCTCGGGGATCGCGCCGCCGGTGGTGGCGACGAGCGGCGTGCCGGTGGCCATGGCTTCGGCCGCCGGGAGCGAGAAGCCTTCGTAGAGGGAGGGCACGCAGGCGATCTGGGCGCTGCGGACCAGGTCGACGAGCTCGGCGTCGGTGATGCCCTTGACGAAGCGGACCGCGTCCTGGAGGCCGTACGTCTCGATGGCGCGGGCGACGGGGCCCTGCTCGGCGCGCTTGCCGACGACGACGAGGTGCGCCTCGGGCTGCTCGGTACGCAGCTTCGCGAGCGCCTCGACGAGGTACACGAGCCCCTTGAGCGGCACGTCGGCGCTGGAGGTGGTGACGATGCGGCCCGGCACCTCGGCGACGGACGGGTCCGGCGACCAGAGGTCGGTGTCGGCGCCGATGTGCACGACGTGGATGCGCTCGTCCCGGACGCCCAGGTGCTGGGCGATCTCCTGCTTGGAGGACCCGGAGACGGTGAGTACGGACGGCAGCCGGCGGGCCACGCGGCCCTGCATGCGGGTGAAGGCGTACCAGCGGCGCACTGAGGCCCGCTTCACCCGGCCCTGCGCGGCGTCGAGGTCGAGCTTGCGGTCGACGGTGATGGGGTGGTGGATCGTCGTGACCAGCGGGGCGCCGAGGTCGGCGAGGAGGCCGTACCCGAGCGTCTGGTTGTCGTGGATGACGTCGAAGTCACCCGCGCGCGCGGCCAGATGGCGGCGGGCGCGCAGCGAGAAGGTCAGGGGC
This sequence comes from Streptomyces sp. NPDC001502, assembly GCF_042894785.1. Classification (NCBI taxonomy): domain Bacteria; kingdom Bacillati; phylum Actinomycetota; class Actinomycetes; order Kitasatosporales; family Streptomycetaceae; genus Streptomyces; species Streptomyces sp. NPDC001502. The sequence continues at coordinate 5,355 of NZ_JBIAVW010000051.1, forward strand.
TCGGGGAAGCCGCCGGTCCACATGGTGGCGACCTCGACGGCGTCGATCCAGTCCCGGTACTCGTCGCGCTTCGGCGTGCGGAAGGGGTCCGGGCTGCGGTACAGGTCCAGGCTCGGGAGCTCGGTGAGCGAGGCGCCCGTGTCGAGCACCGGGTAGGGCTGCGCGCCGATGACTTCGACGGAGTGACCCAGTTGTACGAGTTCGCGCGAGAGGTGGCGGACGTAGACGCCCTGGCCGCCGCAGAACGGGTTCCCCTTATAGGTGAGGAGCGCGATGCGCAGCGGGCGGTCGCCGTCGGCGACGGAACCCGCGAAAGGGCTCGTCACCATGGCCTCAGCGGTCACTCTCGGCCCCCTTCTCGCTGCAACTTTCGCCGGAGCGTAACCGCTCGGATAATGTAGAACAAGTTTCAGACTTGATCCGTCGAAGACCATTGAATCTACCGGCCGGAAACCACACCGTAAGAGGCGGAGCAGGTGATTCACGCCACGGCTCCGGCGCCTGCGATGCTGGCCGCGGACCAGCCCGGATTCAGCCCGCGCAACGACACGGAACGGGACACATGACAGCGGAAGTGAAGGCCGTCACCACACCGGCGTCGCCTCCCCTGACGGAGCGCCAGGAGGCACGCCGCCGCCGGATCCTGCACGCCAGCGCACAGTTGGCCAGCCGGGGCGGATTCGACGCCGTGCAGATGCGCGAGGTCGCGGAGGCGGCGGGCGTGGCCCTGGGCACGCTCTACCGCTACTTCCCGTCCAAGGTGCACCTGCTGGTCGCCACCATGCAGGACCAGCTCCAGCACATGCACACCACGCTGCGCAAACGCCCGCCGGCCGGGGACGACCCGGCGGCCCGGGTCGCGGAGACCCTGATGCGGGCCTTCCGCGCCCTCCAGCGGGAGCCGCAGCTGGCCGACGCGATGGTACGGGCACTGACGTTCGCAGACCGGAGCGTGAGCCCCGAGGTGGACACGGTGTCCCGGCTGACGACGGCGATCATCCTGGACGCGATGGGCCTGGAGCAGCCGCCGACGGCGGAGCAGCTCTCGGCGGTCCGGGTCATCGAGCACACCTGGCACTCGGCGCTGATCACGTGGCTTTCCGGCCGCGCCTCGATCGCCCAGGTCAAGATCGACATCGAAACGGTGTGCCGCCTGATCGACCTGACGTCCCCGGAAAAGGCCTGAAGCCGCCGCTGGGGTGGGGGCGGGGTCGGGGGCTGACCGGGGTCGGATGAGGGTGGGGCGGCTTCGGGGGGCTTCGGGGTGGCTTCGGGGCGGCTTCGGGGCGTGCGGGAGCCGCTCGGGCGGTATCAGAGATGTGTATGGGGGTTTCCCGTCAGTCTCATCGTCTCTCCGGTTCGGGCCGGTCCCTCAAGGGCGCTCCTCCTTCGTCGTCGCGTCGCTTCGCGATGTCGCTGCGCTCCACCCTTGACCGACCGCCCCGCCCCGGACATACGAAGACTGCCGGGAAACCCCCAAAGGAACGGGCCGGTCGACACCTTCAGGGACGGGCACATCCGCGATGCGCGGCAGCGGTCGGGCGGCGCCCCCCATCGCTACGCGCTCCTGCGAGACGGCGTCCGCGAGCCCCTTGGGCTGGACTAGCCGCCATCGATCGCTACGCGCTCCTGCGAGACGGCGTCCGCAGCCTGTCTGGGGCCGGCCGTAAGCCACCGGAAACCTTCCGTCGGCGCGAGGCGTCGCGGGCCGGTCAACACCCGGAACGGACGGCTCAGCCCGGCCCGGCCCGGGTCGGCCACGGTCACCCATGCACGGAGGCACCTGACGCCCCTCGCCTTACAACGGCTAACACAATGAGGTGAGTCGCCTTCCGGCACCTGACGACAGCAGTACGGTCGGGTGATCGCGCGAGTCGGCCTGGTGGTTACAT
>NZ_JBIAVW010000052.1:0-6013 GCF_042894785.1 Streptomyces sp. NPDC001502
TTCCTAGACAGCTCCCACCACACCGGAGGTCTTCGCCATGTTCAAGACCTGCCGAGTGTCAACAACGCTCGTGATCAATACACCTAGGCCGTCTCTTCCGGACCTTGCCGGGCCCGGACCGCCTGCGTCCCGTCAGTCGAAGACCGAGGCGCAGGTGGTCGGTTCGGCGTGTGCCGGATCGAGGGCGTTGACCGCCTCGTGCCAGGCGATCCGGTCGGTGAGCCCGATGGCGACGTGCTCCGAGAGGTCCAGGAAGCACAGGTCCTGGAGGACGACGTTGCGTACGTTCGGCCCGTCGAGGAAGGCGCTCCGGTAGGGGGTCACCACCTCGTCGTACTTGGTCGCGATGACCGTGTACTTCACCCCGGGCACGGTGTCCCCGCCCTCGTTCAGCTTCTGCTGGAAGGCTGATCCGGCGATCTGGTCGGCGAGACCCGGGGTCGCGGTGCTGATCAGGTCCTCGGCCCCGGGGAAGTACGGCAGGAGCTTGGTGAATCCGAGCAGGGTGGTGCCGTGGTTGTCGGGGGCGAGTCCGACCAGCGCGTTGACCTTCGAGGCGCCGCCGAGGAACTTCAGGTAGTAGCGCGGCATCATGCCGCCCTGCGAGTGCCCGATGATGTCGGTCTTGGCGGAGCCGGTCGCGGCGAGCACCTTGTCGACGAAGACGTCGAGCTGTCCGGCGGACTTGTCGATGGGCCCGAGCCCGTTGAAGAGGGGGACGCCGGGCAGCTGGCCGTAGTCGAGCGAGTAGACGCAGTACCCGCGGTGGACGAGGTAGGGCGCGAGGCCGAGCCAGTTGTCCCAGGAGTTGCCGAAGGTGCCGTGGACGAGGACGACGGGGCGCGGGTGCGCGGCGGACGGCTTGCACGACCAGTTGTTCCAGCCGCTGCTGGGGGCGGCCGCGGCCTGCGCTGCGCCGGTGGGGGCGACGAGTGCGGCGGCGGTGAGGGTGAGGACGGCGAGTGGGCGGAGCAGGCGTCTCCAGGGCAGCATCGGATGATCTCCTCGCGGGTCGACTCAAGGGGATGAGCGTGGGGGTTCGTCCCGTGATCCGGATCACAAGGGGGAGCTGCTGCCGCTAAATTACGGGTGAGTAGCAACACAGGGAAGTTACGCGTCGGTAAAAACTCGCGCGTCGCCCGGGCGACCGCCTGTACGGCGCCGGACGGACCGTCAGGCGGCCAGCGTGCCGCGGGCGATCGCGTGCGGACCGAAGCGCGCGCGGACCCGGTCCGTGACGGCCTCCAGGCGGCGGGCCTTCTCGTCCTCGGGGTCGAGGCTGAGCTGCCGCACGGCCCGATCGGCCGAGGTCAGGTCCTCGGCGCGCAGGGACAGCGCGCGGACCCGGGCCCGCTGCAGGCCGAGGCCCGCGTAGAGGGCGTAGGCCGTGGCGGTCAGGGCGGCCGAGTGCGCGGTGGGCTCGCCCAGGGTGCGCGTCCGGGTGAGGGTGGTGCGGTCGGCGCAGCGGACGGTGAGCGTGAGGGCGCGGCAGACCTGCCCCCGGCCCTGTTCCTGTGTACGAAGCTTCGCGCCGAGCTCCTCCGTGAGCGAGAGCAGCGCCCGCCGGTGCCGTGCGGGATCCAGCTCGTCCAGATCGAAGAGCCGCTCGGCGGCGACGGCGCGGGCGGCGGAGCCCGGCCGGACGGGGGTCCGGTCGATCCCGAGGGCGCGCTCGTGCACCTCACGGCCGAGCCGGGCGCCGAGGATCCGCCGCAGGGCGGCGGGCGGGGCGGCGGCGACCCGGCCGACGGAATCGAGGCCGTAGGAGCACAGGGTGCGGGCGGCCTTCGGCCCGACCCCGTCGAGGGCGGTGACGGGCTTGCCCGCCAGGAAGTCCCGTACGGCGGCGGGCTCCGCGGGGATCACCAGGGTCTCCCCGGGCCGGGCTTCGCGGGCCGCGGCCCGGGCCAGCATGGGGTTGCCGGCCACGCCGACGGCGGCGTCCACGCCGTACAGGGCGAGGGCCCGGACCCGGATCACGGCGGCCAGCCGGGCGGCGTCGCAGTCGAAGTACCGCAGCGCGCCCCGGATCTCGGCGAGGACGGTGTCGGGCGCCAGGGCCTGCACGGCCGGGGTGATGACCCCGAGCAGCGCGAGCACCCCGGCGTACTCCCGCGCCCCGAGCGGGCCCCCGTCGGCGGGGTACGGGCGCAGGCACATCACGACCCGCTCGGTGGCGGTCATCCCGCGCTCCCCGGGCTGGAGTGCCACAGCTTGCGGCCGGTCGCGGGGCCGGTGCCCGGCGGCTGGAGGTCGGCCCAGGGGTTCATCTCGTACCCCGTGGACATGCGGATCCTGCGGCCGGGACCCTGCGGGCCCTTCGCCGCCGGCTCCCCGTCGGTGCCCGGGGCGGCCGGGGCTCCGGGAGCGGCCGGCTCGGCTGCCGGCCCGGCCGCCGGCTCGGCGAGGCGGGCCGCGACCGCGTCCAGACCGCCCGCCGCCCGCAGTTCCACCAGCTCCGCCAGGTTCCACGCCGCCGCCCCGACCACGCTCAGGCTCTGCGGGCCCCGCCGCTGCACGACACCTCGTACCAGCAGCAGGAAGGAGTGGAAGACGGTGTGCGCGCAGCGTTCGTGGCTGTCGTCGAAGAAGGCCAGGTCGACCAGGCCCGTACCGTCGTCCAGCGTCGTGAAGATGACCCGCTTCCCGGAGCGGATCGGCGGGGTCTGGGTGGCCGCCTTGGCCCCCGCGACCAGCACGGTCTGCCCGTGCTCGGTGTCCCGCAGCCGGCGCGCCGGGATCACTCCCAGTTCGGCCAGGAAGGCGTGGTGGTCCCCCATCAGGTGCCGCGAGGCGTCCATGCCGAGGACGCCCAGCTCGGCGCTGAGCCGTTCCGCGTCGCTCAGGTCGGGCAGTCCGACGGAGGCCGTGGACCGGCCGCCGTCCAGCGGGAGTTGGGGACCGCGCACGCCTGCGGACCGCTGCGCGCCGTGCAGTTCGGACACGTGCAGCAGCAGGTCCCGCCGGTTGGCGCCGAAGGCGTCCAACGCCCCTACCTGCGCCAGCCGTTCGGCGACCGGGCGGCCCGGGTGCGCCCGGTCCCAGAAGTCGCGCAGGGAGGCGTACGGCTGTCCCGCCTCGATCCGGTCAGCCTCGGCCCCGCTGATGCCGTGGACGTCGGACAGTCCGAGCCGCAGCCCCCACACCTCTCTATCATCGGACACCAGTTCGATATGATGGGCGGCCGCCGACCGGTTCACGTCCAGCGGCAGCACCGGCACGCCCCGCCGCCGCGCGTCCGCCAGCAGCAGCCGTTTCGGGTACATCCCCGGGTCGTGGGTCAGCAGCCCGGCGTAGAAGGCCGCCGGGTGGTGCGCCTTCAGCCAGGCCGACTGGTACGTGGGCACCGCGAAGGCCACCGCGTGCGCCTTGCAGAACCCGTACGAACCGAAGGCCTCCACGATCTCCCAGGTCCGGCCGATCACCTCCACCGGATAGCCGCGCTCGGCCGCCTTCGCCGCGAACCAGACCTTGATCCGCGCCTGCGACTGCGGATCGGACAGCCCGCGCCGCACCCGGTCCGCCTCGTCACGTCCGCAGCCGGTCATGACGTGCACGATCTCGATGATCTGCTCGTGGAAAACCACCACCCCGTACGTCTCGCGCAGCGCGTCGGCCAGGTCCGGGTGCGGGAAGCGCACCGGCGCCCGCCCGTGCCGGGCCTCGATGAAGGGCCGCACCATGTCGGCGGCCACCGGACCCGGCCGGAACAGCGAGATGTCGACGACCAGGTCGTGGAAGGTGGCCGGCTGCAGCCGCCCCACCAGGTCCCGCTGGCCCGGCGATTCGATCTGGAAGCAGCCCAGCGTCTCGGCCGAGCGGATCAGCTCGTACGTGGCCCGGTCGCCCGGCGGCACCTGCGCCGGGTCGTCCAGGTCGAGCTCCTCCCCCGTGCCACGGCGGATCTCCGCGACCGCGTGGGCCATCGCGGACTGCATCCGCACGCCCAGCACGTCCAGTTTGAGCAGCCCGAGCTCCTCCACGTCGTCCTTGTCGAACTGGGACATGGGGAAGCCCTCGCCGCTGGTGGGCACCACCGGCGTACGGGCGAGCAGCGAGTCGTCGGAGAGCAGCACCCCGCACGGGTGCATGGCGATCCCGCGCGGCAGCGCGTCCAGCGATTCGACGAGCTCCCACAGCCGCCCGTACGACTCCCCCCGTACGTCGCGCAGTTCGGGGAGCTCCTCCAGCGCGGCGCGGGCGTCACGCGCCCTGATGTGCGGGAAGGCCTTGGCGAGCCGGTCGGTGACGGCCGGGTCCATGGACAGGGCGGCGCCGACGTCGCGGATGGCGTGCCGGACCCGGTAGGTCTCGGGCATGGAGACGGTGGCGACGCGCTCGGTGCCGAACCGGTCCATGATCCGCCGGTAGACCTCCAGCCGGCGGGCGGACTCCACGTCGATGTCGATGTCGGGCAGGACGCGCCGCCGCTTGGAGAGGAAGCGCTCCATCAGCAGGCCGTGGGCGACGGGGTCGGCGTGCGCGATCCCGAGCAGGTGGTTGACGAGGGAACCGGCTCCGGAGCCGCGGGCGGCCACCCGGACGCCCATCTCCTTCACGTCGTCCACGACTTGAGCGACCGTCAGGAAATACGAGGCGAAGCCGTGGTACGCGATGATGTCGAGCTCTTGATGCATCCGCTCCCAGTACGCGCGGTCACCCGCGTAGCCGCGCAGCACCATGCCGGCCGAGGCCCGGGAGGCGAGGACCCGCTGGGCGCTGCGGTGGGCCGCGCCGACGAGCCGGGCTTCGGGGAAGTGCACGGAACCCATGCCGAGGTCGTCCTCGGGGTCCACGGAGCAGGCCTCGGCGGTCCGCCGGGTCTCCGCGAGCAGGCGCCTGGCGTCGGCGGGGCGCAAGCCGGCCGCCTGCGCGATCCGGTCGGCGGCCTCGGCCATGGCGGCGGGAGCCTTGAGCCAGCGCTCGCCGCTGTCGAGGGGACCACGGCGGTCGACGGGAACCAGGCGGCGGGCCGCGTCGAGGATGTCGGCGACCGGGCCCTGGCCGGGGTCGGCGTAGCGGACGGCGTTGGTCAGCACGGCCGGAACGCCCTGCTCGGCGGCGAAGCCGACGGTCCGGGCGGCCAGCCGGAGCGAGCCGGGCCCGGTGCCGGTGCGGCCGTGGTGGACGGCCTCCAGGCGCAGGGAGTCGCCGTAGATCTCCCGCCAGGGTGCGAGCAGCCGGACAGCCCGGTCGGGGCGGCCCGCGGCGAGCGCCCGCCCCACCTCGGAGCCGGGCCCGAGCAGGACGAAGACGCCCTCCCCGCGCAGGGCCTCCCAGGGCACCAGCGGGACCTCGGCGGCCCCCGCGTGGGCGGCGGTGACCATCCGGCACAGCTCGGCCCACCCGGCGGCGCCGTCCCGGGCCAGGAAGACGGCGCGTGCGGCGGACTCGTCCACGAAGGCCCCGCCCTTGACGGGGGTGCGCCGCCGGTACGAGGCCGCGCCGGACCCGTCGCCCGCGGCGGATCCGGTCGGGCCCCCCGACCCGGCCGGGCCCGTCGCGGGCGGGACCGCCATGTCCACTCCGAACAACGGCCGGATGCCCGCCTGCGCACACGCCTTCGCGAACCGGACCGCGCCCGCGAGGGTGTCGCGGTCGGTCAGGGCGAGGGCGTCCATGCCCCGCTCGGCGGCGCGCTCCGCCAGCCGCTGCGGGTGTGAACCTCCGTAGCGCATGGAGAACCCCGAAACGGTGTGCAGATGCGTAAAACCAGGCACCCGCGGCCTCCTGCTTCGCTCGAATGAACACCTCCCCCGCTCTCCACCATAGAGCAATTCGAATATCAGTGCGAAACACTTGTTCGACCACCTGCCGTCTGCCGGGCGCGGGCTGTCTGCCGGGCGCGGGCTGTCTGCCGGGCGCGGGCTGTCTGCCGGGCGCGGGCTGTCTGCCGGGCGCGGGCTGTCTGCCGGGCTCTGCCCGGACCCGCGCCTCAAACGCCGGCGGGGCTGGATGTGGCGGGCTTGTCGGCAGGTGGCGGGGCGGGGGGCCGGGGCGGGGTGTCTCCTCG
>NZ_JBIAVW010000053.1:0-5331 GCF_042894785.1 Streptomyces sp. NPDC001502
ACCACCAGCAGCACCACACCCGCCGCCAGCCACCCCAGCGCACTCCCAGAGCCCCAGCCGTGCTCACCCGCCTGCGTCAACCCGTAAATCAGCGCGAGCAGACCCAGGGTGACGGCCGTCGCGCCCGGCAGATCCAGCTTCGGACGCACCGACGGACGCGACTCCTTGATCACCGTCGGAGCGATGAACAACACCGCCAGAGCCACCGGCACATTGATGAAGAACGCCCACCGCCACGACAGCAGATCCGTCAGGACACCGCCCAGGATCGCGCCCGTCGTGAACCCCGCCGACATCAACGCACCATTCAGACCCAACGCCTTCTGACGCAACGGCCCCTCCGGAAACGAAGTCGTCAGCAGAGACAGACCCGCCGGAGTCACCGCCGCCGTCGCAAGACCCTGGAACACCCGCGCCACCAGCAGCATCTCCGGACTGTTCGCCAGCCCACCCGCCAACGACGACAGACCCAGCACCGCCAGACCCACCAGGAACAGCCGGCGCCGCCCGAACAGATCCGCCACCCTGCCGAACAACAACGTGAAACCAGCAGCACACAACGCGAACGACGTCGCGATCCACTGCAGATTCGACAACGAGAAACCAAGCCCGTCACCGATCACCGGCAACGCCACATTCAGAATCGAGAAATCAACCGCCAGCATGAACTGCGCCACCAGCAGCACCACCAACACCAACCTGAGACGCCCATCCAGACGAACGGGCCCCTCGGCTCCTCCCCCCTCCCCTGAACCCGCGTCAACACGCGCTCCCTCGACAACCGACATCGCCATACATCCTTTCGATCACAACCGAGGCCTTCAGACGCGAAGGCCGGTACTCGCCGGGGAAGCCGGCTCAGGCAGGGGTTTGCGCCGAGGCACGGCGCCGGAGTTCTTCGGACAGTTCCTGCCAGTCCCGTGCGCACTGGGCGGCCGCGGCGGCCGCCGTTTCCACGCGGTACGGGGGTATTGCGGCGACGATCCGCTCCCACTGACGCAGTCCGCTCACCTGGAGGTCGAGCATGCGGAGCAGGAGCCTGCCCGCATCGCTCAGCCTGAGCAGGGGGTCCTTGCACAGGCTGGTGACCAGTACGGGCAGTGGCTGCCCCCGGACCCGGGCGGGGACCGGAGGCGGTGCGGGGGCCGGGGTGTTGCCGGAGCGCCGCTGGGCGGCGGGTACGGGGTCCGCGCCCGCTCCGATCCGGCGCCGTACGTCCCGCACGGTCGAGGGCGCGATGCCCGCCTCCCGCGCGATCTGCCGCAGCGACGCGGTGGGACGGCCGGCCAGCAGCCGGGCCGCGGCCTCCCTGCCGCGGACCGGGTCGGCCGGTCGGACGCGGCCGTCCTGGCCGACGCGGCCCGGTGGGGCGGGCCCCGGAGTCCCGCGGCGTCGCAGTGCCCCGACGGTCTTGCCCGCCAGCCCGGTCCGCCGCGCGATACCGCGGTCGGACCAGTCCGGGTGGGACCGCAGGATCCGTAGCGCCGCGGCGGTCCGTTCCGCGTGGGTCAGCGGGAGCCCGTGACTGATGTTGGCCTCGACCGAGAGCACGAACGCGTCCTCGGCACTGCCGTCGAAGTACGTCACTCCCACCGTGTCCTGCCCGCGCAGTACGGCGGCCCGCAACCGGTGCGTGCCGTCGATGATCCGCATGGTGGGGCGGTGCACGAGCAGCGGCGGCAGCGTCCGGCCGGATTGCGCGAGGGCCTGTGCATGGCTCTCGTCCACCTGGACGGTGCGAGGGGAATCCGCGGCGAGCAGTGCGCCGACCGGTACCTCGGACGCGGCGTCGGGGGTTGTCGTCGCGTGCCGCGGGTTCGGCTTGTCCATGAAGTTCACCTCCTTCTCTGCACTCGGTGCTTCGGGCGCCGCTCCGTTCGGCAGGGCGGCCCCGGGGAAGAAATTACGTAATTACCGTTCGGTAACCAATCGGGAGGCCGAACCCCGTTGAGATCTGGGCAAGTTGACGAAGGAGTGCCTGGTGGAGTGGGCGACCGGGGAACTTCCGCGGTCGCCCACCGAGCGGCCGCTCAGACCCCCACGAGCTCTTCCGACCGTACGAACTCCCTTAGCCAGGCAAGGAATTCGGGGCCGAGGTCCGCGCGCTCGCAGGCGAGCCGGACCGTCGCGCGCAGGTACTCGGCGCGGTCCCCGGTGTCGTAGCGCCGGCCGGAGAAGACGACGCCGTGCACGGGCCTTCCGGCCTGGACCAGCGTGCGCAGCGCGTCCGTGAGCTGGATCTCGCCGCCGCGTCCCGGCTCGGTGTTCCGCAGCACCTCGAAGATCTCGGGGTCGAGGAGATAGCGGCCGATGATGGCCAGGTTGCTGGGCGCGGTACCGGGCTCCGGCTTCTCCACCAGCTCGGTGATGCGCACGCCGTCACCGCCCGTCGGCCGCTCCACCGCGGCGCATCCGTACTGGTGGATAGCCTGCGGGTCCACCTCCATGAGGGCCACGACACTGCCGCCGAGCCGTTCCCGCACCTCGGCCATACGGGAGAGCAGGGGGTCGCGGGGGTCGATCAGGTCGTCGGCCAGGAGGACGGCGAAGGGCTCCCGGCCGACGTGGGGCGCGGCGCACAGGACGGCGTGCCCGAGGCCCTTGGGGTCCCGCTGGCGCACGTAGTGGATGTCGGCGAGTTCGGTGGAGGCGCAGACGCTCCGGAGTTTGTCCTGATCACCCCGGCGCTGGAGGGCTTCCTCCAGCTCGTAGTTGCGGTCGAAGTGGTCTTCCAGCGGCCGCTTGTTGCGTCCGGTGACCATGAGGATGTCGGACATCCCCGCCGCCACGGCCTCTTCCACCACGTACTGGATGGCCGGCTTGTCGACCACCGGAAGCATTTCCTTCGGGGTGGCCTTGGTCAGCGGGAGGAATCGCGTGCCGAGTCCCGCGGCGGGGATCACTGCTTTGGTTATCCGGTGAGGTGTGGAATTCATGCTGCCGACGCTATGGCGCACCGCGCTCCAGTGGCTGGAATTACCGTTCTTTTCTTCCTACTTGGGCATTTCCGGGTCCGTGGGGGCCGCGATGCCCCGGCGGATGAGCCGCCACAGCTCCCTGAGCTCACCGGTCACCGCGCCGGGAAGTTCGCCCCGGCCCCGGCGTACCCGGGTGACGACACCACCCACCAGGTGCGCCGTCAGCAGGGTGACCGGGCACGGGTCGACCTCGGGGTCCAGCTGGCCCTGCTCGGCGGCCTGTTCGAGCAGCTCCTTGACGTCAGGGAGCCAGCAGCCGCACCAGTCGGGTCCGGCACCGACCCGTTCCTGGGTCAGCCGCGCCGCGGCGCGCACGGCCGCGTCCGTCTCGATCAGCCGGCCGAGGGCGAGGACGAGCGCGGACACGGTGTCCAGCGCCGGACCGCCGCGGGCCGTCACCCCCTCGACCACCCTGCGGGTGGCCGCGCGTCCCGAATCCTCGACGGCGGAAGCCAACTCCCCTTTCGCCGCGAAGTGAAAGGTGAGCGCTCCGATCGAAATTCCGGCGGAACGGCTCAGCCGGGAAAGCGAGGTCCCCTCGTACCCGTTGCGGTCGAATTCAGCGGCAGCCACCGAGATCAGATGATTACGGGTACGTACGCCGCGCTCTTGCTTCACCACTGCACTATCACTGCCATCCAGGTCGTTCCTCACTCGCCATTGCGCTCCGCAGCACCGCACGGAGATGGCCGCCTCCAGCGTCGCCCCGGCACCGATCGCCGACAACGCCGACTTGACGAAGAAGCGCCCATGCCCCGCCTCCCCGGAGGACGGCCCGGCACGGCTGCGACACGGGCGCCGCAGGCCTCCGGATCCAACGTGCCGAAGTCGTGGGCGGGGCGCCATAGGTTCGCTAGAAAAAAAACGAACGTTCTGTATTCTATGGCTACTACCGACGGCGCACGCCGACGTCCGCAGTGGAGGGGGAGACAGATGACGACACGGACGAGGACCAGAGCCCTGGCTGCCGGTGACACCGCCCTGGCCGACTTCACGGAACGCCTCTTCGGTCACTTACCGAGAGCCGACCAGCGGCGCTGGGCCCGGGTCTACCTGCAGGGACTGCTCACCACCCCGGGAAAGAAGTCCGTACGCAGGCTTGCGGCGTCCGTCACCGAGTCGCCCACCGCCTCCCAGTCCCTGCAGCAGTTCATCAACGCGAGTCCCTGGGACTGGAATCCGGCCCGCACCGAACTGCTCCGGTGGCTGGAGGAACGACACCCCGTGCGGGCCTGGACGATCGGGCAGGTGTGCTTCCCCAAGCGCGGTGAGCACTCGGTCGGCGTGCACCGCCGCTTCGACCCCGTCGCCGGACGCATCGTCAACTGCCAGTTGGGCTTCTGCCTCTTCCTGTCCCTGGACGGCATGAGCGTGCCCGTCGACTGGCGGCTGGCGCTTCCCGAGGCCTGGGTGGCGGATCCCGTCCTGCGCCGCCGGGCACGCATCTCTCCCGGGGCCGTCCACCAGGCCCCGGAGGCGCTCGTACTGGAGCTCGTCGACTCGATCGCCGCGCGTACCTCGTCGGCGCATCCCCCCGTGGTCGCCGACCTGAGCCGCCTCGGCGGCGCCGCGGGCGCGCTGATCGGCGTGCTCGGCCGCCGCGGGTACGACTTCCTGGTGTCCGTACCGCCCACCCTCACGGTCCGCGCCGCCGCCCTGACGCACGGCGTCGATCCCGCGCGCACACCCGGGCGCGGCGGGACCACCGCGGGGGACTTCGCCCGGCTGGGCAACACCAGCCACCCGTACGCCGCGCCGCTCGCCGGCCCCGACGCGCGTCCGCGGTGGCAGCGCATCCACTCGGCGCTGGTCCGGGTGCCGGAGGGGGAACCGGCGGGGCGGGGGGCTCAGCAGATCTACCGGCTGTTCGGCGAACGGCCGCCGGGCCGGCGGGGCGGTGGGCCCGTCTGGCTCACCAATATGAACCGCCACCGGATGGACGACCTGCTGCACCTGGTGCGGAGGTCGGCCGGGTCCACCGCGGTGCTCGGCTCGCTGGCCGACGAGTTCGGACTCCTCGACTTCGAGGGGCGGTCCTTTCCGGGCTGGCACCATCACATGACGCTGATGTCGGCGGCGTACGCGTACGCGTATGCGGTGCGGGAGCGCGGAAGGCAGTCCGCCTGAGCGGACGGGCCCCCGGGGAACCCGGCTCCGCGCCTCAAACGCCGGCGGGGCTGGATGGGGCGGAGCCAGGATCCCGGGTGCCGGACAGTGCGCGCCTCAAACGCCGGCGGGGCTGGATGGGGCGGAGTCCGGCCGCAGCGCGCTCAGGCGCGGATGAGGGCCAGGGCCTCGTCGCGGATCCTGGCCAGGGTGGCCTCGTCACGGGCCTCCACGTTCAGCCGCAGCA
>NZ_JBIAVW010000054.1:0-5169 GCF_042894785.1 Streptomyces sp. NPDC001502
GACCCTGTGGGAGAGTAGGACGCCGCCGAACAATCATTGTGGGAAAGCCCCGCACCAGCCCTTACGGGTTCGGTGCGGGGCTTTTCTGCGTTTACGGGCCGGAATACGGATTGCGGAGCCGGCCGAACCTGCGGCCTCGGCCCGTGCTTCACCAGTCGGCGGGATAGCTCTTGAGGGTGCTCGTGTCCAGGGTCCACCGGCCTGCGGTGACGACGTCCCCGAAGGAGTAGGGGACCGTCTTGCGGTACCGGGTGCCGTCGGGCCCTGCCGAGGAGTCGCTGTGCACGCTGACGGTCCGCTTGTCCTTGCGGGGGTCCACGACGACGTACAGGGGGACACCCATCCTGGGATAGTCGTGCAGCTTGTCGCGGATGTCAGTGAGGGAGTTCGTGCGGGATACGACTTCCACCACCATCAGGACATCACGGGAGTTGACGACCTTCGCTGTGTCGTCGGTGTCCTCTTCCGCGATCACCATGAGATCGGGGACCTTGGTGAGGCCTGTCTGAGGGTCGCCCATGTTCGTGTCGTTGAGCGCCATGACCTCTGGCGTCTGCGCCTCGATCTGGCGGCGCAGACGCACCACATTGAGTCCGTGCGGAGCCGTGGGGCTCATCATCGTGAGGAAGATCTGACCGTCGGTGGTCTGCACCTTCCACTGGTCCTCCTGGTGCTCGGCCAGCTCCGCGAGCTGCTCCGCGAAGTCGTGCATGCGGCGCATCTGCTCGGGGGTGAGGTCGCCCATGATTTCCTCCTGGTGGGTGCTCGACCAGCCTATCCAGCCCGGCGGCGGTGAGGCCTCGGCCTCGTCGGTTCTCACCCCGGGAAGGATCAGCCCGTGCGCTCTCCCGGCCGGCGGCCGCTCAGGAGTTCTTCGGCCGCCTCGATCGCCGCTTCCTTCAGCGCGTCGACGGGGACGCCGCTGCCCTCGTCCCATCCGTCCAGGCCGATCGCGCACCTGACGAGTTGACGACAGGTTTTCGGGATGGCGGAGTGAAGGTCCACCTCGCCAGCGACAGCCATGCACGCCCCCTGGCCCTCCGCGTCACCGCAGGCCAGGCGGGCGATGCCCCGGCCTTCGAGGTGGTCATGGCCACCATCCGTGTTCCGCGAGATGGGCAGGGAAGACCGCGAACCCGGCCGGACACCGTCCTGGCGGACCGCGCGTACCCATCCCGAGCGATTCGTGAGCATCTCCGGCGGCGAGGTATCCGTGCCGTGATCCCGCAGCCCGCCGACCAGGTCGGCCACCAGCCTTCGACTCCGAGGCATACAAGCAGCGCAACGCGGTCGAGCGATGCATCAACCGGCTCAAGCAGTGGCGCGGGCTGGCCATGCGAGCCGACAACTCGCCATCGCCTGCCAGGCCGCACTGCACCTCGCTGCCCTCCTTATCCGGGCACGGCGATAGCGCTCAGCGATCGACCACCCAGCGCGCGTCCGTCGGCCAGGATCCCGTGTCAACGATCTGCTTCACGAGCCTGAACGCCTCACCGATGGGGACGGTGTCCTCATCCGGGTATTCGTCGTCCTGCCCATTGGAGAGGACGAACCCGTCGCTCGACCCCTGAGCTCCGGGGTCCACGGCATGCTCGCCGGGATCGCCTGCTTCTTTGAGCACCATCACCATCGCGCGCTCAGTGTTCGTCACGAAGGCCAGCGACCGCCCGGACGAACTGGTCAGCCAGGTCTCAAGCCGGCCGCTGGCGATCCTCGACCGAAGAGCCTCCAGCACCACCGCGGACGACACAGGCACAGGGCTGTCGTCATTGATCACCCAAGACTCGATCACGAGCACGACGATCTCACGGACGGTTCCAAGCGACAGGTCCTTGGTGATCCGATTGCGGCGCGAGCACCGCATCGGTCCGCTGCGGCCTGGCGGTCCGCTTCGACATCGCGGCGTCGACCGCCCACCGCATCCTCGCCAGCGACAGCATCCCGCCCTGGCCACCCTGGACCAGGGCCACCGGCGAACCCGTCCACCGCTGCGAACGCGCCCGCCCCGGCATCAGTGGCCAGACCGCGCAAGCCGCGTCACCAACAAGTCCGGACGGCACACCTGGGTCGTCAGCGGCGCAGGGCGGTATCGAGCTCGCAGTAGAAGGTGTCCAGCCGACTGCGACCAGGATTGCGAGCCGGCATCCGGCGCAGCGGTGCGCGAACCTCCGGCGGGGCGTGCCCGATCGCCCATCGGATCTCCTCGTCGGCGGCGCCCGTGTCATTGCCCGCGCCGAGCTCACGCGCGAAGGCCTCGTACACGGCGGACCCCAGTACGTGCTGGTACGGGGTCGCGGCCGCGTGGTACGCGGCGCGGGCGGCGGCCGTGGCCGCCGGGTCGTCGACCTCGCGGGCCGCCGCGGGGGCCGCCCAGGCGAGGGAACGTAGCTTCGCGGTCCGCTTCGATCGCTTCGCGGGGGCGGAGGTCGGCGGGGGCCTTTGCCTCGAACAACGGGAGGGTCCGCTCGACGCGATCGGCCGCCCAGACTCCGAGCTGTCGGCGGTCTTCTTCGCTGATGGTCACCCCGTCCATCCGCCCGTCATGCGGGTGTTCGGCGTGCGGTGTTCGGCGGACCTACGGGGCTTCGTGGAGCCGGGTCAGCAGGGCCACCAGGTGCTCTCGTTCGGCCGGGCTGAGCGGGGCGAGGAGCTCGGCGTTGGCGGCCTCGGCCAGGGCTGCGCAGCGGGCGAGTACCGCGGTCCCCTCCGGGGTGACGGTGACGGCGTTCTTGCGGCGGTCGTCGGGGTCCGGGGCGCGCAGTACGAGGCCCGCCTCCTGGAGGTGGTTGAGCATGCCGACCATGTCCTTGGGGTCGACGGCGAGCCTGCGGCCCAAGTCGGCCTGGGCGACGGGCCCGTACTCGGCGGTGGCGGCCAGCACCGCGTGGTGCATGAGCTTCAGTCCCTCCGCGGCGACCGCCGCCGCGACCAGCTCGCGGCCGCGTGCCGCGACGCGGCCGACGAGCCAGGAGGGCAGGGACTGGATGTGCTGGAGGGCCGAGGTCATGAGCCCACCCTACCCAAAGTCGTTGGACATCCCCACGACTTTGACCTTATCGTTGGGGAATCCAATGAAAATTGTCGGGGTCGGGGAGGTCCTGTGCTGCGCATTCGCCATGAGGTCAACGGTGGGCCGGAGGTGCTGTTCGCCGAGGAGGCCGACGTACCCGCGGCGGGCGCCGGCGAGCTGCTGATCCGGGTCGAGGCGGTCGGCGTGACCCTGCCGACCGTGCGCAAGGTGCGGGAGGTGCGGGAGGGCCGTGAGCCCGTCCCGCTCGGTGGCGAGGTGGCGGGGGCCGTCGTCGCCACCGGCCCGGGCGTCACCGGCTTCACCACCGGGGAACGCGTCACCGGACTGTGCTTCGCCGACGCCTACGCCGAGTACGCCGTGCTCGACACCGCCATGACCTCCCGGATCCCGGCCGGCGCCGGCTCCGTGGAGGCGGTCGCGCTGGTCCGCAGCGGGCTGGTCGCCCGCGGCGCGTACGAGGCCGCGCGCATGGAGCCCGGCGAGTCGGTCCTGGTGACGGCGGCGGCGAGCGCCGTGGGGACGCTCGCCCTCCAGTACGCGAAGGCCGGTGGGGCGGGACGCGTCGTCGCGGCCGTCAGCAGCGCGGACAAGGCCGACTTCGTCCGCGGCCTGGGCGCCGACGAGGTCGTCCTGTACGGGGACGCCGACTGGGGCGGCCCGTACGACGTGATCCTCGACGGCGTCGGCGGCGACCTGCTCGGACCCGCCGTACGGGCCCTGGCGACGGGGGGCCGCCTGGTGGCCTTCAGCTCCGGCGGTGGCACGGTGCAGGCGTACGAACTCCTGGTCCGCGGGGCCTCGTTGATCGGCTTCCAGATGCGGGCCGTCGCCACCGGCAAGCCCGAACTGTACGAGCGCTGGCTGCGCGAGCTGTGGCAGCTGCGCGCCGCGGGCACCCTGCGTACGGCCGTGCACGCGGAGATCCCCCTAGCCGAGGCCGCCCGCGCCCACGCGGTCATCGAGCAGCGCCGGAACCTCGGCAAGGTCGTCCTGGTCCCCTGAGCGGGGAGTCGGCATCTCACCTCGCGCCATGACGAGGCGGGGGGCCGCTGGTGGTGGCGCCCGCTGAGCTGCTGACCCGGTGGGAGGGGGCGGACAGCGAAGGCCCGGAGTCCGACTACGACAGGGCCTGCGCGCTCGTCGGACACACCGGACTGCTCGCGGTAGGCCCGTCGCATCTCGACACGGGCGTCCGAGCTGCTGCCTAGCCTGCTGTCCATGGATCCGGATGCCGAACTCACCGCTCTGGCAACCCAAGAGAACCTCGCCGCCGACCTGGTGTGGCGCTTGCTCCGGCACGCGGGCACCCGTCGCCGGGTGGCGCTGTGCGGCGGCACCTGACCGAGGAAATGGTCGAGGAGATCATCGCGCGCGGCCCCGTACGTACTCTCGCCGCCAACGGCTCCGTACCGGCCCGGGTGAGGGCTCGCCTCGCGTAGCACCCGGACCCGGTGGTCCGGAGCGGTGTCGCCGCGAGCCTCGGGGACGAGCCGCCCGGGCTGCTGGCCGATCCCGTGACCCGGGCCGCCGCCGTCGCGCACACGGTCCCGACCCTTGAGCCGGCCGCTGACCGGGATTCCGCAGTGCGCAGAGCGGTCGCTGCCCACCCGGACCTGCCTGCCGATCTGCGTGACACCCCGGCGGCCATGCGTGAGCGGGTGGTGGCCACCTTGAAGCCCGGCAGCCCCGTCGCAGACTGGCTGCTGTCGTTCGCCCGCACCCCCCACACGTGCCCCACGGGCACCGGTCCCGCCGCCCCTGACCAGGCAACAAGGCGAAGCGTTGCGCGCCCGCGCCGGTCTGTAGGTCCGCTGGCGGGGGTGATGCCCAGGGCCGTTTTGACACCCCCCAGGCCGGGTTGTAGAGTCAAACGGTTGCCTCGAACTGGACAAGTTCGGCAGCCCACCCCCCAAGGAATGCAATTCTGTGTGGGGTGCACTCGATTCTTCAGGAATCCGAAGCCGGGGAAATCCGGTGGAGAACTTCTGATAGAGTCGGAACCGCCGGAAAGGGAAAACGCGAAAGCGAAAACCTGGAAAGCGTCGAGGAAGTCGGACACGAAAGAGTCTGATAGAGTCGGAAACGCAAGAACAGAACGAAAGCCCGGAGGAAAGCCCGAGAGGGTGAGTACAAAGGAA
>NZ_JBIAVW010000055.1:1938-4441 GCF_042894785.1 Streptomyces sp. NPDC001502
GTCGTGACTGCGTGCCTTTTGAAGAATGAGCCTGCGAGTTAGCGGTGTGTAGCGAGGTTAACCCGTGTGGGGAAGCCGTAGCGAAAGCGAGTCCGAATAGGGCGATTGAGTTGCACGCTCTAGACCCGAAGCGGAGTGATCTAGCCATGGGCAGGTTGAAGCGGAGGTAAGACTTCGTGGAGGACCGAACCCACCAGGGTTGAAAACCTGGGGGATGACCTGTGGTTAGGGGTGAAAGGCCAATCAAACTCCGTGATAGCTGGTTCTCCCCGAAATGCATTTAGGTGCAGCGTCGTGTGTTTCTTGCCGGAGGTAGAGCACTGGATAGGCGATGGGCCCTACCGGGTTACTGACCTTAGCCAAACTCCGAATGCCGGTAAGTGAGAGCACGGCAGTGAGACTGTGGGGGATAAGCTCCATGGTCGAGAGGGAAACAGCCCAGAGCATCGACTAAGGCCCCTAAGCGTACGCTAAGTGGGAAAGGATGTGGAGTCGCAGAGACAACCAGGAGGTTGGCTTAGAAGCAGCCACCCTTGAAAGAGTGCGTAATAGCTCACTGGTCAAGTGATTCCGCGCCGACAATGTAGCGGGGCTCAAGCGTACCGCCGAAGTCGTGTCATTGCAGCAATAGGGCCAACGCCCGCTGTGATGGGTAGGGGAGCGTCGTGTGCCGGGTGAAGCAGCAGCGGAAGCTAGTTGTGGACGGTTCACGAGTGAGAATGCAGGCATGAGTAGCGATACACACGTGAGAAACGTGTGCGCCGATTGACTAAGGGTTCCTGGGTCAAGCTGATCTGCCCAGGGTAAGTCGGGACCTAAGGCGAGGCCGACAGGCGTAGTCGATGGACAACCGGTTGATATTCCGGTACCCGCTTTGAAACGCCCAATATCGAATCAGGCGATGCTAAGCCCGTGAAGCCGTTCCGGACCCTTCGGGGAAAGGAAAGTGGTGGAGCCGGCGGACCAGACTTGTAGTAGGTAAGCGATGGGGTGACGCAGGAAGGTAGTCCAGCCCGGGCGGTGGTAGTCCCGGGGTAAGGGTGTAGGCCGAGGGGTAGGCAAATCCGTCCCTCATTAAGGCTGAGACCTGATGCCGAGCCGATTGTGGTGAAGTGGATGATCCTATGCTGTCGAGAAAAGCCTCTAGCGAGTTTCATGGCGGCCCGTACCCTAAACCGACTCAGGTGGTCAGGTAGAGAATACCGAGGCGTTCGGGTGAACTATGGTTAAGGAACTCGGCAAAATGCCCCCGTAACTTCGGGAGAAGGGGGGCCATCACTGGTGATCGGACTTGCTCCGTGAGCTGGGGGTGGCCGCAGAGACCAGCGAGAAGCGACTGTTTACTAAAAACACAGGTCCGTGCGAAGCCGTAAGGCGATGTATACGGACTGACGCCTGCCCGGTGCTGGAACGTTAAGGGGACCGGTTAGTGACCTTTCGGGGTTGCGAAGCTGAGAACTTAAGCGCCAGTAAACGGCGGTGGTAACTATAACCATCCTAAGGTAGCGAAATTCCTTGTCGGGTAAGTTCCGACCTGCACGAATGGCGTAACGACTTCTCGACTGTCTCAACCATAGGCCCGGTGAAATTGCACTACGAGTAAAGATGCTCGTTTCGCGCAGCAGGACGGAAAGACCCCGGGACCTTTACTACAGTTTGATATTGGTGTTCGGTTCGGCTTGTGTAGGATAGGTGGGAGACTTTGAAGCAGCCACGCCAGTGGTTGTGGAGTCGCCGTTGAAATACCACTCTGGTCGTGCTGGATGTCTAACCTCGGTCCGTGATCCGGATCAGGGACAGTGTCTGATGGGTAGTTTAACTGGGGCGGTTGCCTCCCAAAGGGTAACGGAGGCGCCCAAAGGTTCCCTCAGCCTGGTTGGCAATCAGGTGTTGAGTGTAAGTGCACAAGGGAGCTTGACTGTGAGACCGACGGGTCGAGCAGGGACGAAAGTCGGGACTAGTGATCCGGCGGTGGCTTGTGGAAGCGCCGTCGCTCAACGGATAAAAGGTACCCCGGGGATAACAGGCTGATCTTCCCCAAGAGTCCATATCGACGGGATGGTTTGGCACCTCGATGTCGGCTCGTCGCATCCTGGGGCTGGAGTCGGTCCCAAGGGTTGGGCTGTTCGCCCATTAAAGCGGTACGCGAGCTGGGTTTAGAACGTCGTGAGACAGTTCGGTCCCTATCCGCTGTGCGCGTAGGAATATTGAGAAGGGCTGTCCCTAGTACGAGAGGACCGGGACGGACGAACCTCTGGTGTGCCAGTTGTCCTGCCAAGGGCATGGCTGGTTGGCTACGTTCGGGAGGGATAACCGCTGAAAGCATCTAAGCGGGAAGCCTGCTTCAAGATGAGTATTCCCACCTCCTTGAGAGGGTAAGGCTCCCAGTAGACGACTGGGTTGATAGGCCAGATGTGGAAGCCCGGTAACGGGTGAAGCTGACTGGTACTAATAGGCCGAGGGCTTGTCCTCAGTTGCTCGCGTCCACTGTGTTAGTTCTGAA
>NZ_JBIAVW010000056.1:0-1645 GCF_042894785.1 Streptomyces sp. NPDC001502
TAACAACGGCTAACACAATGAGGTGGATCGGCTCTGACAGCAGTGCCCTGGGTGGAAGTTGAGCGTTCACCCCGGCGTGGGGAACTTGCCGTGGACCGTGCCGGATGAGCTGTGGGACCGCCTGGAGCCGCTACTGCCTCAACGTGAGCGGCGCTTCCGGTACCCGGGCCGCAAGCCGCTGCCGGACCGGCAGGTGCTGTCCGGGATCCTGTACGTGCTGCACACCGGTATCCAGTGGGAGTACCTGCCGAAGGAGCTGGGCTTCGGCTCGGGCATGACGTGCTGGCGCAGACTGCGGGACTGGAACGAGGCTGGCGTGTGGCAGCAACTGCACGAGGTGCTTCTGGCCGAGCTAAACGCGGCCCTGCGGCTGGACTGGTCCCGCTGCGTGGTCGACTCCTGCCACGTCAGGGCCCTAAAAGGGGGAGCCATACGGGTCCGTCGCCGGTCGATCGGGGCCGGGCCGGCTCAAAGCACCACTTGATCACCGACGGGCACGGCACCCCGCTCGCGGTCCTGCTGACCGGCGGCAACCGCAATGACGTCACCCAGCTGCTGCCGTTGCTCGACGCCATCCCACCGGTCCGCGGCCGTGTCGGCCGTCCCCGCCGCAAGCCCGACTCTGTGTTTGCCGACCGTGGCTATGACCACGACGTCTACCGGGACCAGGTCCGCGATCGCGGCATCGTGCCGGCGATTGCCCGCCGTGGAACGCGGCATGGCACCGGGCTGGGCACCTACCGGTGGGTGGTCGAGCGGAGTTTCGCGTGGCTGCACGGCTTCCGACGCCTGAGGATCCGCTGGGAACGTCGGGCCGACATCCATGAGGCCTTCCTCAGACTGGCCTGCTGCCTCATCACCTTCCGACGAGTGAAATCATTGTGTTAGCTGTTTTGCGCTGCTGGACGGAACTCAAGCACCTCCGGACCGCAGCCGACAACCGCACCGGTGGCCATGTTTGACCTCTCTTGGCAGCCGCCGAGACCGGCGACCCACAGGGACGAGGAAGGAACTCTGATATGCCTCAGCCTGCTGTCGCTCGCCTGCGTCAGCTACTCCCGCCACCTGTCTCCGGAGGGGACGCGGTGGACTGGGAAGGGCTCTCCGACACGGCGCAGTTGGAACTCCCTGCGGACTATCGCGAGTTCGTGGAGTCGTACGGCGGGGGAGAGATCGACGAGTACCTGTCCGTCAGTACGCCTCCCGTCCCGGGATCGCCGTATGGGGATCTCCTCGACAGAGTCGATCCCGCACTCTCGGACCGGGACTGCCAGGAACTGGGCGCTCTCCTTGGAAGGCAAGGCTTGCCGCTCCTGTTGCCCTTCGCGGACTCGGCGAGCAGCGATGTCGCCTTCTGGCTACGAAAGGGCGCACCCGACAGCTGGAGGGTGGTCACTTTTCGGAGGCAGGCGCCGTGGGGGGCGAACCGCTGGACGGTCTTCGACGGTGGCATGGCACAGTTCTGCCTGGCCGTCCTAACCGGCGCGGTGGATCCGTTCAGCGAGCCGATCGCGGGATCAGGGCCGCACATGTTCGTGAACTGGCGCGACATGTAACCACCAGGCCGACTCGCGCGATCACCCGACCGTACTGCTGTCGTCAGGTGCCGGAAGGCGACTCACCTCATTGTGTTAGCCGTTGTAAG
>NZ_JBIAVW010000057.1:0-1452 GCF_042894785.1 Streptomyces sp. NPDC001502
CCACCTCCTAATGACGTTGTCAAGCTGCGACTGTGACACGGAGTTCGCGTTGGAAGCACCGTCCGTCACGTATGAGTGCCCACAGGACGTTCACCCGTCGACGGGCCAGAGCGAGGACCGCTTGGGTATGGCGCTTACCTTCGGCGCGCTTGCGTTCGTAGAAGCGGCGGGACGCGTCGCAGTTGCGGATGCTGATGAGCGCGGAGGTGTAGAAGACGCGTTGCAGGCCGCGGTGGTAGCGACGGGGGCGGTGCAGGTTGCCGCTGACGTTGCCCGAGTCCCGTGGAACTGGGGCGACACCTGCGAAGCTGGCCAGGCGGTCGGAACTGCCGAAGCGGCTCATGTCGCCGGCGGTGGCGGCGAGGAACTCGGCACCCAGCAGCGGGCCGATCCCGGGCATGCTGGAGATCACTTCGGCGAGTTCATGGTCGCGAAACCGGGCCGCGATGAGCTTGTCGATCTCGGCGATCTCCTCGTTGAGGGCCATCACCTCCTTCGCCAGCGTGTGGATCACCTGTGCGGTGATCTTCTCCCCGGGCACGGCGGTGTGCTGGCGCTCAGCCGCCTCCAGGGCGGCCTCGGCGAGGGCTTCGGCGCTGCGGACTTTGCGGTTCCGAAGCCAGATCTCCAGCCGCCTGCGGCCGGTGCGTCGCAGAGCGGCCGGAGTCTGGTAGCCGCTGACAAGGGTCAGCGGCCCGACGTTGCCGAGATCAAGAGAGCGTTCCAACGCGGGAAAGATGCTGGTGAGTTGGCCGCGCAGGCGGTTAATCCGGCGGGTGCGGTCCACGTTGAGATCAGCCCGGCGGTCCGTGAGAATCCGCAGTTCGACGGTCTGCTCGTCGTCCGGCCGCAGGATCGTCAGGTCTCGTCGCATCCGGGCCTGGTCGGCGATGACCGTCG
Organism: Streptomyces sp. NPDC001502; assembly: GCF_042894785.1. Taxonomy (NCBI): domain Bacteria; kingdom Bacillati; phylum Actinomycetota; class Actinomycetes; order Kitasatosporales; family Streptomycetaceae; genus Streptomyces; species Streptomyces sp. NPDC001502. The sequence continues at coordinate 901 of NZ_JBIAVW010000057.1, forward strand.
CGTCCTTGGCGTCGGTCTTGCCCATACCCCGGTAGCCGGCCGAGGCACGATTGACCGCCAGGCCGGGTATGTAGACGAGCTGCTGGCCGTGGTTGAGCAATATGTTGATCAGCAGAGTGGCCATACCGTCGGCGACGTCGACCGCCCAGACCACGTCCCCGTCGATCGCGAGTGCATCGGCGAGCAAGGCCAGCAATTCCGGTTCGTCGTTCAGCACCCGCCGCGACAGCAGCTTCCTGCCCTCGGCATCGAGCACCACGCAGTGGTGGTGCGTCTTGCCGACGTCTGTCCCCGCCCAGATCTTGGCCACCTGTTCCTCCGGTCGTTCGGTGTGCGCTGTTCGTCCGGACGACCTCGCCAGCGTGGTCCTACTCAGCGATGCACCCGAAGGGGCTCGCAGCTCCTAATCAGCGGTCAGGTCGTCGTGAGACGCCGGGCGGCCAGGTGAGGCGAACCATCGAGGGCAACCCCTTGAAAGCCATACCCGGCGTCTCTGGGCCTCTGGACCTTACGACGGCCCGTGCAACCCACCAACAACGTAGGACCCCTTGA
>NZ_JBIAVW010000058.1:0-1186 GCF_042894785.1 Streptomyces sp. NPDC001502
ATGCTCGGCCCGTGCGCCGGCGGCGCCGCGTACTCCCCGGCCCTGACGGACTTCGTGTTCATGGTCCGCGAGACCTCGCAGATGTTCATCACCGGCCCGGACGTGGTCCGCGCGGTGACCGGCGAGGAGATCACCCAGAACGGCCTGGGCGGCGCCGACGTCCACGCCGAGACCTCCGGCGTCGCGCACTTCGCGTACGACGACGAGGAGACCTGCATCTCCGAGGTCCGCTACCTCATCTCGATGCTGCCCTCCAACAACCGCGAGAACCCGCCCGTCCACGAGACGAGCGACCCGGCCGACCGCCGCAGCGAGGTCCTCCTCGACCTGGTCCCCGCCGACGGCAACCGCCCGTACGACATGCTCAAGGTCATCGAGGAACTCGTCGACGAAGGCGACGTCCTGGAGATCCACGAGCGCTGGGCCCGCAACATCATCTGCGCCCTGGCCCGGATGAACGGCCAGGTCGTCGGCATCGTCGCCAACCAGCCCGGCCACCTCGCCGGTGTCCTGGACATCGAGGCCTCCGAGAAGGCCGCACGCTTCGTCCAGATGTGCGACGCCTTCAACATCCCGATCATCACCCTCCTGGACGTCCCCGGCTTCCTGCCGGGCGTCGACCAGGAACACGGCGGCATCATCCGCCACGGCGCCAAGCTCCTCTACGCGTACTGCAACGCCACCGTCCCGCGGATCAGCCTGATCCTGCGCAAGGCCTACGGCGGCGCGTACATCGTCATGGACTCCCAGTCCATCGGCGCCGACATCACCTACGCCTGGCCGACCAACGAGATCGCCGTGATGGGCGCCGAGGGCGCGGCCAACGTCATCTTCCGCAAGCAGATCGCGGACGCCGAGGACCCCGAGGCCATGCGTGTCCGCATGGTCAAGGAGTACAAGGCCGAACTGATGCACCCGTACTACGCGGCCGAACGCGGCCTCGTCGACGACGTCATCGACCCCGCCGAGACCCGCGAGGTCCTCGTCAGCGCCCTCGCGATGCTCCGCAACAAGCACGCCGATCTGCCGTCCCGCAAGCACGGCAACCCGCCGCAGTAACCGCGAAGGAGACCTGCCACCACATGAGCATCACCGCCGACACCCTCCTGAAGGTCGAAAAGGGCAACGCCCGGCCCGAGGAACTCGCCGCCATCACCGCCATCCTCCTCGCCCGCGCCGCCTCCAC
>NZ_JBIAVW010000059.1:0-1100 GCF_042894785.1 Streptomyces sp. NPDC001502
CCTAGGTGTATTGACCTGCAGCGTTGTTTACCCGGCTGATGGGCGGGTGTCCGTCCAGTGCGGTGTGGCAGCGGTGGTGGTTGTAGGTGTGGAGGAAGTCTGCCAGGGCCGCTGTCCGCTCGTTGTTGGAGGTGTAGGGCTGTAGGTAGGCCCACTCGTCGAGCAGGGTGCGGTTGAAGCGTTCGACCTTGCCGTTGGTCTGCGGCCGGTAGGGCCGGGTCTTCTTGTGGGTGATGCCGGCCGCGGCCAGGGTCTGGGTGAACAGTTTCGACTTGTAGCAGGAGCCGTTGTCGGTCAGGACGCGTTCGACGCTGATGCCGTGGCGGGTGAAGAAGGCGTTCGCCCGCTGCCAGAAGCCGGCGGCGGTCTCCTTGCGCTCGTCGGTGAGGACTTCGCTGTAGGCAAGGCGGGAGTGGTCGTCGACGGCGGAGTGGACGTAGGCGTAGCCGATCACCGGCTTGGAGCTCTTGCGTTCGCCGGTGGTGGCGAGCTTGTTGTCCATCGCCGTGCGGCGGTCCATGACCTTGTGGCCGCCGCCGTCGGGGATGTTGCCGAGTTTCTTGATGTCGACGTGGACCAGCTCGCCGGGCCGGGCCCGCTCGTATCGGCGGATGACCCGGCCGGTGGGCCGGTCGAGGAAGGCCAGCCGGTTCAGACCGTGCCGGACCAGGATTCGGTGCACGGTCGAGGCGGGCAGGTCCAGGATCGGGCCGATCCGGGCAGGGCCGAGCTTGCGCTCGGCACGTAGCAGGCACACGGCCGACTCGGTCGCGGCCGGGGTGCGGTGCGGAGTCCTTGCCGGCCTGCTGGAACGGTCGTGCAGCCCCGCCTCGCCCTCGATCCGCCAGCGGCGGACCCATTTGTGGGCGGTGGGCCTCGATATGCCCATCTCCGCGGCCACGTGCGCGACGGGACGGCCGGCAAGAACACGTTCGACCAGGATCCGCCTGCCGTGAACGGTCAGCCGGGCATTACGGTGGGACACGAAGACCTCCGTGCGGTGAGTTCCTAGACAGCTCCCACCACACCGGAGGTCTTCGCCATGTTCAAGACCTGCCGAGTGTCAACAACGCTCGTGATCAATACACCTAGGCCGTCTC
>NZ_JBIAVW010000060.1:0-1021 GCF_042894785.1 Streptomyces sp. NPDC001502
CGACAACCTCGCGGGTGAGGACATCCGTGAGGGTCTGACGGCGATCATCTCGGTGAAGCTGGGCGAGCCCCAGTTCGAGGGGCAGACGAAGACCAAGCTGGGCAACACGGAGGCCAAGACCTTCGTGCAGAAGGTCGTCCACGAGCACCTCAACGACTGGTTCGACCGCAATCCGGTCGAGGCCGCGGACATCATCCGCAAGTCGATCCAGGCGGCCACGGCGCGTGTCGCGGCCCGCAAGGCCCGTGACCTCACCCGTCGCAAGGGTCTGCTGGAGTCGGCCTCGCTGCCGGGCAAGCTGTCCGACTGCCAGTCGAACGACCCGACCAAGTGCGAGATCTTCATCGTCGAGGGCGACTCGGCCGGCGGTTCGGCGAAGTCCGGCCGCAACCCGATGTACCAGGCCATCCTGCCGATCCGCGGCAAGATCCTGAACGTCGAGAAGGCCCGGATCGACAAGATCCTGCAGAACACCGAGGTCCAGGCGCTGATCAGCGCCTTCGGCACGGGTGTGCACGAGGACTTCGACATCGAGAAGCTCCGCTATCACAAGATCATCCTGATGGCGGACGCCGACGTCGACGGCCAGCACATCAACACCCTCCTGCTGACCTTCCTCTTCCGCTTCATGCGGCCGCTGGTCGAGGCCGGTCACGTGTACCTGTCCCGCCCCCCGCTCTACAAGATCAAGTGGGGCCGGGACGACTTCGAGTACGCGTACTCGGACCGCGAGCGCGACGCGCTGGTGGAACTCGGCAAGCAGAACGGCAAGCGGATCAGGGAAGACTCGATCCAGCGCTTCAAGGGTCTGGGCGAGATGAACGCCGAGGAACTGCGCGTCACCACCATGGACGTGGACCACCGGGTCCTCGGCCAGGTCACCCTCGACGACGCGGCGCAGGCCGACGACCTGTTCTCGGTGCTGATGGGTGAGGACGTCGAAGCCCGGCGCTCCTTCATCCAGCGCAACGCCAAGGACGTCCGCTTCCTCGACATCTGAGTCGGCTCCGCTGACCGCCGC